>DASYFA010000327.1:0-9002 GCA_036498705.1 Paenibacillus sp.
ATTGTGCAAGCCGCTGCTCAGTATGGAATCCCGGTATTAGCCGTGAAGGCGGTATCGGATATCGCCGGACATGGCGACGTGACGGCCAACAGCTTCGATGATAATCTCGATGATGTCGCCACACATGCCGCGCATTTTACCGATCTGCTGGTTCAACAGTTTCAGCTAGTCTATGTCGGTAGCTGAGTAAGATTATAGGGCAGCGATTATCGCTGCTCTTTTTTTTATAAACTTAATGGGTATTGGTGCTTTGGAATTATATTCACAAGATACATAGTACAATTTTCATAAAAAATTCCACGTCCGAAGTCGATATATTAGAAGAAGCTCCTGCCTCAGCAGGGGAAATATTACAATATGGAGGTCATAATGAAAAGAATTGGGATGTTGTTAGTGGTTCTATGTTTAGCATTATCGGTGAACGTAACTTCGAGTTACGCGGATAACTCGGTAAATGCTAAGGTGAGCGACAGTGTCGTCCTCATTGATGGCGAACAGGTATGGAGTACGGGATTCAAAATTCAGAACAACAATTATTTCCGGCTACGCGATTTGGCGAGTTACTTGTCGGGGACAGACAGTCAATTCAACATATCTTTGGATAATCATCTAAATGCGATTGAACTATTGCCAGGTGTCGCTTATGTACCTGATGGGGCGCCTAGAGCTCCTTATTACAGTCCGAATAAGACTTATAAAGCGAAGCAGGCGGCATCCAAGATTATGATTAACGGAGATATACACTCTATCCAAGCGTACAATATTGGAGGGAGTAATTATTTTCAATTAAGGGATTTGGCTGGCCTATTAAAATTGGATGTCTCCTTCAATCAGGAAAAGAATCAGATTATTGTTGAGCCACAACTTCCTGAGCATGCCTACCGGGCTGTTGGCGTAGATGTCGAGGGAAACAATGCTGTCGTTTCTTATTTCTCAAGATCGAGCAGCCCTGTTAGCTCCCACTTGATCCATAATAATGATGGAACTTTCAGGAGCATTACCGTAGATGAGAACAACGTACATATCGAGTCGTATGATCCCGGTTTTAAAGTAACGACAAGCCAGAAGCTGCCGATTGAGCTCGAGTACTATGGAGCGTTCTATAGCGGCAAACAATATAACTATATCGCTTATGGTCAGGACAACAAGGAAGAGAATGACAATAAAGAAGTGATTCGGGTCGTACGCTACGACAAGAGCTTCAATCGAATCGACAGTGTCTCAGTCACAGGCGGGCAGAGTTACACGATTCAACCGTTCCGCTCCGGATCCGGCAAGATGGATGAGAATGGAGATGAACTGGTATTCCATACGTCGCGTCTCAGATATACGACCCCGGACGGACTGAACCATCAATCTCAGTTGACCCTGATTATCAATACAGCAACAATGCGCCTAACCAATGATACCGGTCAGTTCCAGAAGAACCACGTTAGCCATTCCTTTGATCAATATGTCAAATATGATGGCAAGGATCATGTGTTGGTGGACCATGGAGATGCCTACCCTCGTTCCATCGTACTCCATAAGGGCAATGGGACACAGTACAGTAAGGTGGACTTGGTAAAGATTCCAGGAAGTATCGGAGCAAATGCAACGGGAGTTTCTGTTGGTGGATTTGAGATTTCTTCGACACATTATCTAACGGCATACAATACAGTCGATCATTCTAAGGTCCAGAAATATACTAATTTCGAGCTGGTGGGACTTGAAGAGGATATCCGCGATATTATGATCGCAGCAGTGCCAAGGACGAATCTGAGTGCGGGGGCAGTTAAAAATATAACGTTAGCGCAATATACCACTGGCTCTGATAAAATGGGCTCCATTCCGAAGATTGTTAAAATCGATAGTGACCATTTTATCGTATTATGGCAAGAGTTTGACCAGCAGCGCACACCGCTTGGCGTTAAATATGTACAAGTCGACGGAAGTGGGAATGTGGTCGGTGAAGTGCAAGCTGTTCCAAGATTACTGTTGTCCGAATGTGAACCTATTGTCACTGACAATCAGTTGATTTGGTTCACAGATAAGAAGGGGAAGCGTGTCTTCTATACGATTCCTGTAAACTAGATCGGATATCTTAGACAATCAAAACAAGCTATTCACAGCGTGTACCGGTATGAGCCGGTGCACGCTTTTTTAGATATATATCTACGCCTGGAACATTACCTTGACAGTCATAGTACTATTATATATATTTATATCCAGGGGGTGGCTTACTTGAGCGGAAAAATTTCATCCGACTTGCTAAGAGGTCATACCGATACGATTGTCCTTGGGATTCTGATGAATGGGGATAGTTATGGGTATGAGATCTACAAGAGGATTATAGAGATGAGCGAAGGCCTGTATGAATTAAAGGAGGCTACGCTCTATTCGAGCTTCAGAAGGCTGGAGCAGGACGGAAATATTCTTTCTTATTGGGGGGACGAGACCCAGGGGGGAAGAAGGAAATACTATAGCATTACCGACATGGGCAAAAATATATATCGGCAAAATCAAGAGGACTGGGAATTCACTAAAGAAATCATTGATAAATTAATTAAGGGGAGGATCGATGGAAATGAAAGATAGAATAAAGAAACATGTAGACCATTTATTCGCTGATATTTATGAGACGAAACAACTAAGTGAATTGAAGGAAGAAATTCGCGGAAATTTACTGGAGAAAATAAATGATTTAATCGCTAAAGGCGACAAAGCAAATACAGCCTTTGAAAAGGCGGTTTCCGATCTGGGGGATATGAGCGAACTGATCGATAGCCTTAAAAAAGCCTCCGAGGCGAAATTCAATGAAGCTATGTTCAAACAGGTTCCATTAGATAAGAAGCATGTTATCGGATATACGATCGCTTCTGTGTGTACATTGTTAGGCTTAATGCTTGGCGGAATTGCCTATTTACAATATGAAGATCTGTATAGAACATTATTGTTTGCTATTCCTTTTGTTTTGGTGGCCGCTCCGATATTTATCTATTTCGGTCTCACACAGGAGACCGCACATGATTATGGCATGAACAAGAGGCGTGCGTTATCTTACAGTATCCCTATGTTGTTAGTGGAAGTATTTCCGGTGCATTATGGATATTTTGCATCGGCGCCTTCTTCTTAGTCGGATTCATGTGGAACTGGAAGTATTCCTGGATCCCCTTTGTTGTCGCCGTAGGCTGCCAACTGTTAATCGAAGCTTACTTCGCTGCAAGAAGAAAGAAGCAATCTGCATAATCCATATCCACTGGGCTGGGCTGATCGTGTTATTTGTTCTGCTATCGCTGTTAACTGCGATCATATCAGCTACCTCGAGCAGTCTTGGATTAATATTACAAAATGTCGGCAGCTTGGCAGCTGTCGTAGCGAACCTGCAGCTGCCGATCACTTTGTTGGCGGGGATACTATTACCATTGTCTATTGGTCCGAAATGGCTCCGGGTTTACCGTAAAGCAGTGTCTTAAGTTACCATTCGTTATAAGTCGGAATGTGGCTGCGAATCCTCATCTTTCCGGCTCTCCTCTAGCGCTAGCTTCAAGAGATGATCAGGAATCTTGAACTTCTCGTTATCGATCAGCAGTTCATTAAGAAAATTTGACTCTGAATGCTGGGACAGCTTGATTTCATTGACTTCATTTTGAAGCTGCTCCATCTTCAGATCAAGCTCATAGGCGGTATCGGCGGCTAGCTTCAAGTCTTTCAACAGCTCGCCCGGTACCGTCTCATTGCATTTATAGAAGATTTTATGCTCCAGGCTGGCCCAGAAATCCATGGCGATTGTGCGGATCTGAATCTCAACGCAGACTGGTTCTACGCGATCGGACATAAATACAGGGACCTCTACTAGCAGATGCAGGCTCTTATAACCGTTCGGTTTCGGGTTTTTAATATAATCCTTGACGGACACGGTTGTCAGGTCCTGCTGGCTCTGCAGCATTTCACTGATCCGGTAAATGTCCGATATGAAAGAACAGGTGATGCGAATACCGGCAATATCTTTAATGGTGTGCTTAATGTCGTCTAACGAGTTTATTCCACCCTTGCGGTACAGCTTCTTCATAATGCTCTCTGGGGTTTTCAATCTAGACTTGGTATGCTCAATCGGATTATAGTCATGTAGCAACTGAAATTCTTCCTGCAAAATATCAATCTTCGTCTCCACTTCCTGTAGAGCAAATTTATACATCATTAGAAATCGAGTTATCTTCTTTTGCATAGTCTTCATTTGTTCTAATGGATTATCTATCATATCTGTCGTCCTTTTCATATATAATGATAGCTTGCTAAATATATTATAACGTAGTCCCAAACCTGATTTCCAGAAACCCGGAATATCAGGGCTAAACGGAAGGAAATATTGGATAGTTGTGGAATATAAATAAGAAATATTTAACGATAAGAAAGAAGGTTGAATTGTACGATGAAATTTAGCGAATATCCTTATGTGCGCCCGGACGTCAAAGATTTCGAATTGAAGTTCAAGGAACTTTTGAACTCCTTCAATTCTGCGGATAGCTATGAAGAGCAGGATCTCGCCATGTCCGCGATTAACAAGCTTCGCACCGAGTATGATTCGATACATACCATCGCTAGTATCCGTCATTCGATCAATACGAATGATGAATTCTATAAGGCGGAGAATGATTATTATGACGAGGTTGACCCTATCGTTCTAGAATTTATCAACGACTATTACCGAGCACTAGTGGGATCGAAATTCAGAGCTGAACTGGAGAAGAAGTGGGGGAAGCAGCTATTCCAACTGGCCGAGCTGTCGCTTAAGACATTTAGCCCCGAGATTATTGAGGATTTGCAGCTGGAGAATAAGCTTCAGACGGAGTATACTCAGTTGATTGCTTCCGCGAAGATTCCGTTCGAAGGTGAGGAACGTACACTTTCGCAATTGGTTCCTTTCATGCAATCTACGGATCGTGACCTGCGGAAGAGAGCTGAGGAAGCACGCTCTGGCTTCATGGCCGAGAATGAGGAGAAGCTAGATCGTATCTATGATGATATGGTGAAGGTACGGACGAAAATAGCGAAGAAGCTGGGCTATAATAATTTTGTTGAGCTTGCTTATGCTAGAATGAACCGGACGGACTACAATGCCGAGATGGTCGCTAATTTCCGTGCTCAAGTACTGGAATATATTGTGCCTGTTACGACGAAGCTGAAGGAACGCCAGCGTAATCGCATCGGCGTGGAGAAACTGCTCTACTACGATGAGAATATCAGCTTTAAGTCGGGGAATGCGAAGCCGAAGGGCGATCCCGATTGGATTGTGAACCATGGGAAGACCATGTACGCCGAGCTATCTCCAGAGACAGATGAATTTTTCTCCTTCATGCAGAATAATGAACTGATGGATCTCGTCAGCAAAAAAGGCAAACAAAGTGGTGGCTATTGCACCTATATTGGCGATTACGGAGCACCGTATATTTTCTCCAATTTCAATGGTACTTCTGGAGATATTGATGTTCTGACCCATGAAGCAGGTCATGCATTCCAAGTATACGAGAGCAGAAGCTTCTTGGTGCCGGAGTACAGCTTCCCAACGTATGAGGCCTGTGAAATTCATTCCATGAGTATGGAATTTTTCACTTGGCCGTGGATGGACCGCTTCTTCGAAGAAGAAGCGGATAAATACCGCTTTGACCATTTGGCAAGCGGCCTGATCTTTATTCCATACGGCGTTACGGTCGATGAATTCCAGCACTTCGTCTATGAGAATCCGGATGCTACTCCAGCTGAACGTAAGCAGGCATGGCGTGATATTGAGCGTAAATATTTGCCGCATCGTGATTATGCGGATAACGAATATTTGGAACTCGGCGGCTTCTGGCAGAAGCAAGGGCATATTTTCTCGACGCCGTTCTATTATATCGATTATACGCTTGCGCAAATTTGCGCATTTCAGTTCTGGAAGAAGATGCATGAGGACCGTGGGGCAGCTTGGTCGGATTATTTGCGCCTATGTCGTCAAGGCGGCAGCTTGTCCTTTACCGAATTGGTAAAGGTGGCGGGTCTGATCTCCCCATTCGAGGATGGCTGTGTTACTTCGGTCATCGGCAGCATTGAGAACTGGCTCGATCAAGTGGATGATATGGCATTGTAGGCACACAATTTCAATTATTAAAACAGCGCGTACCGATGTCGGTACGCGCTGTGTTTGTATTTTTAGCATAAACGCTGTTCTATCTGAACTTTGTTTATCTTCTTTGTTGTTTATGAAGCAGAATCATCAATTCGGGAGAGACGTTCCATGACGAGCTGGACTGCAATCGCATCATCAACGTAGCCGATCGGGAATAAATAATCTGGAATGATATCGACGGCAGAGATGAAATATAACAGTCCGCTGCCGAGTACGGCCTGTTCCTCAGCAGATATATCCTCATGACAATACTGCTCGAACATCCGATTCAGCTTCTCGATGAAGGGTCCGGCACCGTTCACCTGCTCTACCTTGGAATGAAAGTCATCGCGAATCATTTGCTTGCCTTCGGTAGTCCGGGCATATTGCTCGTACTTCTCTAATTCCTGCTGAACGCGTTCTTTTGTATACTGCGGGTCGAAGTTCGATGAGGAGGCAAGAATGTCTTGAATCGTATTAATGGAGTGATGAAGATCGGTGAGTCGTTCCCTTTCGAACTCATTGCCATCCAGCATGGCTGCTTCGACGAGCATTCCCAGCGGCACATGCAGATGTTCCGCAAATAGCTTTAGGTGGTTTGGCTTGGCAGGTTGCTTGCCATTTACGATACGAGATATAGTCGCTGTATCGATCCCCGTCAATATACTCAGCTTCCGCATGGATAGCGAGTTCTTCTGCAGCAGTGATTTGAGTATGACACCAAAATTTGATTCCACTCGCGAACCCTCCTCCTCTCTGAACATCATTCTTCTGCTTAGATTAATATATGAAGAAAGTACGGCCTTGTTCATATTCTTACTTTTTGATTTGCAAACTGTTGATGATTTCTCAACATTTTGTTAGGCTGTCATCCACTGAACCCAATGCAGTTCAAGTATTGCTATTGGCTGTCTTTATTCATTTATATTGCGGAGTTTCAACAATAGCACTAGTTGCATGCTTCAGAAAGTTTGTACCTCTTGTCACAAAATAACCCCTTATCTCGTGTTATGTACATAACGGAGTATAAGGAGTAGTGATGAATATGAAGGAGATAAGATGCATTGTCATTGGCGGGGGATACGCAGGAATTAATGCTGTTAAGGCCATAGAAAAAGCTTTTGGCAGTCGGGAGGGGCTCCCTACACTGCGGATCATTCTGATGGATAAACATCCTTATCATCTGCGGAAGGTGCTGCTCTTTAAGCCGGCGGCAGTGGAGAATGAGGAGATTACGGTTCCGCTAGCGAGACTGCTGCCGCAAGGTGTGGATTTTGTTCAGGCCACGGTGACTGGAATTGAATCCGATGCTAGAAGAGTACATTATGTGAATAATCAGGGCAATGAGCTAGTGATGGAATACGATATTCTCGTACTGGCTGCAGGCAGCATCATACGTCAGCCTGATTCGGAACAAGGGGGGATCGCCTTGACAGGTCTGGCTGCTGCACATAGCATTCGTGAGACGTGGAGGGCGAATCTAAGAAAGGCCACGATGATGGAGGATCGGGCGGAACGTGAACGACTCATGACCATTACTGTAGCTGGTGCGGGAATAAGCGGTATTGAAACCTCCGCCGAACTGGCTTATGCGGCTCGTGAGGATGTGAATGCACTGGGCTTGGAGCCGAATGCGGTAACTGTGATGCTTATTAATGCAAATAACAGGTTATTCCCGGACGGTCCCGTCAAAGTAGGAACCAAGCTGGAGCGGATGCTTGAAGCGGGTGGAGTTACGGTGCTGCATAACCGTAAAGTGTTGCAGGAGAAGGATGGGGTGCTGAAACTGTCGGATGGCAGTATAATCCCTTCTGGTTTATGTGTGTGGACATTAGGGCTTTTGCCGAATCCCATGCTAAGCAGCTTGGGCGTACCACTTACTGCTGATGGGTACATTGCCGTAGATGCCAGCTACCGTGTGCAGAGGGCTCCGGGCTTATACGCTATAGGTGATTGTGCGGAGATTGTTGATCCGGCCAGTGGACTTGCCGACGGTAAGACATGCAAGGAAGCGACAGCCCAAGCGTCCCGACTGGCTCAAGTTATAGCAGCAGACCTGATGGGGCACCCGGCTCCTACACATAAGAGATTCATGGATTTTTTCTGTTTTGGTCTGGGGCCGCAGCGCGGAATGGCATGGACACGGGCATGGGGAATCGATATGATCTTTACAGGCAAACTGGGCTGGCGTCTCAGGGAGTTTACATGGAAGTCGGCAAGTTTGCTGAAATAAGGCAGTAGTACAATAGTACGGCTTGTTATAGACGATTAAAATACAGTGTTCTTTTAACTAGTTTGGGTACTAGGAGGGAAGGAGTAAGATGCAGATAAAGGAGCTTTATACCGAATATAAGGGACTGCTGTTTACGCTTGCCTACCAGTTGACCGGGACAGCTTCCGATGCCGAAGATGCGGTGCAAGACGTATTCTTGAAGGTACATGACATAGATCTACAGCGTCTCGCTGAACCGAAGGCCTATCTATGCAAAATGGTGACGAATCGCTGTCTTGATGTGCTGAAATCGGCGCGAAAACGGCGGGAACAATACTTTGGGCCTCGGCTACCTGAACCAATCCCAACTTCGGGGGATGAGCTGTTTGAATCGGTGGTGCGCGAAGAACTGCTGTCTTATGCGATGCTCGTATTACTTGAACGACTTTCATTTGTGGAGAGGACGGTGTTCGTGCTCCGCGAAGCGTTAGGATTCGAATATGCCGATATTGCAGAGGTGATTGGCAAGAGTGAAGCGAACTGTCGCAAGCTGATCAGCCGTGCGCGAAGCAAGCTGGGGATTAGGGACAGGCTGGACGTTCGCCATGAAGCTATTAAGGAAGAGTGGATTGGTCGGTTCCTGGCGGCCCTGCAAAAAGGAGATAT
>DASYFA010000328.1:0-5477 GCA_036498705.1 Paenibacillus sp.
AACTTCATAAGACGAACGAGTAAGGAGACGAATTCACCTCGGGTGACCTCTTTGTTCGGAGAGAACGTCCCATCTGGTAAACCTTTGATGACATGTCTTGCGGCCATATCTTTAATCACTTGTTCTGCCCAATGTCGCGAATCAACATCAGTAAACGACTTGTCGTATGACATCGCGCCATATTGACCTGACTGCGAAACATCGGTTGTTATACGATTCCCTTCCGTTAGCGTTCCACCCACATATTGAATGCGCTTCTGCTCATCAATGCCATAAATCCCAACGCGTGAAGCCTTTGCAGTCTTAGGAATTGGGAGCGTAAGTGTTATTGGTTGATTAAATGTTTTAAGTTCCGTTTTTGTCCCATCTTTAGATAGGACAAAGATTTGGAGTGTTACGATTTGTTCGCCGGATACAACTGCATCGGTTTGCTTTTGCACATCGGTCATGAGGTTCGTTATTTGCACGGTATCCAGTCGCTTAAGCGCTACGCCGATCTGGACGTCCACCGTGCTGGTGAGTTGTGCCTGCTTCACAGCTTCCTGTAAGACAGAAATCGGTATGGATACTGCCATTCCGTCAAAGTCAAGATGGACCGTACCTTGTTCGCCCAAACGCTCCGCTACATTAGCCGGTAATTGTACCTGGCTCTTACCCGTTCCTGCCGATATGTTCAGCTTACCAGCTGGGGCATTCATTAATTCCTTCTCCGTTACGGTATAGACATCCGATGGCTTCGGCTTTGGAGCCGCTGGCGTGCTAGGCGCAGGATTCGAAGTGGATGTCCCCGGCCCCGGATTCGTTGTCGGCTGGGATTGAACCGTCAGCGTATAGGATACGCTTTTGCCTTGGTAAGCCGCTGTAATCACCGTCGTTCCCGGAGCGAGCGCCTTGATCAAACCTGATTCGCTTATGCTAGCGATCGCCGGTTCCGTGCTCGTGAATGTGACACCCGAAGTCAGAACCTCTTCCTCTCCATTCTCATGCACAGCACTTACTGTTACTTGCTGAGTGTTACCCACGGTCATACTAGTTAATGGATTCAGCTTCAACTCTTGGATCGGGGACGCCAAGACGGATAGGCTATACGTCGCGCTAAATCCTTGATACGTAGCTGTTATCGTGGTTACTCCAGCTGCATGTGCTGTGATAAGGCCTGATTCGCTTATGCTAGCGATCGCCGGTTCCGTGCTCGTGAATGCGACATCCGAAGTCAGAACCTCTTCCTGCCCACTCTCATGCACAGCACTCACTGTCACTTGCTGAGTGTTGCCAACGCTCATGTCAGTTAATGGATTCAGCTTCAGCTCTTGGATCGGGGACGCAAAGACAGATAGGCTATACGTCGCGCTGAATCCTTGATACGTAGCCGTTATTGTGGTGATTCCAGCTGCATGTGCCGTGATAAGACCCGATGGGCTTATGCTTGCAACTCTGGCATCAGAACTTTGAAATGCAATACCGGATGTGAGTTCCTCTTTGTCGCCAAACACATTCGTGCCAAAAACATGAACCTGCTGGGTTTGCGGAATGATCATACTTGTTAATTCACCTAATTCAATGCCCAAAAGTGGCGGCGATGTCGTAGGTTCAGAAATCGTATTGCTCATGACGCTCTCCACATGCAATCGGCTGACCGCCGTTACCGCATAGGTATAGACTTGACCCGGAACAGCTGTATTGTCCGTATAGGTCTGAATCGGACCCTCTGTTCTTCGGACCGTGTCCAAAAGATTCGCGGTATTATTAACATCAGGCGCTTCAAGACCTGATGCTCGATACACCCCATAATAAGTAGGCTGACTGCTTCCGCTATCTTTCCAAGCCAGTTGCTTCGCTCCAGAAACCTCGCTTAATCCGACGATTTCCGGTGCATTTGGCACATCTCCCTTTATCCACGGCATGACGGGAATAAGTGCTGGCCGAGCATACATCGATGCAATTGCATCTCTCACACCAAGCGGGTTCGCGAGAACATCTGACGAACTAAACAAGATGTTCCCTGAAACCTTATCCCCATAATCATTATTAAATCGCAGCTGCGCCGGCAGCTGATCTGGGTTCTTCCAGTTATCCTCGCCTACGCGGTAGGCTCCCTGACCAATGTAGAGTTGAATATCGTGTTTGCCTGAACCGTCATTTTGACCGTTAATTTCCTTGGTCCACCAATCCATTAATTTCTCGTAAGCCGCGGCGGAATATCCAAAATGCCAGTAGATCTGTGGCGCGAGATAATCCACCCAACCTTCTTTCATCCATGTTCTCGTATCGGCAAATAGACCGTCATAATTTTCCTGACCTGCCGTATCTGAGCCTGTAGGGTCTGTTCCCTTGTTCCGCCAAATACCGAACGGGCTGATACCGAATTTCACGTAAGGCTTGATTTGCTTAACGCCTGTATGCAAACCCTTCACGATGGAATTCACATTATCTCTACGCCAGTCTTGAAGATTCATCGTCCCGCCATTCGTTTTGTATGCATCATACTGCTTGCTGTCGTTAAAAGGCTCATTGCCCGGATAAGGATAGAAATAATCATCCATATGAATGCCGTCGACATCATAATTCTCTACAATTTCTTTCACGCCGTTGATAATATAATCTTTGGCCTCGGCTACGCCGGGATTAAAGTACAGCTTGCCGCCATTGGCAACAACCCAGTCCGGGTGGAGCCTCGCAGGGTGATTAGGTGCGAGCAGGTTCGGATTATCATGCATGCTAATCCGGTAAGGATTAATCCAAGCATGGAATTCAATATTGCGTTTATGTGTCTCTTCTATCATAAATTTAAGCGGGTCGTAGCCGTCGCTAGGCGCCTTCCCTTGTTCTCCCGTTAGCCAGTGCGACCATGGGAAATATTTCGAAGGGAAGAAGGAATCGCTTGTTGGCCGGACTTGAACGAATACAGCATTGATGCCAGTGTCTTGCAATTGATCGATGAGGCGAATAAAGTCTTGTCTTTGCTGCTCCGGATCAAATACGTTTTTAGTCGGCCAATCAATATTCTCAACGGTAGCAATCCATGCCCCTCGCAACTCCCGCTTCGGATGAGCAGGCGGATTCGTTACGACGACAAGCTGTTGCGCCGTTTTTCCTTCCACCGTAGCCTTAATCAAGGTCGTGCCCGGCGATACGGCCTTCACCTCACCGGTGAGTGAATCGATTGTTGCAATGGCTGGATTCGCACTCGTGAACGCTGCCCCCGAAGGTATTTCTTTTTTCCCTTCAATCTTATAGTCACCGAAGACTTTAGCCTTCACGGAGTCACCACCTATAATCACGGAAAATAGATTGGCGATTTCAATGCTTTTTAATTCTCCTGCCTTAACTTGTACGGTATAGCTATGCTTCCGTCCTTTATAATTAGCAGTGATGTTCATCGCCCCGATCGCTTTCGCTTGAATCGTCTGGCCCGTGACCACAGCCACTGGGCTTCCCTCTTCCCCTGTAAATACCGTATCCGATGATACATCGACAGGTTCATTCGTTCCAAAGATCGCAAACGCCTTTAGTTTGGCTGTTTCTGTAAGAACAAGTGAAGCCGGTCCTTCCATCTGCAGGGCATCCGGTAGCACAGATTGATCCGAGACGACCAACCGATAGATGGTTGAAAAGGTATTATACGTGGCCGTCAATTCCGTCTCCCCCGTTCCGACCGCCTTGATCCTACCCATCGTATCGATGGTCGCCACATTCTCATTGCTGCTTGTGTAGGTGACGTTACCGTCTACAAGCTGTGGTTCGGCATATCCTTTTCGCGTGACGAGCACCTGAGCTTGCAGCGATTCACCTACCCCCATCGGCATCACGCCCGCCCATTCCAACCCGAACATATCGGTATTTTCATAGACAGCGCTCACCTGGTCCACATAAAGAGTGCCCGAGGTTTTATTGCTCGTCTCTACCAGATATATATAATTCAGTTTGATTGGAAAGTTGCTAGACGGTATATCCGCTGTAACGTAACGCCAACCATTTAGCACTTCACTGCTCCCGGTAAAATCAAGCGTAAATTGTCCTCCCAACTGATCCTGCACTTGGCCGCGAATCCAATGCTTTTTATCTTCACCATAAACCCAGAAGCCAATCTTCTTCGGTTTTCCTGCGATCTCTCGTCCATCTTTTCCTTCTGCATTTTTAAATCGGATATAGGCCGCCGAAGTCCCTCCCATCCCCGTAAAATCATACTCGAGCTTGCCAGCCTTCAATCCGTATTTCACTGGAGCTGGACGTTCTGACTGCGTCAGAACCGCGGAATTCGACTGTACGGACGTGACGCGAACATCACCGATATCCTCAAAGTCCTCGAACACTTGGGTCCATGCCGTATTGGCGGATGCCATGAGCGAGGGGGCTTCGACGATCACGTTCACTTCCGCGGTGATCCCGTTATACACAGCCTCGATGACACCTGTTGCCGGTTGATCCCCTGTTGTTAGCGTCCCATCCACTAAAGTGCCTATCCCCGGTACGCTGTCCGATTTGATACTCCAGTTAATCTGATCTTGCGGCACTTCTAGTTCCTTAGCGTTTGTATCAAAACCCTTCGCTGTGAACGTCTGTGTAGAATGGGTCGGTATGACCACAGGACTTGGTTCAATCTCCAGACGCGCGGCTTCACCCGTTGGCATGGATTGTTCAATGATTTGAGGGTCTGAATTACTCTGCTCTGTCAGCACATCTACAGTCTCTCCTTCATGGTAGACAGCACTATATACTGGCTTTACCGCAATTGGTATGAATGCGCTTACAATTAAACTTATTATGAGTACTACGCTTAGAGGTCTGCTAAATAATGATAACCTACGTACCATGCATTGCACTTCCCTTCCCCATAACTAAAAGTTTAAAATACATCAAATGCACACCGCAGAGTTATACCTCGGTCATCGTATCACCGCCTCATTCCCCTGTTTAATTCATTTTATGAAATAAAATTTCATAAATAACATTTCATAAAAATTTATTTTACGAAATATTCCTTCTAGTATATGAATTACTAGTTTCCTTGTAAACCCTTTTTTGCTTAAAATTTAAAATAAATCACCAATGAGAAAAACCGTCAAGGGATCACCCGACGGTCCTTTATTGTGTGAACTTATATATCGGTGGATAGGAGATGCATAACGGACATGAGAGACCTTATTGTTTGGTATGCTCATAGATTAGCCGTTTTTCGGACCTAGATGCCCTTATTCCATTCGAATCATGAGTATATGGCTTATGTTTAGCATGATAAGAGCTGCTGTGTCCGTTCACCCTGCATTTTGAGTGCTTTTGGCATCATTAAGGTCTCCTGTGTCCGTTCATTTCGCTCCGTTCCCTGCACCCTAATTTGATTTCACCAATCTCTCGAAAAGTTATAAATTCTAGCATGTCAAAAAAAGCCTTCCCGGTTTCACCCAGAAAAGCTCTTAAACTTATAAAGCAGCTTTATTCATATGAAAGCCTGAAGACGTACGATCGCTTGTGCACGG
>DASYFA010000329.1:0-9676 GCA_036498705.1 Paenibacillus sp.
CAACCTCAGAATTTTATCTTCAGACTATCCCCATCAACATATACACCTTCGGAACGGGTGATGGCCAGCTTCTGTTCTTCGGAGAAGCCAATCGTCTCACCGTCCCGTAGAGTGACATTATGTGTAACGACATAATCGGCAATATCGATAAGGAAATCACGCAGCTCGCTCGGAGTCGCCTGGCTATCGATGATCTCAATCTCATTTTTGCCGAATGCTCTCAAGCCGTAGGTATATGCCCCCATACCGGTCTCTGTTCCAACCAGACCAAAGTAGACAAGGTTCAGCAGTGGCAATATGTCATCGTGCTTCATGAGCTCGGCCATCTCTATATACGGTTCTGGCTGGAATACGGTCCCTGCGGTATATATTCCTATCGCATTAGGCAGCTTCAAGCAGCTTGCCGCGAGCTTCGTATACAGCTTACCACTATCAAGAGACGAGCCGGAACGTGTAAAGACAGCTAAGATAATCTGTGCGACATGTGTCTTTGTTACCTGAGCGGCCTCTTTCCAGAGATAGTTCGTTTCTGCGTTATGCTCGGCCTCCCCATCTGGTACGGGTGCATCTACGAAACTGAGCGCTAAGGTGAATCCATCTGCTTCGAAGACAAGAATTCCCTCGTTCTCTGTCGCAGAGCTCGATTCCTCCTCATCAGTAGGAGGACAGACGATGCCCCAGTCTTCCAGTAAATTCGCCTTGATCTGTTCGAGATCGCATTCATGAGTATTCAACAGCACGAATCCGTTGAAAATGCCGGATGGGCCTTCCTCCTCTTCCGTATCCTCGTGCTCTGCCTCAATGGCAGCCGCCTGCTTCATCCAGTATTCCCTGATCATCTCCACCATTGCGATGGCTTCTTGTTCTGCAGTTGCCGAGTCATAAGGCTGCATCTCGCTGAAGATATGACCACAGTGCTCTGTATCGGATGGATCCTCATATCCGCCGCAGACTCCTAGCAGCCATTTTCCTAACAATGATTTCTTGTACTTGAAAATATAGTAGTGCATATTATGCAGCTCAAACTCTCCTGCAATCTCTATTTTGCTGGGCTTCCGTCCAAGTTCATTCTCGTGCTCCAGCCATTCAATCATCGATTGCAGGGCTGCTTGTTGCTGAATCGTCATTAGTTTCTCTCCTTTATCTATGCTCCTAATATATTCCTAAATAATAGTATGTTACCAAGTACGAGAATGATAGGCAATGGTACTAGACGGCTAATTGCAATGGATTAATCTGAACATTTAGTAGGATGAGAAGATGACTTTCTTGTAGGGGTCATCTACTTCTACTGTGGTAATTATCGTCAATATAGCGAACATCCTTGCCAAATCGCCTTAGGGAATCTATAATGATTAGCGTCTAATTGCATATACACTGGATGAAGTTTACGGGAGATAAGCGGAAGGCTTGGCCGAAGGGGCATTAAACTCTCAGGCGCTATAGGGATGGGAACACCCAACCTTAGGCAGGACCGTAAATGGACAGGACTCTGGAGAGACTCCGTTAATGGAGCACCGAAGGGGCAATACGCGCGCAGGCGGGGTAACCAGCCAATGAGCGCCGCGTTAAAACTCTCAGGTAAAAGGACAGGGATTGCGGGATCGGTATCGGAATTTATATGTGGTATATAACTTCAACCTTTATGTGCTTAGTTTCACATATCTAAAGGTTGGCGTACCGACAATCTGCAAAATGTCCCCAGAGTCAAATCCTTCGGATTTGACTCTTTTTCATGTCTACTCTAGGAAAATGCAACATCATGAGGGGGAGAAGCAAATGCAAGTATTAGAGCAGATTAACCAATGGGTGTGGGGAGCACCCTTGCTCATCTTATTAGTAGGGACGGGAATATGGCTGACCTGCCGGCTCGGGCTGCTGCAAGTCATTCGGCTACCGCTCGCCTTAAGGCTGGTATTCAAGGCCAAGAACGAAGGTGAAGGTGACGTATCGAGCTTTGGAGCTTTGGCGACGGCGCTGGCTGCGACGGTTGGTACAGGGAATATCGTCGGGGTCGCCACTGCGATTCAAGTCGGAGGTCCCGGAGCGTTGTTCTGGATGTGGATGGCCGCATTCTTTGGAATGGCAACGAAGTATGCCGAAGGCTTATTAGCTGTGAAGTACCGGACGACGGATGATAAAGGTCAGGTGTCTGGCGGACCGATGTATTATATCGAGCGGGGGCTGGGCAGTAAGTTCAAGCCGCTAGCTGTATTTTTTGCCATAAGTGGGGTTCTGGTGGCGTTATTCGGTATTGGGACATTTCCACAGGTGAATGCGATCGTATCGTCAACGCAGTCGAGCTGGGGTGTACCGGCTATCGTGACGGCGGGGATTATGACGGTGTTAACCGCTTTGGTTACACTTGGCGGGATTAAGAGCATATCCAAGGTATCGACTAAGGTAGTTCCATTGATGGCTATTCTTTATATCATTGCTGCTTTAGTCGTGCTGTTCACCTTTGCTGACCAAATCCCGCATGCGGTGGCGCTAGTCTTCGAGAGTGCATTCCAGCCAGCGGCGGCTGGTGGAGGCTTCCTTGGTGCTACGGTGATGATGGCAATCCGCAACGGTGTCGCTCGCGGGGTATTCTCCAACGAATCGGGCCTCGGGAGCGCGCCAATCGCAGCGGCGGCTGCTAAGACCAAGTGGCCGGCGGAGCAGGGGCTTGTGTCGATGACGGGAACCTTTTTTGACACGATTATTATTTGTACATTAACAGGATTAACCTTGATCGTAACAGGGGTATGGCAAGGCGCTGAACGCGGAGCGATGATGACCCAAGCCGCATTCGATACTGCGATTCCTTACGGGTCGATGATTCTCACGCTATGTCTAATGCTTTTCGCGTTTACGACGATTCTAGGTTGGAACTATTACGGTGAGCGCTGTATGACTTATCTGTTCGGTGTGAAATCCATTCTGCCATACCGCATTGTATTTATACTCTTGATCGCCTCTGGTGCATTTATCAAGCTAGAGGCCATCTGGCTACTCGCTGACATTGTGAACGGGCTGATGGCGCTACCGAATTTGATTGCTCTATTAGGTTTATCAGGAGTGGTAGTAGCAGAGACCAGGCGGTACATGCAGCACATGAAGGAACAGAAGCATTCAGAGAGTACAGCTTAGAAAATTGCAATCCAGCCTGTCCTAGTAGAGGATGAGAAAGGAATTGCGGTGATATAACGTCTGAGGTAAATTTAAGAGCACCTCTCTTTCGGGGAAAGTGGACCTTTGGTTCGCTTATACCTGATGGGGGTGCTTTTTGTTTTGTTCGAACGAGACATTTTTGGACTTTAGTTTTAGAATGAGAAGTAATGTAACAAAAAGACCGACTTAGGGAGATAGCTACTTGAATTTTTAAGCGGTTTTATCGGCTGGTGGTGCATGTAATGTTCAATCTGATTATGGCGATTCAAATTTTAAGCTTCTTTTTTATTTTTAAATCCGTATCACGTTACTCATTTACGATCAGAGAAATGTTAGTGTGGTTAACAGTCTTTTTAATAGTAGGCTGGGCTTCAACGTATTTCATCGGGGTCTGGGGGGCAGTTTCGTTATTTGCCTGTTTTGTTGGCATTTCCTACTACAAAAATCATAAACAAATTTCCGCTTTGGGTATTTTTTACGGGGCATACGCCTTGATCATGAATTCATTTTTGGGCTATTTGGCCGCGATTCCAATCACTTGGCTTGTTCAGTTGATCTTCCGGCAGTCATCAGCCAATATCGAGTATCTTCCGTATCTTTTTACGGCGATGGCTCCGCCCATTCTCAATGAAATTCTGCTTCGGCTGGTACGTCGCTTTGTTCCGCAGTTAGGCAAACAGCTCATGCGGGAGTACGGTAAAATTATTTTTGTCCCCGTGATTGTCTTGTTCATCATAATTATTGTTTCGGTATATCCGATTTTGTCCATTGGCAATCAAACGGGGGATGACAGCTCCTACCATCGAATGATCCTCTTGAGCATGTGGCTGTTGGTTGTTGTTGCTTTGCTGTATATGCAGTTCCAGTATCATCACATCCGAAAAAAAGAGCTGGAGAGGTCCAGAAGTGACCAATTGGTGCAGCTTAAGGAGTATGCAGCTCAGCTGGAGAAAATCTATGATGAATTCAGAGGCTTCCGCCATGATTATGCGAATATTCTTCTGACGCTGGAGGACGGGATTTACAGGGAGGATTGGGACCAAGTCAAACATGTATTTGAGAACACAGTCAAGCCAACTGGGCAGTTCCTGCGTAAGAACGAATACAGCTTCGTGAAACTGCGGAATCTTCATATCTCAGAGGTAAAAAGCATCCTGGCGGCCAAAATCATGCTGGCACAGCAAATGAAAATAGATGTTTCGCTGGAAATCGAGGATCCTGTCCATTCGATCCCGATGGAACTGATTTCTTTTACCCGGATCCTGTCTATATTGCTCGATAATGCGATTGAAGCGGCAGTTGCTACGAAGGAGCGTAGGCTTTGGATCGTATTGCTGAAGGACTCTGGAGCGCTGCGGCTGATCATCGAAAATAGCAGTGAAGAAACGGTCGATCTGCGAAGTCTGGGGGAGCGGGGATACTCAACCAAAGGTGAGGGGCGAGGCTTAGGCTTATTTAATGTACAGCAAATGTTAAATGATCATAAATATGCTTCACTGGAATCGGAGAACCAGCCTCATGTATTCTCGCAAACCCTTATATTAAGAAAATCAAAATCTGGAGAACGATTATGAATATATACATTTTGGAGGATAATCTGATCCAGCAGCAGAGGCTGGAACGAATCGTCAAGGAGTTATGCCTCAACCATCGAATCCGTTACCAGAACCTGTTCTCGACAGCCAAACCAGATCTTTTATTGGCGCAAATCGAGAACGCTGCCGATCATCAGTTGTATTTTCTGGATCTAGAGATTAAAAACGAGAAGCTTACCGGGCTTGAAGTGGCGCAGGAAATCAGGCGAACCGACCCATATGGAACAATTGTTTTTGTCACTACGCATTCGGAGCTGGCGCCCAAGACGTTTGCATACCGGGTAGCTGCTCTGGATTTTATCGAGAAGGATTTGCCAGAGGCTGAATTTATCCAGAAGGTAGAGGCTTGCTTGCTTCTTGCTGATGAACGTAGGACCGTGCCTATAAGCCCTGATCTGTTCTCTTTCGAGAATAAATACACCAGCTTTCAAATTCCTTTTTCGGAAATTTTATATTTTGAGACGATGGAAATCGCACATAAAATCAGGTTGATCGCGAAATCCAAAACGTTCGAATTTTACGCTGAACTGAATGAAATCGCAGAGTATGATGAGCGTCTCTTTCGGTGCCACCGGGCATTTGTCGTCAACCTGGCAAATATCAGATCGATTGACAAGAAGAATAGGATCGCCTTGTTCGACCATGGAGTGAGCTGTTCTGTCTCAAGAAGATTACAAAAGGAAACGATTGAAAAAATGGAGTCCCTGAGGCAAAAAGAATTCCCTAACTAGCAATCTTTATGAAGTGCCAGAAGCTATTTTTAAATAGCGGCTGGTGCTTCTTTTTATTTGTCTCTGTTATCTTTGGTTGTTGATTTCTGACCAATAGAAAAACCGCCCCAAAATTAGGCGGTTAATTTAATCCTTTACTATCGGCATTCTGCTTTTGTAGCCACAAACTGGACAAGTAACTATTCGCTCATTCAATACTCCCGTTTTTAGTGCTCCCGCAAATTGCCTTTTCGATAATTTAAAACTACTTCGACATAAGGGACAAACAAAATGTGTTGTTTTTGTACGAATATCTAAGTATTTATATAGAAACAGAAAGACTAGAGCTATCGGGAGAACGATTTGAATTAGGATGATAATAGGGCTATCTTGATTCACAAAATCCCCCTCTTTCCTCAAGTTCATCTCAAGTATACCGTAATGGGGACGTCCATTCCAATAATCTGCCCGTTAACATGGAAAATCAATACTGAACGTTAACAGAGCCTTTTATTAAAAACTACCGTTGATGAAAGTTAAAGGACTGTTGGCGATATAAGCATCCCGAACGGGAGAAAAAAGCCTTACCCTATGAATGAAGCAAGAGGCTGGCGCTGATCTTTTCACATCTAACAGCCTTGGTCTGGCGCTTCATCTAAACAGGATTAAGGAGAGAGAAGCCTATGGATACAATGATCGAAATAAATCGACTATCAAAAGCATATAAAGGCGAAGAAACCGTGTCGGATGTCACCATGCATATCGAGAAAGGGGAAATCTACGGTTTCCTGGGACCGAATGGCGCAGGCAAGACGACCATCATGAAAATGATTCTGAATTTGGTCAAGCCGACATCAGGCGAGATTCGTATACTTGGGGAACCTATAACCCACTTGTCATATCAATACTTGAAGCATATTGGCAGTATCATTGAATATCCGGTATTTTATGAACGACTCTCAGCTGCTGATAACTTAAAGCTTCATTGCAAATATATCGGCTACCAAGGTGAGGAACGCATACAAGAGGTCCTTAGAACCGTTGGATTAAACGGGATAGAGCATAAAAAAGTACATGAGTTTTCGTTAGGAATGAAGCAGCGATTGGGAATTGCCAGAGCGATCATTACAAACCCGGCCATTCTAATTCTGGACGAGCCGATCAATGGTTTGGACCCCGTGGGGATCAAAGACATCCGGATGTTATTGCTGAAGCTAAAGAATGAGTACGGCATGACCATTCTAGTCTCCAGCCATATTGTGTCAGAGATTGAATCGGTTGCGGATACGATCGGGATTATTAACCAAGGGAAGCTGCTTAAGGAAGTGAAGTTGTCGGAGATCCGGGAAGAGAGCAATCTTGAGGAATATTTTCTAAAACTGATTCATGGGGGAAGCGTGCATGTTTAAACTGATAAAAATCGAGCGGGATAAAAATCAGATAGCAGGATACGGCATCAAAGCCGTGATTAGTATGGCGATTATTTTTGTACTGGTAGCTGGGATGGCTTTAATGTCAAATGCCCAGGATGAGCCTATGTTCTATAACTTTACAGATTTCATGTCGCTTGCGAACATCTTCATTCGCATTACCTTTGTTGTTTTTTCGGGCATTCTGATTTCCAGACTGGTGATAGAAGAATATAAGGGCAAGACGATGCAGCTCTTGTTTACGTATCCCTTACAGCGCAAAAAGATTATACAGGCCAAGTTAATGATTGTTTTCGGTTTCTGTTTCATCAGTATTGTCATTTCCACCTTGGTTATAGAAGGAGCGACGGTTTTATTGAATCCGCAGCTTCATTTTTTTGAGACCTCTGCAACGATGACGGACTTGTTCGCTACCGTTCCTTCGATCCTAATTGCTTCTGCTATGACAGCCGGATTAAGTCTTATTTCATTGTTTTTCGGTATGCGTAAAAAGTCTACTGCGGCTACTATTACGAGTTCAATCATTATAGGAACGCTGTCCAATGCAATGGTCTCTAACGGGAGCAGTTCCGTCAGTATGTTTCAATTTATCGTCATACCAGCGATTCTCTGTTTGCTGGGATTAGCCGTAGCTTATTTATCGTATCGTAGAATTGATAGAATTGATGTTTAGAGGAGAATATGATGAGAACTAATAAATGGATTTTGATATTTCTAGCAATTGCAGTAGCGGGAGTGCTTGTAATCGGTCTGACAGTTGGCTCGCAAAAAGTGGAGATAGTTAAGCAGATTCCGGCGGATGAAATTCAGTACATTGAAATCTTTAATGATTCATGGGATGTTGAAGTGAAGCCATCTACAGACAATCAAGTACACGTAGACATTAAGGGGAAGCAGAAAGATAAGAAGAAGATTCCAGTGACAGTAACTCATCAAGATCATAAATTAATCATTCAACAGACGAAACAAATGGGAGGAGCTTTCTCAGCCTTTACTTGGGGGAAAGAGGGAGCGATTCAAATTTCTATTCCACAAAATGCAGTAGAGCAGGTTGCACTGACGAGTGATGATGGGGATATTCATATTCATGGATTATCTCTCCCTAGGCTGATGGTTCAGGATCGGGCAGGTTATGTAAAGCTTAATGAAGTGGAAGCAGATGTATTGACGGCTTTCTCCAAGACGGGAGATATCGTGCTGAAAAGAGTCGATGAACAGGGTGAAATGAACATTGAAACCGAAACAGGTGATATTCAAGTTGTTTATCAGACTGCACCATCCAGCTTGAAGCTGGAGGTAGAGAACATCAAAGGAGATACTACGGTTCACTTGGAGAATCTCTCACACACGACGAATACTGAAAAGGAAATCAGCGGAATCATAGGAGCTGGGGAGAACGCAATAACCGTTAGAAGTCGTTCAGGAAATATCGATATTAAATAGAGGGTCATTGCGGGTCCCCTTCCAAATGCTAGATGTGATAAATGTCATCGGAAGAAATAGCTTAAATTTTGAATAATAGGAGGTGATAGTCTAATGAGAAAAGTCACATAGGAAGGGAGCGTCAGATCATTGGCACTTAATCGTGGAGCAGCAGATCAAGACTATATTATTGAGCAGGTAGTCCAATTATTTCAATGCAGAGTGTTGTGGAGTGAAGGCCGTCCATGTCTGGAATATAGCAGTTTAGAAGAGCTGGATAAGGTATATGAGTATATCAAAACCAGATTTGATATAGATTTGTTGGACGTATTTTTTACAGCTGTTGAGAGTCTTCCTCAGGACGACTGATGATCTAATAAGAGAAAGATCGGATTCCTTACATTTCCATGGCAGCATCTGTTAGTATATTCAGATATAAGCTATAATGGGAGCAAACTTCATGTTAGGAGAGATGGTCTTGCATTTATTTAATCATTGGTTGAACGAATCTCAGCTTGAAATGAATGGTAATTTGCTGCAAATCTCGGCCCCAGGGAGGACAGATTATTTCATTAATCCAGAGAGTGGCGATGTTAAGAATAATGCGCCTTTCTTATATGCCAATGTGCAAGGTGACTTCTTGCTTCGCGCCAAAGTAAGACATGACTTCATATCTACCTTCGATGGAGCTGCTTTATTTATTATGGATAGCGAACGCGAGGATTGCTGGGCCAAGCTCTGCTATGAATATACAGATCTCAATACATATGCGGTTGTTAGTGTCGTTACTAATGGAGTATCTGATGATGCCAACGGCCAGAACCTGACAGATAAGAACGTATGGCTGCAAATCGGCCGTAAGGGCGATGCGTTTGCTATGCATTACTCGACAGATGGCTCTCATTATCAAATGGTTAGAGTGTTCAACTTGAAGGCTTCTGATACGTTTAAGGTTGGACTAGTCTCTCAATCGCCGACCGGCGAGGGCCTGATTAGTGATTTCTTGGATGTTCAACTTGAACAGGTGACGATGGAGAGCATCAGGGCAGGAAAATAGAACGATTTAACTCGTGGCAAATATAAAGGGGTGTCCCTGAGGTCTTGAATGACTTGGAGCACCCCGTTTTTTCCCTTGTGGGGAACAAATCTTTTGTGGTAAGCATGCAAAACTGCAGGTTTTTGCTGTTCGTGGCTATTTTAGAGATAAAAAGATGTATATTTGCAGGTTTTTCGATTCATGCAGGGTCGCCGGCTGTATTCTGAATGCCAGTTTCCTCTCTAAGCTTGGTTCTTAAGATAACTTAGTAGAATATCCTTCAGAATCAGCAACTGTTCTTTCGGATCAAGGTCAGGTTCAACTGTAAGA
>DASYFA010000330.1:0-6657 GCA_036498705.1 Paenibacillus sp.
GGCGGAGTCGCTAAATATATATTCCGTTATACTATGAAAAGGAATGAGATTAATTGACCTATCTACAGTCCTATGACTATTTAACAAATCCAAAAGTGATACTCTTGATAAGAGCAATAATTTAAATAAAAAAAGTATGTAACAAATGAAAACTCCATATAAAAAGATTGTTTTAATTCTCTCTTGTTTATTCATAATACTCATTTCTTCCCGCCTATTCTTGAGTTTATAAATTCGTAACGGCTTTGATTACAAGCCAACCTTACGTGTAAAACCATTCTACTATATCTTTTTTATATGGGATAATGAAGTGAATCTTAATATCTGAAACATATCGATCTTAAGACATATGGTATAGGAAGAGGATGAACTCCAAGATGATTATCGATATATTGCTGGATGTCGTGTTACCCATTTTCGTACTAATCGGAATCGGGGCCCTGATGCACCGCGTCTTCCAGCTTGATCTATACACATTAGCCAAGATCAATTTCTACTATATTACTCCGGCTGTCGTATTCCTTAGCATGTACCAGTCTGAGATGTCGGCGGAATTGCTCGGAAGTGTAACCTTATTCTATGTACTATATATTGCTTTGCTTTATGGGGTCAGCTCTCTTGTCAGCCGCAAAATGAAATTCAGTCAAGGCATGAAAGCCGCTTTTACAAATAGCCTGCTACTCGACAATTCGGGGAACTACGGCCTACCGGTGAATCAGCTTGCCTTCAAGGGCGATCCGTTAGCGATGTCTCTACAGGCTCTTATCATGACTTTCCAGAGCCTCGTCACTTTTACATATGGTGTGATGTCTATTCAGAAAGCCAAGAGCGGCGGCAACCTGAAGGCGGCTCTGACCGGATTCTTGAAAATGCCGGTGCCTTACGCACTCGTACTGGGCCTCATCTTCCATGTGCTGAACCTGCCGCTGCCGAACTTTGTTTCGAAGCCTTTAGGTTACATGGCCGACTCAATGGTCAGCATAGCTCTCTTAACACTGGGGGCACAAATTATTAAATATCCACTGCGACTGGATCGACTGGACGTATATATCAGTGTTTTGCTTCGTCTGCTCATAGGTCCTGTAATCGGCTTCACACTAGTTATGCTGCTCGGCATGCGGGGCATTCCCGCTCAAGCCTTGCTGATCGCTTCCGGTATGCCAACCGGGGTCAACAGCACGATCCTGGCTGAAGAATACAATAATGAGCCTGATTTCGCTTCACAGACGGTACTTATCTCCACCCTGTTGAACATTGTAACGATTACCGCCCTCATCTCCATCGCGAAGCATATATTATAGACATAACAAAAAATCAGGGATTATCCACAGAATCAACGTACCAGCGGATATCCCTGATTTTTTTTGTTCGAGATTTGTCTAGGCTTGAGCTTTTCCGTTCAGCTCAAACGCAGTTTGATGCAGTTCTCTGATCGACATTTGCAGAAAGTGACTTTCTTGTCTTCCTAATCCGTATTGGTTCTCCTTGGCGATCAATTCACCAATTCGTCGTTTTAGCATTTCACTTCGGCGCTCCAACATCTCATGATTACGCAAGCAAAGTCATCTCCTCTAAGTTATGGTCACGATTAATAAACACAATTTCTAGTATAGAACTTTAACCATCTCAGGGAAAATCCTATTCATCGCCATCAAGTCAAAAATACAACAATCCAAGGCGCCCTGATTAATCTCATAAATAAGATCCTTAAACATACTCCCTCATTCTCGTGCATAGTCCCAATCTCTCTTGCAAGTTTTACTTCCTTTCTGAAAATACTGTTATTTTCATCAAGTTTATGAAACTATGTGCTGTCTTGATCGTAAGAATGAATAGTTGGAGAACTAGTCCCATACAGTACTAAGAGTGCAAGGTTTAGTTTTCGAGAATAGGGTAGGTTATATACTATATAAGCCATTTTTGGCGCAACTTATATAGTAACAAATGAGGAGGAGAGAAAATAATGAATTCAAGAAGAAGAGGCTGGGTAATACCCGTGGTCATTATCGTTGCTGTTATCGTCATTTTCATCGGCATGTTCGCAGGTAAATATAATAAGTATGTCACTGCGGAAGAGACGGTGGACCAGCAATGGAGCAAGATAGACGTTCAGTTGCAACGCAGATATGATCTGATTCCGAATCTGGTCAATACAGTGAAAGGCTACGCGGAACATGAAAAGGAAGTTATTAAGTCTGTATCCGATGCACGTGCAGCTCTGGGAGGAGCAAGAACACCGTCAGAAATGGCCGATGCCGACTCGCAGCTCTCAAGCGCACTCAGCCGCTTGCTCGTCGTAGTCGAGAACTATCCTACGCTTAAAGCAGATACGCAATTTACTCAATTGATGGACGAATTATCAGGTACGGAGAATCGTATCGCGGTTGCCCGGAACGACTATAACAATGCAGTTGCCGATTACAATAAGCTGATCAAGCGTTTCCCAGGCAATATGCTGGCCGGCATGATGGGCTTCGAGAAAAGAACTTATTTCGAGACAACCACGGAATCTAGAACCAATCCAGAGGTTGATTTCGGCACAGGAAATACGTCGCTTCGCTTCGATGACAAAGCGGTTCCTACAAACGGTGTATTCGCAGCAGCAGTCGTACCGATGGTCGGTGCAAGCGCATGACCAGCCACTCGAAGCGGCTTTTGCGGAATCTGTTCCGGCCTGGTCTGCTTCTGCTGGCAATCATCTCCCTGCTCTTCCCTTACAGTCTAGTCGCTGATGCAGCCCCGAAAATCCCCACTCCTCGTGGAGATATCTATGTTCAGGATTTCGAGAAATTGCTGTCCAGTGACCAGATAAATGAGTTGAACAGACTAGGACGGGCGTTGGAGGATAAGACGAAAGCGCAAATCGGCGTATTAACAGTAACTTCACTAGATGGCTATTCCGTGGAGGAATATGCATTGCAAGCCTTCCGGCAGTATCGTCTGGGCGATCAGAAATTGAACAACGGAGTTCTGCTACTCCTATCGATGGAAGATGGTGAACCCGGGAATCGCCCACTTCGGATTGAGGTTGGCTATGGCCTGGAAGGAGCTTTACCTGACGGGAAAGTCGGAAGAATTCTAGATCAGGTTACGATTCCGTATCTCGTTCAGAGCAAGCCTGGCGATGCCATCGTAGAGACTTACAAGGTACTCTAT
This sequence comes from Paenibacillus sp., assembly GCA_036498705.1. GTDB lineage: Bacteria > Bacillota > Bacilli > Paenibacillales > Paenibacillaceae > Fontibacillus. Next base: position 3,157 of record DASYFA010000330.1, read on the forward strand.
AATGAAGTCGCCAAGGAATACGGTGTAGAAGATCAATTAACCCCGCAAAATGTAGTCGTTCCGGAATCTTCAGGCGGTGAGAGCGGCGATCTACCTCTCGGCTGGATCATCTTGATCGTCGTCTTCCTGGCGATTGACTTCATCTTCTTCGGTGGCCGATTTACCTTCATCCTATTGGCCATGCTTAGCCGTGGCGGCGGCCGAGGAGGAGGCGGTGGAGGCTTCAAGGGTGGCGGTGGAGGCTCCTCAGGTGGCGGTGGCGCAAGCCGAAGATTTTAATCTTACAATTATCCGTCCATCTGAATGAGCTATATATGAGCAGCTTGTCTCTTTATCCGGTATAATGTCATGTAGACCATACTTGAAGGAGAGAGTCTCTAGAACATGAATATACCATCACAAGCTGCTCTATCCCCGCGGGCCGTATTCTTCGATGTAGATGACACATTGTATGATCATCTCATCCCGTTTCGCCAAGCACTGGAACATGTACTCCATACGAATGAACAGTTCCCATATGAGGCTGCTTATCATCGGATGAGATATTATAGTGATTACTTATCAGCACAAGCCGGGGGTACGCCAACTCATGGTACCGTACTTCTGGAAATGAGGCGTAACCGATTCAAATTTTCCTTAGAGGAATTCGGTCTGCACCTCACGGATTCTCAAGCAGATATGGTACAGGAAGAGTACTTGCAGCATCAATTCACAATCCAATTATTCGACGGAGCCAAGCAGCTCATCGAGCAATTGAAAGATAGAGATGTTACCGTCGGACTGATTACGAACGGACCGCCACAGCATCAAATGCAGAAGATCACCGCTCTAGGACTTCGGGATATAATCCCCGCCGAGCTCATTTTCATCTCCGGGGCGGTCGGAATCACGAAGCCGGACCGCGGATTATTCGATCACGTCGCTGGGAAGCTCGGACTTCCAACCGATGCTTGCTGCTACATCGGCGACTCCTGGCGCAATGATGTCGTCGGCGCCTTGAACGGCGGTTGGAATGTGATCTGGTTCAATCATCGCGGGGTCAATCCAGAATCCGAGCATCGTCCTCATTATGAGGCTACAAGCTATAATGAACTAGCCGCCCTTCTGCTATAGAAGGCTCCGCTTTTGATCACGAAGTAGCACTGAGAGTGTATTCGACATCGAATCTTGAATTCAGCCGGGCCTTCCGGTGCTCACGTACAAACTACGTACGCTCCGCTCCTCAGTCCCTAGCTTCATACAACCTTCTCGGTGCTGAAAACCGAACTTTTGAACATATATTATCTATAGAAAGCGCTGCAGGATGGAAGTTCATCCTTGCAGCGCTTTTCTTACGTTAAGTATATATTTGGCCTGATCCAATGGATTAACTCCCCGGCGCGGCCTAACTGCCTTCACTTCTGGCGGACAAGGCTCATAGCCGTCGAAGAATGAAGCGAATGTACTACGTCCCTTCGTATAGGAACTGAGTTCCACCGGATAATTCATCGATGTCGCAAGTGGTACTCTTCCCTCAATCAACATCCGTTCTCCTTGTAGTACCGGTGGATCGAAGGTACCGCGCATCTGAACCAAATCGTTCATAACCCGGCCTCCATTCTCCTCCGGGACGATGATCCGCACGCGAAGCATCGGCTCCAGCAAGGTTGTTCCTGTATTCGCCAATCCATCCATCATCCCCATCGGCGTCGCCACAGCGAAATCGAGTGGATGCGTGTGCCACACATGATGTTGACCATATACCAAGGTGACCTTCAGATCGGTCACTTCCCAGCCATAGAGTCCCTGCATAAGTGCCTCTGGAACCCGTCGCTGTACCTCGTTCTGGTACTGTGCCAGCAAATCCTCGCTTTTGACCTGTGATTCGTAGACCAGCCCGCTCCCCCGAGGTCCCGGCTCTATCTTGAAGCGCAATATTGCCCAACAAGGCTTAGGCATCGTATAGGCGATGAAGCCTTCACCGCTTTGCACCGGCGTCTCCTTATAGATAACCGAAGGTTGTCCGAAGGTCACTGCAAGTCCATATCGCGTCTCTAAAATACTACTTAGAATTTCGAGCTGAATCGGCCCCATTACTTTGGCATGCAACTCACGTTCATCCTGTAGCCACTGTACATCAAGCAGTGGATCCTCATCAGACAGTTCCTGAAGAGCTTGAACGACTTGCGGATATTGTTCCTCATTCGCCCAATGGACACGGACCGTCAGCAATGGTACTGCCAGTTGAGCCTCCGGCGGAATCGACTCCGGTCCCCCCAGCACATCCCCAATTCTGACCTGCGTCAGACCGCAGACGGCAGCGATATCCCCTGCTTCCAGCAACCCAAGATCTTCGGTGCGTCCGCCTTCGACCTTGCGGATTTGCGTCACCTTCTCCTGAATGCTTTGTGTATGATTGTATACAACATCCCGGTTACGTATACTTCCTTCATATACACGTACATAAGCCATACGCCCCATCGTCTTGTCCCGCTCTATCTTGAAGACAATACCGGATAAGTTTTCTTCTGGATCACCACTTGCAGAAGGCAAAAGCTGTACAATTGCATCAAGTAGAGCCGGGATGCCAAGACCACGTGAAGCTGCGCCATACATGATTGGGAAAATACGTGCTTTTCTGATCAGTTCACAGATAGTGCACATCCATCGTTCCGCTGAGATAAGATCATTTTCATTTTCCAAATACGCTTCAAATAGGTCTTCATCCCGTTCTGCGAGAAAATCGTACAATCGGATGCGCGCTTCTTCAAAAGCTAGAACTTCCTCTTCACTCATATCTACAATGGTTCGGTTCAATTCATCATGCCTATGTACAAATCGCTCATTCCCAGAAGATTCGAGACCATTTAATGGATTTCCATCTATCAGTTGTGCCGCACCGCGGAATTTCTGCTCACTTCCCAATGGAATCTGCAGAGGGATAATGTCGGGAGAGAGATGCTTGCGAATTTGCTCCAATACCGCCTCCGGATCAGCTCCGACTCGGTCCATCTTATTCACAAATAGCAAGGTAGGGATACCAAGCCTCCGTAATCCGTTCCAGATTATCTCCGTCTGTGCCTGTACTCCTTCCACTGCCGACACGATGAGTACAGCGCTATCCATCACGCGCAATGAGCGTTCCACTTCAGACAGAAAATCGACATGCCCTGGTGTATCTACTAAATTAATCTGAGCCCCATTCCAATAAAATGTGGTAAGCGCAGATCGTACGGAGATACCGCGTTGCCGCTCCACGTCCATAGAATCGGTCAAAGCCGTTCCCTCGTCCACGCTCCCCAGTTCCCGGGTCCGGCCGCTCTCAAATAATATATGCTCTGTCGTCGTCGTTTTTCCTGCATCCACATGCGCGAATATTCCGACGTTCAGCCGCTTCATTCTGGATTGTGCCATACTGTGCTCTCCTTATTTGGGGTTGTTCAATTGTCTACATAATAATATGTGTTCAAAAAGGTTGGTTTTCAGCACCAAGAAGGTTGGATGAAGCTAGGGTCTGAGGAG
>DASYFA010000331.1:0-5657 GCA_036498705.1 Paenibacillus sp.
AAATAATCCGGGATCTTGATTGGCATAATGTTCCCACTCCTCATTTCATGGATTTGAATACAATCATCTGTCATCTCAAAGAGTTTTTGAACACTCACTTATTAGCTGGAGATACAACAAATGGCCTCACTCGTATAAAAAATCGAGAAAGGCCATCTACATCTGACTGAATATACCTCTCTCATCTCTCAGAGATCATATGCCATCAAGGCTTCTGATCCTGCAAGAATTAGCACCGTGCGAAATTCGCCGGTTGCCGGGTATCATCGGGCTAGTCCCTCCACCTACTCTTGATAAGAAAAATTGTATTAAGTATTCATTTGTTTTAAATTTTGAATTTACTGACCTCATTATACATCATTTCTGCACTTTCACAATACTTTTCATTGTTTTCAGTCTATATAGCCTCAGAAGCGGCCTAGGATGAACCCTTTCCCTTAAATAAGTGGTTGCTACCTCTTGAAAGATTTGCGGGCACAGCGTTATACTAGACAGGTGTTTAAAAAACTAGGAAACATAGAGGTGAAAAATCCGAGATGGAAGGCGACCCGAGTCCGCAGAGTTATAGGATACAATCGCATAGGAAAAACGGCCAGCAGGCGACCTGTGGAATCAGCGCGGGCACTTTCTTGTCACGGAGTTTTACTTAGTGGCGCCTCTTTCGCATGTCTGCTGCGACTAACGCTGTCTTTTCCTGTGCTCAACATAATGAGAGCATACCTGACGTAATGGCCAGGAAGAGGGAGTGAACTTAATATGAAAATTCGTCATGTCAAGGATGGTGTGTTTACACCTATAGAGGACGTGGAAATTACGACAACAGCCCCAGAGGAGGGCTTCTATTGGATTGATGCAGATACCGAGGATCTCGCTCTGCTTCAGCCTCTATTCTCATTGCATGATCTGGCCGTGGAAGACTGCCTGTCTGAAGAAGAGCAGCGGCCGAAAATCGAAACTTATGAGAATCATTATTTTATCGTTGTGAACAGTATCCGTTACGATGATGAGGAAATCTTCCTGCGGTCACTGAACGTTTTTCTAGGACGGCATTATATCATTACAGTTACCAAGCAGAAAATCAATGAACTTCGCGCAGTTAAGCCGCTTTTATGGGAGCAGGAGGTCAGTTCTCCGGACTGGTTCCTCTATCTGCTCATCGACCTTGTCGTTGACAACTATTTTACGGTCGGCGACCGGATTGAAGTGAAGATTGAGACTCTAGAAGAAGATATTCTGATGCATACGAAGCGCTCGCACCTGAATGAAATTATCGGTCTGCGAAGTGAGATTCTATGGCTGAAGAAAGTCCTTGGCCCGCAAAAAGAAGTCATCAACATTTTAAATAAAAAAGATCTACGTCTGATCGACGATCAATTACAAAAATACTTTAGCGATATTTATGAGAACGCGGTAAAAATCGCCGAAAACTTTGATACGTTCCGCGAACTGATCGGGAACTTAAGAGAAGCCTATCAGGCTTCGATCGCCAACCGTGCGAACGAAATCATGCGTGTGTTTACGGCAATAACGACAATCTTTATCCCCCTTACCCTGATTACGGGTATTTACGGGATGAACTTTGACAATATGCCGGAATTGCATTGGAAATACAGTTATTATGTTGTCCTTGGCATTATGGCCGTGCTTGGGGCAGGAATGTTCTATCTCTTCCGCAAGCGGGACTGGATTTAACAGATAGCGAGGAATATTCACCATCGGGTCTTCCCTTGATGAATATTCCTCGTTTTTTTGTACTCTCACTAATAAGCTACCTCTACACAGCTCTCCGAACCGATTCCGCATTACGTCTGAAAGATAGTCGAATTAGTCTTAAGCGCTCATACAGCAGATCCACTTGATTGTCCTCTGCGGCTTCTGCTCCGAACACACGCAATAACACTGGCTTAAGGAGATTATCACCCAGCTCTTCGAACGCTTGCCATACCGCTGATTGCTCTTGCTCAGGCATCTCTTGAAGCTCTAGCTTGATCAGTTCATCGATCTGATAGCCATCTTTCTCCAGACCTTCAAGCAGTTCTACCGCTTCCCGGCGCTCGAGACCGGTTTGAAGGCAGATATCGCTAATATTCTGTCCTTCGGCCAAGCATTCCAGCGCCTTGCGACGCAGGCTAAACTTCTCGATCTCTGCCCGGTATTTAGCCTCCTTCTGCTTGTACACCCAGGATCGAAATACTTCATCATCAATGGTCTCCTCTACCCAATCGAGTGGGAAAACTCGAGATTGGTCGCGAACCTTCGTCAATTCCAACAGTTCGTCTCCATATTCATTCGCCTTGTTCTCGCCGACGCCAGGAAGCTGCAAGAGTTCCTCCCTAGTATGCGGACAAAATACACTAATCAGCTTAAGCAGACGATTGCTGGCAATCATATAAGGGGCTTTACGCTCCATAGATGCCTTCCTTCTACGCCAGGAGACTAGTTCGGTATACAATTCTTCATTAGGATTCAGCTCACTGTAACAGATCAGCCTCTGCGCTGCCATTCCCCGGCCCTGAGCTAGCTCCCGCTCATCCCAAATGCCTTCAATAATCGGTCTGAACCCTTCACCCAGCTTGGCCGCCAGACGATGACGATAGACGAGCAGCATCTCCGACCATGATGCTCCTTCGAACCAGATCGTCTCCCGCTGTCCTTCCTGCTCCAGCTCGTTCCAGCCCATATGCCATATTCCTTCTGCTTCCCCAATCCAAATCTGTGCTTCGACGATATCGTCCTCCTGCGTTTTTCTCTCCAAGCTGTTCAAAAATACGATTCGCATACTATATTTCGCCTCCTTGTGCTTTCAGTTACGCTGCGGGCCGCTGACAACGACAAAAAGCACCTCCCCTGCTATAGCAAGAGAGGTGCTTCCCCTAAACGTATACTGTTATCCCTAATTGTACCATTTTTAAAAACACTGTCAACGATTAAAGCTGTTTTCCCACAAACACCATTTTTTCCGATATAATGACAAAAGACATAGCAATTGAAGGAGGTCTATATTATGACTGATCCAAATGATTTGGATTTCTTATCCGACAGCACAGAGAGTACTTCGACTAGATTCGTAACTTTTATCGGACATTCATTGAAACGCTTTGATCTTGCTGTAACTACAACGAACCGCTTCTACGGCAAGAAGCTTATCGCCGATTTACAAAATGGGCGTACAGCGATCCTCGGTACTGACGATCTTGAAGAGGAAGGCTATCTGGAGCATATCTTCTCTCTCGATGAACAAGAGGGCGAGGAATTGCGCAGCTTCTTGTACCAAGTCGTTGGAGACCCTTATTTTACCGATTGATCATCAGCTGGCTTTAGTATAATCTATAAGCCCTCATTCACTCTGAACGGGGGCTGGTTATAGCAAGCAACACGAAAGAGATCAATATCATGAGTCCTGCCCAGAACCAGGCCAAATTCATATTCCCCGATTCTACTGCCATATAGATCGCCGTCGGCAATGTCTGTGTTCGGCCTGGTATATTGCCGGCGATCATCAACGTCGCCCCGAATTCTCCAAGAGCCCTTGCAAATCCTAGAATGAACGCTGTCATGAGTGAACGATAGGCGAGCGGGATCTCCACCAGCCACAACAGCCTCCATTCCGAAGCGCCGAGCGAACGTCCAGCCTCAAGCAAATCGCGATCAATCGAGGCGAAGCCCGCCTTCGCTGCTTGATAAGCGAGCGGAAAAGCGACGACCGTTGCTGCTAACACGGCAGCTCCCCATGTGAATACAATCGGCATCCCGCTCAGAAACTCGAATGCTCTACCGATAAATCCACGACGTCCAAATACAATAAGAAGCAAGAACCCCACGACCGTTGGGGGCAGCACCATGGGTAGCATGAAGATCGTCTCCAGCAGAAGCCTACCTTTAAATTTTCTGCCCGCTATACGCCAAGCTGCAAATCCAGCAAGTCCAAAAGCCAATACACCTGAGAGCAACGCCACCTTTAAAGATAACAATACCGGGGTGAGAAAATCACTAGTCATAGGTCAACCTACTCCGCAAGGATAAAGCCGTGTTTGACGAAGGTGTCTTGGGCTGCCGTCCCCCGAAGGAATTGCAAGAAAGCCTCAGCCTCCTCCTTATGCTTCGTAGCAGATACTATCCCAGCAGGATAGACAATCGGCTGATGATAAGAATCGTCAACAGTAAAGGCTGTTTTCACTTTTTGTGAAGACTTAGCATCGCTTAAATAAACTAGGCCCGCATCGGCATTTCCTGATTCAATATAGGTAAGTACCTGGGTAACATCTTTTGTAAATACCATTTTTGGAGAGAGCTGATCCCACAATTGTTCATGCTCCAGCGATTCCTTGGCATACATTCCCGCAGGAACCACCTCTGGCTCGCCAAGTGCGAGTGTCTTGATGTCGGCACTTGCCAGACCGTTCAGATTATCAGGAATTATCTTCGCATCATCCGGCACAATGACAACCAGACTATTTTTTAATAGATTGAAGCTCTGCTCTGCAGCAATATGGCCCGATTCAATCAAGGCGTTCATTTGCTTCTGCCCAGCCGACAAAAATATATCTGCAGGCGCTCCCTGTTCGATCTGCTTCTGCAGCGATCCTGATGCACCGTAATTATAAACTACGGTTACTCCCTGATGCTCCTGCTCGAACTGAGGTGTCAGCTCTTCCAAACTATCCTTCAAGCTGGCCGCTGCAGACACAATTAGGGTAACTGGTTCAGCTTTCCCTGACGCATCTACTCCACTCCTCGGAGTATCTGTGTTGGTCGAGCCAGCACTACTGCAAGAAACCAATAGCACCGCACAGAGAAGCAATGACCCTAGCCATCCGAACAACCGTACTCTTCTATGTAAGTTTGACATTTTATTCATAGCCTCTTTTAACATATTACATCCCCCATCTATAACCTGAAAATAGAGTTGCCTATACATTAAAGGACCGCTCCCCCAACGAACTATCACTTGAGAGATCGGCCCTCCTCTGTATTTATGATTATGTCTATTTAGCGATAGCTAGCCCCATCCACGAAGAGACACTTGCCATCTCTAGCTCTTCAAATTTGGATACAACAAGTGCTGGATTCATCTCGAAGCAGCAGGCTTCCAACGTACATTCTAGTTCAACATCACAGCGAATTTCAGCAAGCTCCCGAGACAGATGGAGCATATCCAGATCATTCTCTATTTTTGAACGAACTGATTTGGACAGCCCCTCCAGATTAGCAAGAATTCCATCGACAGAGCCATATTCCTGTACCAGCTTCATTGCTGTCTTCTCACCAATACCGCGGACACCGGGATAATTGTCGCTCGGATCGCCCATCAAGCCTTTCATATCGATAATCTGCACTGGCTTAAGCTGTCTCTCTTCCATCAGACTCTCCGGCGTGTATACCAAATAATTGCCATGACCCTTTTTCATAATGATCACGCTGGTCCGATCGGTTACAAGCTGAAGCATATCATGATCACCTGTGAGGATAAATACGTCCATGTCCTCTCCAAATCTGACGGCCAATGAACCAATACAATCATCGGCCTCATAACCAGGCGAACTGATATTCGGAATGCCCAAGCTATCCATCACTTCGCGAATTACGCTGAACTGTGGAATCAGCTCAACAGGCGCATCGGAACGATTACCTTTATAAGCCGAGAACTGCTCGGTGCG
>DASYFA010000332.1:0-2637 GCA_036498705.1 Paenibacillus sp.
AATACTGAAGAAATCCACTTCCTGAGCCAGAAGATCCGCAATGGCAACCGCTGCTGGAACCTCGATCATCGCCCCGACCGGTACATCGTCCTTGTAGGCGATTCCTCTAGCGGTAAGTTCTTGCTTGGCTTCCTGCAAAATCACATTCGCTTTGCGTACTTCATCCAGCGAGGATATCATCGGATAGAGAATTTTAACATTTCCGTAAGCACTGGCTCGCAGAATAGCTAGCAATTGCGTCTTGAATATATCTTTATTATCTAGGCTTATTCGAATGGCTCGGAATCCCAGTACAGGGTTCTCTTCATCCGGAATGGTGAAGTACTCCAACTGTTTATCACCGCCGATGTCCAGTGTACGGATTACGACCGAATTCTCTCCCATCTTCTCGGCAATCTGACGGTAGACCTCGAACTGCTCCTCTTCGCTCGGGAAGCTCAGCCGGTCCATATATAGAAATTCTGTCCGGAAGAGTCCAACTCCCTCAGCCCCATATTTGAACGTAAGCTCCAAATCCTTCACCGAACTGATATTGCCAGCGAGCTTCATCCGTACATTATCCTTCGTTACAGGATCTACTGAAGCGAGTAGCTGCAACTGTTCTTTCCTCTGCCGCTGCCTTTCAGCGATGGTTGTATATTGATCGATAATGACATGATCCGGGTTGAGGAAGATGGTCCCTTCATCCCCATCAATGACCAACAGATCCCCTGTCTTGAACATCTCTGTCAAGGAATCCTCAAGGCCTGAGACGAGTGGAATTCCAAGCGCCCGGGCCATAATCGCCGAATGCGACGTCTTGCCTCCGGCTATCGTGACCATTCCGAGCACATGATGCGGGTTCAGATGGACAAGCTGTGAGGGAGATAACTCCCTAGCCACCAAGATATAAGGCTGCGTGTCAGAAGGCAGTGTAATATCAGGAGTTCCAAGCAAATGCTTAAGTAACCGATTGCCGACATCCTTAATATCAAGCGCTCTCTCCTTCATGTATTCATCATCCAACAGATCAAACATCGTTACAAAATGATCAATTGCTTCCTTAACAGCCACTTCGGCCGCTTTGTATTGACGCTCTATAATCCCGCGAATTTCACTCATAAAAACAGGATCTTCCAGGATAGCGATATGTGCGTCAAAAATGTTAGATTCCGCAACCCCGACTGTCTCTTTAATCTCATTCTTCATGAACTCGATTTCAGTCTTGGGGGTTTTGATGCCTTCATATAGCCTCTCAAATTCCTTGGCTAAATCTACACTTTCCATTCGCCGATCCGGAACATCCCATTCCCAGGTGGGCAGCACAAATGCTTTGCCGATAGCAACACCAGCAGCTGCACCAATACCTTGTATCATGTTTCGACCCCCTAAACCTATTTAAACCCTTACCTAAGGTAGTTCAAAATGTCGCTGTCTAAAGCCTGACTTTTGAACACGCATTTATAGGATAGTCTCTCTCTATTTCTTAATGGTAAGCCCAGCCTCATTCTTTTGTCAAAGGAAATAGAACAAAAAAATACTTACTTCATAACCTCCCCTTAGTTTCTCTAATGGGATCGGTTTGCATCCCGGAAATTGAGCTTATTCTTGGGCAAGCGAAAATCGCCCGGCATACAGTATACCGGACGATTTTCAAAGATTAAATGATACTTTTAGTACGAATTCAAAGAGGTCGGTTTTCAGCACCGAAGCTTATGCTTTCGATGTGCGTTTTTTCAAAACGCTTCAGTTGGATGAAGCTAGGGTCTGAGGAGCGGAGCGTACGTAGTTTGTACGTGAGCACCGGAAGACCCGGCTGAATTCAAGATTCGATGCCGAGTACTTCTTGATTCACTTCGTGATCAAAAGCGACCTTTAGTTGCGCTTGCCGATCAGGAGACTGTCTTCTACCTTGATACAGCGATCCATAATGACCGTGAGCCCGCCTTCAGCGGCAATGTCAGCCGCCTCCTGGTTGATGACGCCCTGCTGCAGCCAAAGTACTTTTGCACCGATCTCAACCGCCTCCCTGGCGATCTCAGGCGTATACTCGCTGCGACGGAAGACGTCAACAATGTCTACCGGTTCGGGAATATCCTTGAGAGTAGGATATACGGTCTCACCGAGAATTTCACCCGAGACGACAGGGTTCACCGGGATAATCCGGTATCCATTATTCTGCATTGCCTCAGCAATCATATGAGAAGTGCGATCCGGTTTATCGGACAAGCCCACGATAGCAACATTTCCTGCGTTCATCAGAATTTCTTTGATTGTTTCTCTGCTTGGATTTTCAAAAACCATTTTACTTGCTCCTCTCTAGAAAAAATAAACTTCTTCCATAGATGTTATTTACGCTTCCTGGACCCACTCCACGTTACCACCAAGTGCGGTAATATGGTCGAAGAATCCCGGATACGACTTGGCCACATGATGCGCATCCTTGATGACAAGTGGCTGCTGACAGCGAAGGCCTACAACCGTTAGAGCCATAATAACGCGATGATCATAATGCGCATTGATCGTGACGCCGCCTGGCAGTTCACCTGGACGACCATGCACGATAATCTCTGCCTGACGCTCTTCGACGTCAGCACCGGCTTTTCTGAGCTCATTCAAGTAATCGGTAATGCGGTCGCACTCCTTGTACCTTAGATT
>DASYFA010000333.1:0-5675 GCA_036498705.1 Paenibacillus sp.
TCTCCTTGACGAAGGCATTGAATGTGGTAACCAACCCACGGATAGCAGCGTGCCGACCGTCGCTCGCTTATTTGCTCCCGCGCCTAGTGCTTCGATGGAAATACGATGGTTGACAAAAATGTTCATAGCAACGAAACTACAAATCGTTATTTTCTCAAAAATAGAGGCAAATAAAATCTAACGAAACACCATATCGTTATTCGGGTGAAATTCAGACTTTTAGCTACTAAATTGCTTCAATAGCGATACCTAGTTTCGTTAGAATTTTCAGTAGCTCTTTTTGGCCTAAATAACGATACCCAGTTTCGTTAGGAGACTCTATAAAGAGAAAGGCGTGGTTCATCATGAAATATGCCGTAGGCCTAGATGGGGGAGGAACGAAGACAAGGGTTGTTATTGCCGATGAGAGCGGGCGGATGATAGAGACTTTCACGTCAGGTCCAATCAACTATAATGGGCAGGATGAGAGAGTCGTAGAGAGCAGCATTGAAGAGATCGTTGCGAGGATTGGGGCGGTCTGCGGTAGCTTGGAGCATTGTGTGCATATATGCCTCGGTGCTGCCGGTATTAGTGCTGCGGGGGTAACAGAACGGTTAACCAAAGCGATTCGCCATGCCGGATACCGCGGCGGACTGACGCTGGTCGGCGATCATGAGACGGCACTGTATGGTGCGCTTAACCAGCCGCATGGCATCATCCTCATTGCTGGAACAGGCTCGATTTGCTACGGCCGTAATGAACAGGGGATCTCTCACCGCACAGGTGGGTATGGCCATCTGATCGACGATGAGGGGAGTGGTTACAGCATTGGCAAGCAGCTGCTCGCGGCGCTTGTCCAGGCTAGTGATGGGCGGATTCCTCCGACAGCCATTAGCGATCGAATTTATGAGAAGCTGCAATTGTCGAAGGGATCTTTGAAGGAGGTCATTGGCTTTGTCTATGACCAGAATCGAACAAAGAAGGATATCGCAGCACTGGCCCCGGTTCTGTCCGAGGCCTGCGCTATCGGCGATGCTGCCGCGATAGGTATAGCACAGCGAAGTGCAGATGCATTATTCGAGCTAATCGTTCCCGTTGTCGAGCGTCTCGGCCTGCAGAAAGGCTGCCTGGCGCTAGCAGGTAGCGTGCTGCTGGATAATACCTTTATTCAGACGGCCTTGAGAGAGAGGTTAGCTGATCGCTATCCCGAATTGTCTTGTGCCTTGCCCAAGCACGATGCTGCCTGGGGAGCCATGATGATGGCGTGGCACCATAAGTCGACGGGCACAGAATAGTGACTTGCCACAGCCACAGTGATTCGTAACGGACACCACAGCCGCTTAGAAGGGGAATCTCGAATATTATGATTTCTAACAGACATAGCTGCGGGGTATTTAGTAAAAATACCCCTTTTAGCTGTCTCCGTAAGATTTAAGCGCTCGTGGCGTCCGTTAAAATTTGAAAACGGCTGTTTTTCAATTATAAGCTTCACTTATGTCCGTTACACGTGTGCAAAAGACTCACCTATTCATCGCTGCCGCTCACCATTGTAGTGCCCTCATTAAAGGTTTTCTTATCAAAAGTGGACTTTTTGAACAACCTCTAAAAACATGTAAATGAACTAATTTCACTTAAACTAACTCCGGAGATCAACCAAAACCTACCGGTCCACCTAAAACCTGCAACCGAGAATCTCCCGACAAAGGTTGGATAGAACCAGAAGCGACTCCCATTATTAAGCCAAATGAACGTATTTCGATACAAGCAACGGGAAATCGCTCGGGGATCAACTGCAAAAGCAGTTATCGTCGGTTCAAAAGCTGGAGGAGGTAGAGTTGGCCCCTGTGGTCCAACTGTTCCAGGTGGTGTTCCAGGTGGTCCAAATGATCCGGGTGGTCCAAATGGTGGGCCGATGGGTGAAATAAAAGACATTCGAGTTCACTCCTTATTTAAAGTGGGCTAATGTAATGTATGCAGGAATAAATTTTTCCGATTGGGCCAATGCCTATACCTCAAGGAACACGACATTTATGATATGTGAATTCAAGAAAGAAGCTATCCTTCTAAACTGAGGGGGAGCTTCTTTTTTAATCCTGCAAAAATCACTTGACCCCTTCTACCCCATGCTGACGGTAAATTACTTCGATTCTTTCGCACCCTATCAACACTGGAAAAACTTAATGTACAACCTTTTTTATGATATAAATGCTGAAATAATGGTAACTTGCGGGTACTCAAAGGGTAACATATTTGTTACAATAATTATCGAACTGATGAAATTTGACTCAGCTTATAAAGGATTTGGCTGGAAGATGTCGAAATTGTAGTAGTTGACTGCGTATACAATTAACTAGATATGAATCAAGGCTTAGGACGTGATGAAGTGATAGAAATGCAGGATATTTGGAAGACATATTCTAACGGGACCCATGCTTTGAAGGGTATCTCGGTCAAAATCGACCGTAATGAATTCGTATATTTGGTCGGTCCCTCTGGCGCAGGGAAATCGACTTTTATGAAGCTAATATATCGGGAAGAAGTGCCTACAAAAGGACAGATATCTGTAAACGGTTTTAATATTGGTAGGCTCAAGCAACGCAAAATTCCTTATGTCAGGCGCAATATCGGCGTTGTTTTTCAGGATTTCAGATTGCTACCCAAGATGAATGTATATGAGAATGTCGCTTTTGCGATGGAGGTTGTCGAAGCCCCGAAGAAAGTGATTCGCAAGCGGGTACCTGAAGTGCTGGAGTTGGTAGGTCTGAAGAATAAGGCAAACCGTGATCCATCCCAATTATCGGGGGGAGAGCAGCAGCGGGTGGCGATCGCCAGAGCGATCGTGAACAACCCATCGGTTATCATTGCCGACGAACCAACCGGGAATCTTGATCCGGAGACATCATGGGGAATTATGCAGCTATTGGATGAGATTAATTTTCGCGGTACGACGATTGTTATGGCGACCCACAACAAGGATATTGTGAATACGATGCGTAAGCGCGTCATCGCTATTGAGCATGGCAATATCGTTCGTGATGAGATGAGAGGGGAATACGGATATGAGTTTTAGTACCCTCTTAAGACAGTTTCGTGAAGGGGCGCGAAATGTGCTCCGTAATGGCTGGATGTCGGTGGCATCCATTACTTCAATTATTGTGTCTCTATTTATATTGGGCGTATTTATTATGCTTGTCATTAACATAAATTCTTTCGCAGATGAAGCAGACGGTCAGGTTCAGATTAGTGTGTACTTAGAATCGAAAGTGGATAATTCCATGCGGGACAAGCTGATGGCAGAGGTTAAGGCGATGCCGGAGGTCAGCGAGGTGACCTTGATTCCGAAGTCCGAAGGGCTCAAGGATTTCAAAGAGAAGCTAGGCGTGGAAGGGAAGGACTTGCTGGAAGGCTATACCGATGAGACGAATCCGATCCCCGATACGTTCAAGATCAAGTTGATCGAACCAACAACTGCACCGTTCGTTGCTAGCAAGATAACAGCACTCAACGACAGCTATCCTGATAAACCGATCTACAAAGTAAATTATGGCAAAGGGACGACAGAGAAGCTGTTCAAAATTACGCGGGGGGTTCGTAACATCGGGTTTATCTTCGTAGCTGGACTGGCCTTAATGGCTATGTTCCTTATCTCGAATACGATCAGGGTGACGATTCTTGCCAGACGTCGTGAGATTGGAATTATGAAGCTGGTTGGGGCGACCAACGCCTTCATCCGCTGGCCATTCTTTATTGAGGGAGCGTTGATTGGATTGATCGGCTCCGTCATTACGGTGGGCGCATTGATCTTTGGCTATCAGGAGTTGGAGCAAGCGGTGGCCGCAGATATGACACTCGCGTTCAGACTTGTTCCGATCAATCAGGTTGCATTTCAGATCGGTGGCTTACTGATTTGTCTTGGGTTACTGATAGGAGTTTGGGGAAGTATCATGTCCATTCGTAAATTTTTGAAGGTATAAATTTGCTAAGTTGAAGAAGAGAAAAAGAGCTTGGAAGAGGCTTAATCTAAAATCTGAGAAGGACGGGGATAAGAAGTTGAAGAAATGGATATCCGTGATTGCCGTTATCACTATAGCCGCTACGATGTTCAACCCAACAGAGGGTTATGCCAAATCTAAGACCATCAATCAGATTGATGCCGAATTGAAGCAGCTTCAAGAGCAGGCTAAGCAGGCGAAGATTCAGCAAGAGAAGGCGGCTGACAAGAAGGAAAAAGCTCAGCACTATGTGAACAAGAACCAGGCGTATCTGAAGCAGGTTCTTACACAAATCGATACAGTCAGTAATGAATTGTCAAATATTGCGCTAGATATTGAGAATACAAAGGAGAACCTTCGGGATACAGCGAACCAGCTGGACGAGACGCAGCAGCGGATTGAGGAACGTTCGGGATTATTGGATACGAGAGTTCGCATTATGTATACCGATGGTGCTGTCTCTTATTTGGATGTGTTGCTGTCATCTACCAGCTTCTCAGATTTTCTGCAGCGGGCTGATTCCCTGCAGGCGATTATGAATCAGGACAAAGTCTTGTTGGACGAGCATAAGCATGATCAGGAACTTCTCCAGGACCAGCAGAATCAGTTAGAGCAGGACTACGCCAAAGTGAAAACTTTGTATGCTCAAGCGGAGGAACGCAGGGGTATTCTTGAAGAGAAAGAATCCGAGAAACAGGAATTGATCGCGAAGTATAGCGACCAGATGGATGAATCGGATGAAATCACCGAGGAACAGGATAAGTTGCTTGTTGAACTGGCAACCAAGCGCTCCGCTCTTGAAAATGAGAAGAAGAAGATCAAAGCGGCTCAAATCGTTAAAGCTAAGACGACAACTAAGAAGGTATCCTACTCAGGATCGGGCGGATTTACTGGAAATGGCGGTTCGATGATGGTTCCGGTAAATGGTGCGCGTGTCTCCTCTGGATACGGTACACGGGTGCATCCGGTGACGGGGCAGGTTAAGACGCATACGGGGGTTGACCTCGCTGTTCCGGAAGGGACCGATATTCATGCGGCTGAGGGCGGTGTCGTGATCGTTGCAGAATGGTGGAGCGGTTACGGCAATACCGTAGTTATTGACCATGGCAATAATGTATGGACGCTATACGGTCATATCCGCACTAATGGAACGAAGGTATCGGTCGGAGATACAGTTAAGAAGGGTGAGAAAATTGCCGAGGTTGGTCAAACGGGTGTAGCAACCGGACCGCACTGTCATTTCGAGGTTCGTATAAACGGTAATACGGTAGACCCAATGCCGTATTTGTAATAAAATAGGTTATATCAAAGAGACGGATACCTTTGCGTATCCGTTTTTCCTTCTTGCGTGGCAAGCCTGAAGTGTGTAAATAATCTGTACAAGCCGGGCATATAATAAAAGAGGTTGCGCACTGCTTCCTGAAGGAATGATGTAATACCTATTCTACTTAAGATACATAGGCGGTGAAGAAGAGAAGATGTTCAAAGGACGTACAGTTGCTCTTATGGTCGTAGTCGCCATGCTGCTCAGTAGTATCCTGACTTTAACGCTAACTGGCCAGTGGACCTTTGCGGGTTCGGGTTCAGTAGGCAGCGGGATTTTTGCTGATGCTTTTGGCGGTAACAAGAGCGGTATCAAGAAGATCGAGACGGCTATGGATCTTGTGGAGAAAAATTACGTAGAAGATGTTGACCAGAACAAGC
>DASYFA010000334.1:0-1588 GCA_036498705.1 Paenibacillus sp.
ATGAGAGCTCGAGCAGGAAAGGCTGACTCCAAGGTCTAAGATACATTAGACGTTTGAGTCAGATTTTTTATTCATGTTATATATTAAGAAGCCTCCTTGTTCGGTAAGGCGAACAGGAGGCCTATATATATTTTAAAATACATCCTATCTCTGAGAGAAGTAAATAGCAAATTTTCGTATGATCGGATCCTCAGCCGCTTCATTTACCTGAAACCGAATCTTCTCGATATGGATAGGGGAAAGAACGTCGATTTTCTTGTGGCCGATTGCGCTACCATTAACGATCTCTTTCCATTCTCCATCTGCATATACTTCAAGGGTATATTGACGCACCCGCTCTCCGTACGCGATATCTTCCATTAACACGACATGATCAATGACCGCAGCCTCGGATAACTCCAATTCAAGCATCTCGCCAGAGCCCTTAATCTCTGCCAGAGGATGACTTAATCTACGGCGGATCTCGTCTCCGAACTCCACCAGGCGTTTGGCATCTACCTCAGGCATCAACCCGCGATTGTCCGGAGATACATTAAGCAGCAGGGTCGCCCCATGGCCCACAGAACGATAGTAAATATCCATTAGCTGTTCTAAGGTTAATAGCGATTGTTCATCATTCGGATGCCAGAACCAGTGATCCTTGCGGATCGGAACATCGCATTCTGCCGGTACCCAGTCCGGAGTCTCCGGCAGCCACTGCAAGGAAGCTTCACTAAACATGCTACCTTTCGCTGTCTTTGCCGTATTCCAGCACGGATATGGGGCAAGACCGTCCTCATTACCAACCCAGCGGATTGTTGGAGCGCCCATATTGAAGATCATCGCCTCAGGCTGATGCTGCTTGACAAGGCCAATAATCCGCCGCCAATCATATTCACGACCTTCGGAGCCCGCACCATCAAACCAGATTTCCACCAGCGGCCCGTAGCCAGTAAGCAATTCTTCCAATTGACGACAATAGAAATCATCGTACTTCTGAGGATCCGAGTAGCATGGTTCATGCCTGTCCCAAGGAGACACATAAATGCCGAAGCCGATCCCTTCCTCACGGCAGGCGTCAGCGCATTCTCTTACTACGTCTCCCTGTCCATTCTTCCATGGACTAGACACTACGGAATAATCGGTCGTCGAGGTTGGCCAGAGGCAAAACCCGTCATGGTGCTTCGCCGTAAGAACAAAATAGCGGAATCCCGCCTCTTTCGCCGTTCTAACCCACTGCCTTGCATCCAGTTGCTCCGGATTGAAAAGAGCAGGCGAATCAATGCCTTCTCCCCATTCTTGATCACAGAAAGTATTCATTCCAAAATGACAGAACAACCCAAGCTCCTTATCCTGCCATGCTAATTGCGCTGGGCTCGGCTGAGCCATATAATTATCTGATTGCTGCATCTTCACATCGTTATTCATCATAAACACTTCCTCATTTGATTTCTGCTTTATTAAGTATGATTCGATAAATCTCTCCAGGCTCAGCAGCAAAAGTATATTGATATCCTTGCCCAGAGCTTAAGCTTGCCATAGTAACGGGAACCTGATGAGCATCGTATATGACGAGGTGCTTCTCACTAAACAAAATGCAGTCCCTTGC
>DASYFA010000335.1:0-5795 GCA_036498705.1 Paenibacillus sp.
TATAGAGACATGCGGAATACGTCAAACGTAGGAATGATCAGAAAGATGACAAAGAGTATGACTGCGGGCGCAAGACAGAAAAATATGAACCTGCCTCGTCCTTTTCTGTTATTCATGGGTCCAGCTCCCTCCTAAGGTAAAAATAACGGTGGACAGCCTGGGCTGACCACCATCATTTTCAATATGCTAGCTCATACCGGGCAATTATTCTATTTCTTTAATGCGCCGCGCAGAGCATCGCTCGCTTTTGTAATAGCCTCGATCCATTGATCTTTTGTCTTAGACTTGTTCACCAAGGAATCCACTGTACCGAATACAGTATCCGAGATGCTTACGCCTTCCACTGGATCAGTAGTCGAGAATGCGCCCATGGCCGCCTTGGCGCCGGAATCATAGATGCTGTAGAACAACTTGTTATCGCCTTCCAGCTTGTCGGACATTCCCTTAATTGGCTGAACTGCACCAACCTTCGCAAAGATGGAAGCTACTTCATCGGAATACAAATAAGCAATAAACTGCTTAGCCAAATCTGGGTTTTCCGCTTTGGCTGGAACCCAGACCTGCTCAAAGAATGTATAGGAGTAACGATCTCCGTCTTGAGAAAGGGCAGGCAATGCGGTGAAGCCCCATTTGAAGCCATCGGCGCGCGGTGCCTTTTCCATCTCGCCTACTACCCAAGTTCCATTCGGCATGAACAGCGCCTTGTTATCGAGGATCAATTGCTGATTTTTAATATAATTATCCTTGTTGCCGTTGGCAGGTACGGTCTTCTCCGTGTAACTAGCCAGTTTATCTACAACGTCGAATGCTTTGGCGGCTTCTGGTGTTTGCCAGATTCCATCTGTATAATTCATCGCACTTTTGAAGAATTCAGGGCCGCCGGTC
The DNA here is from genome assembly GCA_036498705.1 of Paenibacillus sp. GTDB lineage: Bacteria > Bacillota > Bacilli > Paenibacillales > Paenibacillaceae > Fontibacillus. The sequence continues at coordinate 886 of DASYFA010000335.1, forward strand.
TCGTTAAGCAATGCGTAGAAGAGGGCGTCGAAATAGCCGGTAGTCGGATAGGCGAATAAAGAGATGCCTTCGGCTTTGGCTTTGTCGCCCAGCGCCCACATTTCATCCCAGGTTTGCGGTACATCCCAGCCCTTCTGTTCGAACAATCCAGCGTTATAGAACAGACCACAAGGGCTATAGAACATTGGCATCAAGTAGGTCTTGCCGTCTCCATATGGATTGGTTATCGACGTATCGGTAAAGCCTGGAATCAGCTTGTCACTGACGGTAGCGCTTTCACCAGGGACCGTCATATAGAGTACATCTGTAAGATCAGTGAGGTTGTTATCCTTCACAAAGGTTTCTGTCAGGCCCTTTGGCTGACCCACTGCCAGATGGATGACATCGGGGAAATCACCAGATTTCATGCCTGGTCCGATCACGTCTTCAAGGTTCTTGTCGATGGTCAGCTCGACCTTGACATCCGGGTTGACCTTCTCGAAAGCGGTGGCAATTTCGTGCCATACATCCGCACCGTAAGCGGTTTCTAAAGCGGCTACTTTTAAAGTACGTGTCTCGTTGCCAGATGCCCCAGAGTTGGTCGAAGCCGGCGCATTTCCTGAATTGGAGCCTGTACTGCTGCTGCTGTTATTACCGCCACATGCGGCTAGACTTAATGTAAGTGTTGCCGCCAATGCTAGGCTAAGAAGCTTTTTCATGTTTACCCCTCCTGAATTTGTCTGTACAAATATTTTGTGAGAATTCTGATGTTGCGGGGTCATCTACCTGTGAATGAATGCTAATGACTTCCCGCATATTCAAATTAGCCTATCCGAATCATTGCTTTCAATGGGTTCCGGCGATGTCATGAGAATAGTCCATGGATATGCAAAGATTATCTATAATCGGAATCTGGGTAGGGGCGGAGTCATTCATAACATAGGAATAAAGATAATTTTGTACATGGATTTTTACACTTATGGGGGAGGATCGAATGTTATAGTAGAATGAAAGGGGTACAAGACTTAAAAGGATCTAGGAGCCGAAGCGCCATGAAGAAAAAAGTTAGCTTATTAGTAATTGTAGCGATGAGTCTCTTCTGTATTATTTATATAAGTAATCATCTCATTATTGGCCGTGGGTTGGAGCAGACTTCGAATGATGCAATCTCGAATGGTGATCTGAACAATGCCGCGGGAAAGTTCAAAAATAAAGAATTGAGCATAGCGGTATTCATGGGAGGATATAGCCCTGAATATTGGAAGGAGATCGTCAGCAAATTTGAGGCAGCCTATCCTGGGGTCAAGGTCGATATGACGATTAGCCCGAGAATTGGCGATGTTGTCCGGCCTCAGCTCGTCGCGGGCAATCCACCCGATCTGCTGGCAGTTGCCGATACGGAGCAGAGCGGCTTAATCACTTCATTGGTGAAAGAGCAGGGCCTGCTTGATCTTACAGATGTATTTGAGAGCAAGGCGCTCGATAAAGAAATGAAGCTCAAGGATATGATTCTGCCGGGAATGCTTGAGAGCACGAGATTCTCGCCTTATCAGGATGGCAAAATATATATGGCTCCGTTCAATGCAGGCCCTATGGGGCTCATTTACAATAAGAATCTGTTCCGGGAGAAGGGCTGGAAGCCGCCGGAGACTTGGGACGAGTTCTTTGCGCTGGGTAAGGAATTAGAGAAAGAGGAGAATTACCTGACCGATGCGAACGGCCATAAGATTAAGAGAGCTCTGTTTACCTATCAGGGGATTTATCCGGATTATCTAGAGGAGATCATGTATCCTTCTCTAGCGAACGCGGCGGGAATTGATCAATTGAAGAAGATCTTCTCCTATGAGCCAGGTTCGTTCAAGACGGAGGAGGTAAAGCAGGTTCTGGATACCTTCGCAAAGATCGGGAAAGAAGGCTATTTAATGGACGGTACGGTGAATTTGAACCATACCCAGTCTCAGACCGATATGATGCAGGGCAAGGCGATCTTTATTGTTAATGGTAATTGGATGGAGAACGAAATGAAGGATTCGCCGCGAGAAGAGGGCTTCGAATTTGGAATGATTCCTGTGCCGGTCTTCCACAAGGACGACGAGCGCTACATTTTGTCTAGTTATGAGCAATTCTCGATTCCTCTCCGCGCCAAAAATCCGGAACTGGCTAAGGAGTTTCTCAAGTTCCTGTACACTGATGAATCGGTCAAACTGTTCGCGCAGAAGTCTAATGGTATCTTTGCTCTGAAGGGAGCTCAGGAGCTCTCGAAGCCCTACCTGACGCCGGGCGTATACGAAATGTTCAACGCATATGAAGGAGCAACGACGATCTTTCAAGATTGGAAGGCGCTGCCGAAGGGATCGAAGATTGATATTAAAAATGCTCTATTCAGACAGTCCATGACACCGATCATGACAGGGAAGATGACAACAGAACAATGGATGGAACGGGTGGAGCATGTCTTCGCGCAGATTCAGTCAGAGATGCACACACCCGTAAAATAGATTCTATTTCGCCTGCTTATTCTGGCTAGTATATTTCGAGGGAGAAATGCCAAACTGCTTCTTAAATAGCCGGTTGAAGTAGAATTGATCGCTGATACCTACGAGGGCTGCTACTTCCTTCATATAAGTATGTCCACCTGCAATCAAAGCGGCGGCCTTATTCATCTTCACAGTATTGATGTAACTAATCGGGCTCATGCCGACCTGTTCTTTGAAGACACGACACAGATAGTTCTCGCTGAAATTCACGTACGTTGAGATCATTTCCAGCGTGATTTTATCTTGGTAATGGGCTTCGACATAGTCCATGACATCTAGTACGACCTTCTTCAGGGCAGGTGCATCGGAAGTGTCGTTCACCAGACTAAGATGTCCGAAGGCCAAAGCGGATGTATTCAATAAGGAAGCTGTATCTTTACAATGGAGTAGAGCTGTTTTATGGCGTTCATATTCCTCTTCGTGATCGATTCGTACTTTGTCCTCGCATAACGGAATATACTCGAGGCATTTGAGTATAAAGGCTTTAACACTAGTAGGATGAATACCGCTCTGTCTGCACTGCTCGATAAATTCCTCAAGCAGAGATGGAATGGTCTCTGGCCCCAGCTCTTGCCAGTGGCGCAGAAGAGAGTTGGAATAGTCAACGTAATTCGCATGCTCCAGTTCCTGCACAAACCTGACATCCTGCTCGTAGATTACGGATGAATGCTCATAGAAGTTCGCATTCAAGGCATCTTTACAGACCCAATACGCCTTCCTTGCCTCCTCGTATCCTTTGATTTCATGGGAATAGACGATGAGCGGCTCTACAGATATGTACATCTGAATTAATTTGTGTATTTTGTTGATAAAGCTGAGTGGATCGCCCTGGTGCTTCTCCAACTGCTTCTTGGAGATCATGGCTGTGATGCCGCCCATGCCAACCTGGAACAGCTCAATGTCGCTAGCGTCATCAATGAGATCAAGAATCGTATTCTCAATGAATGCAAGGGAAATGTCAGATTTCTCATTATTTCCTGCGGATTTGTCCTGGTCAAACGTAATATAGAACAGATAGCAGGGGGTATCCGTCATGTTTAGCTTGATTTGCTTATCCTGTACGAAATGCTCCAGTTCATAGTCCGTATCATTAAAATAATCCTTCAGAATAGAATTCTTCACGCTTTTGAGGCTGTTCTGCATCATTTGTCTCATATCCTGCTCCTGCAGGGATTGCTGCTGTTCCTCGAGCAGCTTGGCGGTCTTGTGTAATTGAGCAATCAGATCATCGGTCTTGATACTGATCTTGAGCATATAATCGACGGCGCCCAGTAGCAGAGCTTCGCGGACTAGCTCATAGTCGCCAAAGTTGCTGGCGACGATCACCTTGCCAGGATAGTTCAGGTTATTCAATTCTCGGATTAATTGCAGACCGTCCATATTCGGCATTTTCAGATCGGTAATGATGATGTCAGGGTGTAATTTCTCAATTAATGCTAGCGCCTCTGCTCCATCTGAAGCGGTTCCACAGATTGGGAAGCCCAGAGCCTCCCAGGCAATCATCGTTCTCAGTGCGATTTTTACGATAGGTTCGTCATCAACTAGCAGTACATTATACATTGAGATACCTCCTCATCTAAGGTGTCTTATGCGTAGGAATAATTATTTTACAGCAGGTGCCTTCTCCAATAACACTGGTAATGAAGAGTCCGTAGTGTTCCCCGTAATAGAGCTTGATTCGCTCGTCCACATTGGTTATTCCGATCCCTGACAGCTTCTTGTTATTTGCCGCCGTATCCGGGTCATGGACTACGCTTGTATCGAAGCCTTTACCGTTATCGATAATCTCGATGCTGATGAGATCATCCTTCTGTTGGACTTTGATCTTAATCTCAATTGCTTTGCTATGCTCCGACAATCCGTGGATAATCGCATTCTCGGCAACAGGCTGCAGGATGAATTTAGGGATTAGACAATCGAGTAGTTCCTCATCGATGTCATATTCGACCTGGAAGCTGTCGGCATAGCGAATTTTCTGTATTTCGAAATAGTTACTCAGATTTCCAATTTCCTGACGGATTGTAATTTGCTCGTCACGGTCTAGGATCGTGCTGCGCAGTAGCTCTGATAAGGAACTGATTCCGTTGCTTAGTACAGGAACATGATTAATGATGGCAAGCCAACGGAGTGTATTAAGCGTATTGAACAGGAAGTGGGGATTGATCTGTGACTGCAGCATCTGAAATTCCAATTCCCGTTTTCGCTTCTGGTCCAATCTTTGGTTATGCATCAAATGTTCGATTTCATCAACCATCATATTGATTTTGTAGGAGAGAATCCCCATCTCGTCCTCCTGATCATCCTTAATTCGATTAGAAAAATTTCCTGTCGATATTTGATTGCAGAAGCTAATGATCTTCTTGATCGGTTTGACAATGCTGCTACTCATAAAAG
>DASYFA010000336.1:0-3268 GCA_036498705.1 Paenibacillus sp.
TGTCCGGCATGGCCGCTGTATTGCAGTGGCTTATAATTGCGTCCGTATTCTTCTATCTCCTGCTCCAATGCCTTATTCCGCTCTGGAAATCCGTCCGGTCTTGAAGTAGAAGCATATACCTTCCATGGCGTGGAGATACGGGCGTGCTCCCCCTGAAGGACAATCTGCCGTTCCTCTCCATGATGGACGACTGAGCTCGTGACTTGTGCCAGTCCACCTTGCTCATAGCCGAAAATTGCTATCGAGATGTCCTCCACTTCCGAGTTGCTATGCGAGGTATTGCTGATGACGGCCTGTACGGTCTGCGGCATCCCCATCATCCATTGCAGTAGATCGATATGATGGACACCATGATTCAGGGTACAACCGCCCCCTTCCTGCTCCCATGTTCCTCTCCACCACTTATCGTAGTAGCTAGCGCCTCTCCACCAATGAGCCTCCACCTGAGCATGTAAGATCCGGCCTGCCAGACCAGAATCGAGCGTATACTTGAGCTTCATCACGGAATCGTCGAAGCGGCTCTGCCCAATCACAGACAGAATGCGTCCCGCTTGTTCGGCGGCTTCCAACATCCGATCACATTCTTCCAGAGACATCGCCATCGGCTTCTCTACCAGGACATGCTTACCCGCAAGTAGACAATTGGCTGTAATCTCGGCATGAGTATGGGGAGGCGTGCAGATCGAGATTAAATCTATATCCTCATTTTGAAGTAGCTCATGATAGTCCTCAGTAATTGTGCAATCAAGCTGGAATTCTTCCTTCAGTCTGTATGCTTTCTCCACATGACTATTCGCGAGCGCGATGACTTTACAGCGCTGCGGAAACAGAGCATAAGCCTGAAGATGAGCTCTGGAAATAGAGCCTGTGCCTATTATTGCAACGCGAATCATAAGCGCCCCCTTTTTAGCAGTTGTTCAAAAATTCCACGACAACCTTTATTTAATGAGTTCCGTTGGATTCATTCCGGTAACCTTCTTAAATAACGTGCTAAAGTAAGGAACATTCTTATAGCCGACCTGCTCCGCCACCTCATAGACGAGCAGATTGCGTTCCAGTAATAGCTCACGTGCTTTCTCCATCCGCACTCGGGTCAAATAGTTGTTGAAGGTCTCACCCGTAATATTCTTGAAAATGATCGATAAATGATTCCGGGAAATGTACACTTTGTCCGACAGATCGGCAAGCGTTAAGTCTTCAGCATAATGCTCATGAATATATTGAGTCATGAAGTCGACAACCTGTCTGTGCTTGCTGCTTCCTTTCATCTGCCGGCTGTTGCAGATTATTGAGATCTTTGCCAATAGCCACTCCGCCAGCTGATCTGGCCGGCATAACGTGAGCAGTTCCTTGGCAATCTGGTCATTCGTGAATAGATCATCAAGGAAAAGACCCGCTTCATACAAACTGTAGGTCATGATGCCCCATAATTCGCTGCCTAGCATCTGTACATAATCCTTGGAGATTCCGCCCTGCTTCTCGAGCTCTTCTATATACTCTGCGACGATTTGTTGTGCCTCAGTCTCTTGGGCCGTCTTCATGGCGCTGGCCAGTTTGAACGAGAACTTGACCGGGAACAACGCGACCGTCTCCGAATCTTCTCTCGTCTGTCCTTTATATATGTACAAATCGTAGGAAGGGACCATCCTCTGCTCGCGGCGATCAATCGCTCTAAAGGCTTCCTCTGTCGATTCCGGCAGTTTCGCCCATTCCCCGCGAATCCTTCCGATTCCAACACAAATCGCAAGCCTTAAGTAGCTTTTGACGTTGTCGATCAGCTTGACTCCAAGCTCCTTTAGCGTATCCTCCAATTGTTCGCAGGAACTGCCACGCTCGGGATGGATGATCAATACGGCCCTTGTACTATGAAGTTCTGTATACTCGATGACAGGGAATACCTTCCGTGCAACTTCGCAGACGATATTGCTGATAGCAAAGCGGAATAAATTCCAATCGGACACGGACAGCTCATCGGCCCGTCCATCGCGAACCAGATCAATACCAATCGCCGCAAGACTGCATTCATCCCAATATTGATAAGGCTCCGGCAGGTGATCGCCATCTTGGTAGTACTGGTTAAGCGTACCTACTGCGGCAGATCTTACCCACTCCTTTTCAATAAAAGGCTCGTAGATCATCAGCTTATGTTTGAGTTCTACCTGGATACTCTGCTTCTCTTCCTCTTCAACAAGCTCTTGAATAACTTTATATAATACAGTCTTTAAAGTAGGTACACTGATCGGCTTGGACACATAATCGCTGACATTAAAGCGCAGTGCCTGCCTTGCATGCTCAAAGTCAGAATATCCACTAAGAATGATAATTTTCCCGTTGAATCCGTCTTTTCTTAAATGCTCGATCATATCCAGCCCGTTCATCACCGGCATATAGATATCCGTAATGACGATATCCGGCTGTGTCTCCCGGATTATATCCAATCCGTCCTGGCCGTTCAGCGCTTCCCCGGCCCATTCCGCATCCAGCTCTCCCCAAGGAATAACCCGCTTCATCCCTTGCAGTACCTGGCGTTCATCATCAATAATGGCGATCTTCCGCACGATACTTACCTCCTTAAGCCTTGCAAAGATTAAAAGATTCATCGTATTAGGGATATAAAGGTTTTGAACACGTACATATAGTAAAATTCAGTACCAGACTGAAAGATTCGTATAACAAGAGCAGCAGCTCAAATAAACCGCTTTCAAGTACTATAATACTTATCGGCATCTCCCTTGGATATACGAGAGATGCACGATTTGCTTAAAAATAAACCGAAGTATATAAGTTCAACTGATGCTTTAAAACGGATGAAGGCAGCCGGGTGAAATGTTCTTCCTCTGCCTATACCTTGTTTTTTTTCCTAAAATGGCGGTTTCGTTAATAGAGGGAGGGTAATCTCGACTCTAGTTCCGCCTTCTTCCCGTTCACTGAGAGTGATTCCGTATTGCTCGCCGAAATAACCGGCGATCCGTTCTCTGACATTACGGATACCATAACCTCCTGTACGACGCTTCTGCTTATCATCAACCACTTGTGTTAAGCCACTGCCATCATCATCAATGATAATGAATAACGAATCCTCATTGGCTGTCAGCTTGATATAAACGTAGCCGTGCAATCTTTTGTTAAATCCATGAACGATGGAATTTTCTACGAATGGCTGGAGTGTCAGTTTCGGAATGAAGAACGTCCTAAGCTCCGCCGGTGCATCAATCGCATATTGCAGTCCTCCGCCCCAGCGCAATTGCTGGATCTCCAGATAACTCTT
>DASYFA010000337.1:0-4847 GCA_036498705.1 Paenibacillus sp.
ATCTCATTAATACCTGTACTGTAACGAATACGGGTGATAAGAAAAGTAGGCAGATTATTCGGCGTGCCGTACGGCGCAATCCGAACGCGATCATCGCGGTCACCGGATGTTATGCCCAAACTTCTCCTGCAGAGATTATGGATATTCCTGGCGTCGATCTCGTGATCGGTAATCAGGATCGGGAAAAGATTATTCCTTATGTGAACCAGATCAGAGGGCAGAGGGAACCGATCAATGCGGTACGCAATATTATGAAGACCCGTGATTTTGAGGAGCTTGATGTTCCGAGCTTCGCAGACCATACCCGGGCTTTTCTGAAGATTCAGGAGGGCTGCAACAATTTCTGCACCTTCTGTATTATCCCTTGGGCGCGCGGGCTATCGCGCAGTCGTGACCCGCAGAGCGTTATCAATCAAGCGCGTCAGCTAGTTGCTGCTGGCTATAATGAGATCGTATTAACCGGGATCCATACCGGCGGATATGGCGATGATCTGGAAGATTACAAGCTGCCTGATTTGCTGTGGGATCTAGATAAGATCGAAGGCCTTGGCCGGATTCGCATCAGTTCGATCGAAGCGAGCCAGATTTATGACCGGATGCTGGAAGTGCTAGAGGGTTCCTCGAAGATGTGCCGTCATTTCCATATTCCAATCCAGGCTGGTAACGACGATGTATTGAAGCGGATGCGCCGTAAATATACAGTGGCGGAATTCGAACAGAAGATTAAGCGAATCCGCGAATTTATGCCGGATGTAGCAATTACGACAGATGTGATCGTCGGTTTTCCTGGAGAGACAGAGGAAATGTTCCGTGATGGCTACGAGACCTTGAAGCGGATCGGTTTCTCGGAAATGCACGTATTCCCGTATTCCACCCGGACAGGTACTCCGGCTGCACGGATGGAAGATCAAATCGATGAGGAGATCAAGCATGCCCGCGTACAGGAGCTGATCGAATTGTCGGAGACGATGCAGTTAGCCTATGCAGAGAAATTTGTAGGTCAAGTTCTTGATGTCATTCCTGAACGGAATATAGAAGCTTTGGCTGTGGATGGCCATTTGACTGGATTCGCCGATAATTATTTGCAAATCCGTTTCCCGGGTTCACAGGATATGATCGGCAAGATATGCCGGGTTAAGTTAACCAAAGCAGATGCCAACACCTGCGAAGGTACACTGGTACGTGTTCTGGACGATTCAGTTCAAGCTTTGGCTTAGAGGTTGTTCAAAAAGTCCGCTTTTGATCACGAAGTAAATCAGGAAGCAAATTCGACATCGAATCTTGAATTCAGCCGGGCCTTCCGGTGCTCACGTACACACTACGTACGCTCCGCTCCTCAGACCCTAGCTTCATTCAACCTTCTCGGTGCTGAAAACCGACCTTTTTGAACATGTACTTATAGTAAATGAAGACAAGGATTTCTCTCTAATTGGAAGGGGAGAAATCCTTGTTGTGAATTTAGAGCGGGTTCTTAATATATAGAAGTTGAACAAAAGAAATGCAGGGAATAGGCAAGAAATTAAGAAATTCATGAACAACAGCGATCGGAAGAACATTTCACCCGGCTGCCACCATCCTTGTAATCATTAGTTCAACTTATATAGAACTTGTACACTGTCTTGTGGAACTGTAGTGAAGGAGGTTCACTGATGCCATATAAACAGATATCCGCTGGAGGAGTCGTATACAAAAGAGAAGGCGGACATTTGCAGATTCAGCTTATCACCGACCGATACGGCAAGTTATCGTTCGCCAAAGGCAAACGTGAGAAGGGCGAGACTGTGGAACAGACAGCACTCCGTGAGATTCACGAGGAGACAGGTATTGTTGGTCAGATCGATCAGTTAATCGATATTATCGCATATACTTATTCCCACCCCGCACATGGACCCGTGGACAAAGAGGTTCATTATTATCTGGTCGAGAGCAAGGGTGGCGAGCTTCGTCCTCAGGTCGAGGAGATTCGTGATGTAGCATGGTATGAGCCGCTGGAAGCTTGGGAGAAGCAGCAAAAACAGGGCTACGACAACAATGATTTTATATTGGAAAAGGCATTAAAGGTACTTGGTATCACAGGGGTTTAGTTATGATAGTTTAAGCTATTTAGTATTATGGTCCAGCCTACTCCATAGCGGTAAATAACAGAATGGAAGGGCCAATAGAGAACTGATTACATTAAACAGGGTCTGTGAATGGGCGATTTGAACGGCGGCGTCGTTAGTAACCCAGGAGACTACTGTTTGCAGTATAGATACAAAGGGTAAGAATAATAAAGCTCCAATCAAGTTAAGGATAACGTGGGACAAGGCCACGAACTTACCTGATTTGGTACCACCGATGGAAGCAATCAGGGGGGTTACGCAGGTTCCCACATTCGAGCCGATCACCATGGCAATTCCGAGTGGAACAGGTAGGGCGCCGCTAGAGACCAGTCCCATCGTCATAGCGATCGCGGCTGCGCTGCTATGGATCAGGGCGGTTACCGCAGCTCCCGCGAGGGCTCCCCATAATAGGCTATCTCCGGCATGGACCAGTAGACGGTCGATAATGCCGTAGGCTTCAAGTTGCGGGCCGATCGATTGCATCCAGCGGATAGCGATCATGATCAGGCTAAAGCCTGCTAGGGCCAGTGATCCATACTGTAGCGGACGCAGGAAATGTAGCCTGTGACTGAAGTATCTACCTGCACTATATTCCTCGCCTGTTACCGCAGTTGCCCATAGCAGCAAGGATATCGTCAAGAGCGGAAGCCCATAGCTGGAAATGTCCAGTGCGATCAGCTCGGTGGTAAGGCAAGTACCAATATTGCCGCCAAGGATGATGCCGAGCGTTCGGGCATACGATAGTAGTCCAGCGTTAACCAGCCCGATCGTCATTACGGTCATGGCTGTGCTGCTCTGGAGAACGGCGGTAACGAATGTACTCGACAAGAGCCCTGCCCATGGCGTCTTCGTTGATGTATGTAGCAGCTTGATCAGCCTTGGACCGGCCCAGGCATGAAGGGCAGTTTCCATTAGCTTCATTCCGATCAGGAAGAGGGCAAGTCCCAAAATCACTGGGAGTATGAGATCATGAAACATCTTTACGTCCCCCTTGGAAATAGTGTACAAGTTACATATATGCCATCGTCCGGGTATCCATACCGGGGGATTTCTCAATCATGAGTTCAACTCGTATAGTTAAATATAAATCATAATAATCAATTTAGGAGTGGATAGAGTGGCATCCGTTATTTTAAACAAAACCCGAAAAAAACGTCTAGAGCAAGCACACCCATGGGTGTATCGCAATGAGATTGAGAGTGTGGAAGGTGAAGCAGAGCCCGGGAGCCTGGTGCAAATTTATGACCATCGCCGTAAGTTCCTCGCCACAGGTTATTACAATCCGGCTTCACAAATTACAGTTCGGGTAGTATCCTACCGCCAGCTTGAGATGATGGACTTAGAATTTTTCACGGAGCGGTTTAAAGAATGTTTAGATCATAGGGAAAGATTCGTAGGAGGAGATGCTTACCGTCTCGTTTATGGTGAGGCAGATTTTCTCCCTGGACTGATCGTGGATCGCTTTGCGGATGTACTTGTAGTCCAACTTTTGACGTTAGGTATGGACAAGTGCCGGGAGGCGATCGTAGAGGCGCTTGTTAAAGTACTTCAGCCATCAGCCATCTATGAGCGCAGCGATGTGCCCGTGCGAGAAATGGAAGGTCTTGAGCAGGTCAAAGGATCTTTATATGGTGAATCACCGCGATATGTCACGATCCTAGAAAATGGGTTGAAGATTAAGGTAGATATTGAACAAGGGCAAAAAACAGGTTATTTCTTCGATCAGCGTGAGAATCGCGCTTCTATTGAACCGTTGATGACAGGCTGGGGTAGAAGAAGCGGGATTGAGCTGAAGGAAGTAGCTGATCCTGGACAAGCGGCCGAGTTAATGCCGGTGAACTCTAATGGCAAAGTAGTAACGTTCCCGTATTGGGATGGTGCGACGGTACTAGAGTGCTTCTCCCATACCGGTAGCTTCACGCTTCATGCTTGTAAGTATGGCGCTAAAAAAGTGACCTGTCTCGATATATCCGAGCATGCAATTGAAAGTGCAAGAACTAATGTGGAATTGAACGGATTTACGGATCGCGTTGAATTTGTAGTAGCGGATGCATTTGATTATCTGCGCGAACAGGTGAAGGGGATAGATGAAAGGAACCGCCGTGCGGCGAAAGAAGGCAAGGTGGATACGTCTGTTCCAATGACTGCGAATGGCGGTCGGACCTGGGATGTTGTCATCCTGGATCCGCCGGCGTTTGCCAAGACCAAATCTGCGGTGAAGGGAGCCTGCCGCGGGTATAAAGACATCAACCTGCACGGATTGAAGCTTGTGAACGAGGGCGGTTATCTTGTTACGGCTAGTTGCTCTTACCATATGCGCCCGGATTTGTTCCTACAGACGATCCAAGAGGCTGCGGAAGATGCAGGTAAAATACTGCGGCTCGTAGAATGGCGTGCCGCCGGCAAAGACCACCCGCAAATTCTTGGGGTCGATGAAGGACACTATTTGAAATTTGCCATTTTCGAGGTACGCAGTAAGACGTTTTAAAGCCTGCCTTCCATTTGAATTTCATTACTTCGCAGGATATACTTTATAAGAATTGTGTTATTACCTTATATTTCAATAATCCGCTCCTCATATGGGTGGATTTTTTCTTAATGTGTAAGACGGGGAGGAATGAAGATGAAGCTAATTGATGAATTAGAAATACAAACTAGACTCGATATGCTTAAAGACCAAGATCTATATGTTCATCTTGAGATGACTACGGGAGCATATGCGGCGCATTTTGATAGTTCTAAACA
>DASYFA010000338.1:0-3865 GCA_036498705.1 Paenibacillus sp.
TGATCCCTGGAATGCTCGCGGATCATTTCTGTCACGATGTTGAGCACGGCAAATAATTGCAGCTGCTGGTCATCTGTTTCACGCAATGAGAGCTTGTTCACCAACTTCTGATTGCTTCCTGGCCCTATCCCCTCCGCTAGACGGATCGCTCGGTCAATCCTGATAATCGAGGTAACATATGCTTCACCTTGCAGGTATAAATTATAGCCGCGGCATTTCTCGAATATTTCTTGCTGCGAGAGGGGCCTTGATACTAGGGATGATAGAAACAAGCGCTGCAGCACAGGTAGATTACGCTTATAGTGCTCCGTTAACAACTGCACGTTTTTGCGAGTCTCCAGCTCACCATCCATTTGGAGTTTAACTTTACGCAGCACCTCGGCCAGTTCCTCCGAAGAGAACGGCTTAAGCACATATTCGTTGACATCCAACTGAATCGCCCGCTGCGCGTACTCAAACTGCTCATAACCTGTCAGAATAATGACCTTAGTCGCAGGATACGCCTTGCGAATCCACTCCGTTAACTTTAGACCATCCATAAAGGGCATCTGTATATCGGTTACAACAACATCCGGCACATGCCTTTCTATCAGATCGATGGCCTCTCTACCATTCTCGGCGGTATCGACAATCTGATAGCCAATGCTCTCCCAATCTATCAGGTCGAGCAGTCCCTCTCTAACGTCTTCCTCATCGTCAGCTAGGATTAATTTGTACATGTCATCTCCCGCCTTCTTATTTGATTCATCCTCCAATCGCCAAAGATTTTATCGTACTCTACAATAAAAGTAAATTAAGGAAGTCGATCCTCGATCTCGACTTTGGTCTAGTTTTAATTCCGTCTTCGGACCATTTCGGTATTCCAAGGAAACGATTACCATGGTAATATCAAATGGAAACATCATCTGTAAATACCTAACTAATTTTATGGAAAATGGCGGTTGAAAAATGATGAATAACACGAAGCAAATCTACATCTTACTAAGTAACCCGAGAACAATTGTTACGAAAATGATCGGTATATATACGAAAGCCCCCTATAATCACGCTTCAATAGCTTTTGACCCTGAGTTAAGAGAAATGTATAGCTTTGGGAGGAAGCATCCCTTGATTCCGCTCATTGGCGGATTCGTTAAGGAAGATATTTATTCAGGGATATTTGAACGGGCAACATGTGCGGTATATAGCTGCACAGTAAGCGAAGCGACTTACTCTAAAATGAGGAACTTCGTAAGCCAGTTCGAGGAGAACAGAGAGCTGTACAGCTACAATTTCCTCGGTATTCTGGGTGTCGTACTGAACATGGAGTTTGGTGGTAGGAACTCCTACTTCTGCTCGCAATTCGTCAGCGCCGTCTTCGAGAGAGCGGGACTTCAGCTATGCAATAAATCGGCTGCCCTTACAACGCCGGATGATCTGTCTGCTTGCTCCATGCTAGAGCTGATTTTCCGAGGTGCCCTGGTGACCTACAGGAATAACTGCTATGAGTGTCCAGATGAGTCGGCCTTGGATGCATCGCATTTCTATCTCGCGAACTAACCAATTATAAAAATGCATAACAAATAACCCGGCTCACATAAGAGCCGGGTTTAGTATTTTCATAGTATTCATGGTTTTCTAGGATAATATTTTGCTAAATCTACGGTGTCCTGTACATGTGAAGCCCATACTCTCGTAGAATGATTTGGCTATTAAGCTGTTCTCATTCGTTACAGACAAGAACAAATGCGAACTCCCGCAATCCTTGCACCAGGATTCCGCTTCAGACATAAGCCGTTTACCGATTCCACTGCTTCGATGATCCTCATCTACGATCATAGCGATGATCTGAGTAATAGGTTGATTCATATCATGCGTCTGATATTGCTTCAAGAAGATAGTACCGCGTACCACTCCATCCACCTCAGCAACCAAGCTATGATGCTGTTGATTGTCCTCCAACATACGAAGGCGCTCTTTGAGCACACTGTGCGTTGTTGGATAACGAAGCTGTCGCATCAAAGGAAGCAAATGATGGACATCGTCACTGCAACCCTTCCGAATGATTAACGCAGGAGCATACACCTGACTACTCAATTTGACCATACCACCTTTAATAGACTTGCCGCTTGTTTGGCGCGGCTGCGGGCCGTTTCAACATCCTCTGCTGCGCTCAGGGCTACAGCCATCCGTCTTCCCGGCTTGCTGAGCGGTTTACCGAACACGCGAATCTGGGTTCTCGGTAATGCTAATGCTTCTTCCATACCTGCGACTTTGAATTCTTCACCCTCTCGGTCAGCCTTCAAGGTTGCTGATGCACCAGGTGTCAGCAGTTGAACCGAAGGAATAGGAAAATCAAGAATCGCACGTACATGAAGCGCGAATTCTGACAAATCCTGCGTAACCATCGTCACCATTCCCTTATCATGTGGTCTTGGCGACACTTCGCTAAAGATTATGCCATGATCCGTCACAAATAATTCTACACCAAATAGCCCATATCCGCCAAGCGCATCTGTAATCTTTTGTGCAATTTCATGTGCTTCGCGAAGCTGCTCCTCGTTCAGGAAATGAGGCTGCCAGGATTCGACGTAGTCCCCATCCTTCTGAATATGCCCAATCGGTGGACAAAATATCGTTCCAGATACCGAACGGACCGTTAACAGCGTAATCTCACTTGTAAAAGGTACAAAAGCTTCCACGATGACGCGCATCTTCCTAGCTCGAGCGCCTTCGAGAGCCGCATTCCAGCATTTCTCGACATCCTCCACCCTTCGGCATACGCTCTGTCCTTTGCCGGATGAACTCATTAACGGCTTGATCACACAAGGTACACCGATCTCAGCTACAGCGGTCTGTAACTGCTCCAGGTTGTCTGCGAACAGGTATTTTGCTGTAGGTAATCCGAGTTCCTCAGCCGCTAATCTACGGATTCCTTCGCGATCCATCGTTAATAGAGCAGCCTTGGCTGTCGGGATAACCTTATATCCTTGCTGCTCTAGCTCTACCAGCACGGGTGTTGCGATCGCTTCAATCTCCGGAACAATCAGATCCGGTGCAACTTGAACGATCAATGATTTAAGCGCTTCTCCATCCAACATATCAAGCACATAAGATTCATGAGCAACACCCATGGCTGGTGCGTGGTCATACCTGTCAACGACAATCGTGCGAACGCCCAAACGCTGCGCCTCAATGACTACTTCCTTGCCCAATTCTCCTCCGCCAAGAAGCATGATACTCCTGGCATGTTTAGATACTGGCGCACCCCACATGAGTCCAGAATCCCCCCTGAAAATATGAAAATATAATTACTAAATCTATTTTCAGGTTTTCCAACCTATAATGCAATAGTCAAAGCGACAGTATAGACCTCATTTTCGAATAAGTTCGACAAATTTCTACATATATCGGAATTGCGCCTCAACCAAACCACAATAAATTCCCTTATGTTCCATTAATTGCTCATGGTTCCCGGTCTCCTTAATCTCACCATGATCAAGCACGATGATCTTATCTGCGCTACGGATTGTCGAGAGACGGTGAGCAACCATAAAGGAAGTCCTACCTTTCAGAAGTACCTTCAGTGCATTCTGAATCTTTACTTCAGTCTCTGTATCGATGCTCGCCGTTGCTTCATCGAGAATTAGGATGCGCGGATCAGCCAAGAGCGCCCGAGCGAAGGACAGAAGCTGCCGCTGTCCCATCGACAGCGCGTTGCCTCGCTCTTCGACCTCCGTATTGTAGCCCTTAGGCAACTTCATAATGAAATCGTGAGCGTCCACCGCCTTGGCCGCCGCTTCAACCTCCTCATCCGTTGCATCCAGTCGACCAAAGCGAATATTGTCGCGGATCGTACCGGAGAAGATGAACGTATCCTGAAGCA
>DASYFA010000339.1:0-4965 GCA_036498705.1 Paenibacillus sp.
GAAAAGATCCAATTGAGTGCGCACTGCCATGACGATCTGGGAATGGCAACGGCGAATTCGTTGGCCGCAATTCTCGGCGGGGCCGATCAGATCGAAGGAACGATCAACGGAATTGGCGAACGTGCTGGTAATACTGCCCTTGAGGAAGTTGCGATGGCACTGGAGACTCGCAGCGAATTTTTCGGAGCTAAGACATCACTTGAACTGTCGGAGATTGCTCGCACAAGTAGCCTGATCAGCCGATTGACAGGTATGGTCGTGCCGGGGAATAAAGCGATTGTTGGTGCGAACGCTTTTGCGCATGAGTCCGGGATTCATCAGGACGGTATGCTGAAGGAGAAGACGACCTATGAGATCATGTCTCCGGAGACGATCGGCCTGAAGGAGAGCAAGCTGGTACTTGGCAAGCATTCCGGACGCCACGCTTTCCGCGAGAGATTGATTGAGCTCGGATACAAGCTGGATGATGAGCAACTGAACGAGGCCTTTGCGAAATTCAAGGTTCTAGCTGATAAGAAGAAGGACGTTACCGACCAGGACTTGCATGCTCTGCTGCAAGAGAAGCTGGTGGATACACCGGAAGCGTATCAATTGCAGGCGATCCATGTGTCCTACGGTAATGAATCGACGCCAACGGCCAAGGTGCGCATCTTGACGGCCGATGGCAAGACGCTGGAGCAGGAATCAGAAGGCAACGGCTCGGTAGATGCTATTTACAATGCGATCGACCAGGCTACCGGTGAACTGGTAACTCTGTCGGATTACTCGATCAAATCGATCAGCTACGGAAAGGATGCTCAAGGTGAGGTTCACGTCGTCATGATGCAGGAAGAACTCACTGTACAGGGCCGCGGCGTAAGTACGGATATTCTGGAAGCGAGCGCCCGCGCTTATGTCGATGCACTGAATCGATTGATTGAGAAGAAGACGATACAGAAGCTATAGAATCTTCGGTCACTTGAGAAGGGCCCCAACTAAGAGTTGGGGCTCTTTCTTTTTGCATGATAATGCCAGACAGATCTACACATCCTAAGGATGCCTATAAGGGGTTGTTCAAAAAGTCCGCTTTTGATCACGAAGTGAATCAAGAGGTATCTCGACGTCGAATCTTGAATTCAGCCGGGACTTCCGGTGCTCACGTAGGTTTTGCCTACGCTCCGCTCCTCAGTCCCTAGCTTCATCCAACCTTCTCGGTGCTGAAAACCGAACTTTTTGAACATACACAATGAGTGGTGAAAAAGATCGATTAAAAGGAGATCAAGATGACCAAGATCCATTATGTGAAATCGGTGACCTCGCCTAAGAAATTTATTATCGGACAGGGACTGCTCGGTTCCATTCATGATTACATGAAAAATTTTGGAGATTCAGCATATGTAATCTGCGATGAATTTATCCTGGACCGTGCGAAGGGGGAAGCTGGTAAGTCTATACAGGACGGGGGCAATAAAGCTGTATTTGAGAAGTTTAATTATCAGATTACAAAGCAGGAAATTGAACGGCATCGTGAGTTGTCACGTAAGGCTGGCGCCAATATTATCGTTGGCATCGGTGGTGGTAAGACGCTGGATACTGCCAAGGCTACAGCTTATTATGAGCATTTGCCTGTCGTAATCTTTCCAACGATCGCTTCAACCGACGCTCCTTGTACGGCACTTGCTGTAATTTACAAAGAAGATGGTTCCTTCGATGAATACTTATTCCTGCCGAGTAACCCGGATATCGTGCTAGCCGATACAGGAATTCTGGCTGCTGCGCCGTCCCGATTCTTTGCTGCAGGGATTGGTGATGCGCTGGCAACTTATTTTGAAGCGAGAGCCTGCTATCAATCATTTGGCGACAATCTGGTGCTTATGAAGCCTTCGGCTACCGGACTGGGAATAGCAAGGCTCTGCTATGAAGCGTTACTGAAAAATGCCGTTGCGGCCAAAATTGCTGTAGATAATCATGTCGTGACTCGTGCTGTAGAGGAGACGATCGAAGCAACAATTTACTTGAGCGGTGTAGGTGCGGAGTCCGGCGGCTTAGCGGCAGCCCATGCGATTCATAACGGAATGACGGCTGTTGAATCATTGCATAAGGCACAGCATGGGGAGAAAGTGACCTTTGGTCTACTGGCTCAGCTGATTCTGGAGAATGCTCCGCGTGAAGAATTGGAGACGGTGATTCATCTCATCAAAGCCGTTAATCTACCGTTGACGTTGCAAGATCTTGGGATGAAGAAGTTCGTAGAGGAAGAATGGCGCCAGGTTGCGATCGATGCCTGTGCAGAGGGCGATACGATGGCCAATATGCCGTTCCCGGTCAGTCCGGATGATGTATATCAGGCGATTATTACAGCGAACGCGATTGCTGAAGCATATCATGATTAAGGGAGATAGCTGATAACAGAAGGCAGGGTGCTCTCGAAAATTTAAAAGGAGAGATACCCTGCCTTTTTTGATACCAAAGCTCATGATATGATACACCCGAAAGAATCAGAATCGCCAAAATTATATCAAATGCTGTTCGTGAATACATAGCGGACGGTAAAAATAAAAGTGCGATCGATTTTGGATGTGGGACGGAAAGTAAAATATTCATGAATCAGGATGCGTCCATGTTTATACTTGATGCTAAGAAATAAATTCCACCTAGATAATCATTTAAACAGCTTATAGTTAAAACCTATAAGTCTAATAGAATCTATATCTTGGTCTAGCCTCTCCGATTGTGTTACAACAGAGTAAGGATGTTATTCGTGAAATGCTTGAGGAGAGGAAGATGAATCATGGCTGACGTAAAAAAAATAGCCGTTATTGCCGGAGACGGGATCGGACCCGAAGTTGTTGCTGAAACAGAAAAAGTAATGAAACGCGCGGAGGAACTGTTCGGTTACCGCTTTGAGACAGAGCATGCCTTGTTCGGCGGGATTGCAATCGATGAGAAGGGGACACCGTTGCCGCAAGAGACACTCGATATTTGCCGCAGTGCTGACGCGGTATTGCTCGGAGCAGTTGGCGGACCGAAATGGGACAGCAATCCGAAGGAACTCCGTCCAGAGACGGGCTTGCTCGGAATCCGTAAAGCGCTCGGCTTATTCTCTAATCTGCGTCCGGCGGTTGTATTCGACTGCTTGAAGGATGCTTCCACATTGAAGCCGGAAGTATTGGAAGGCACGGATCTGATGGTAGTTCGTGAATTGACAGGTGGCATTTATTTCGGTGAGAAATTCCGCCGCGAGACAGAGCAAGGGCAAGAAGCAGTTGATACTTGCGCTTATAACGTGAATGAAGTGGAACGGATTGTGCGTCAAGCATTCGAGATCGCCCAGAAGCGCCGTAAGACACTAGCTTCCGTTGATAAGGCGAACGTGCTTGAGACCTCCCGCCTGTGGCGTGAAGTGGTTATCCGGATTGCTCCGGAATATCCGGATGTAGAGCTTGAGCATGTATTGGTCGATAACTGCGCAATGCAGTTGCTACGCCGTCCAGCCAGCTTCGACGTTATCGTAACCGAGAATATGTTCGGAGATATTCTCAGCGATGAAGCTGCGATGCTGACTGGTTCGATCGGGATGTTGTCCTCCGCATCGCTTGGAGAAGGCAGCTTCGGACTGTACGAGCCTGTGCATGGCTCGGCACCTGATATCGCTGGCCAGAATTTGGCTAACCCGATCGCGACGATCTTGTCATTGGCCCTTATGTTCAGAATGACATTTGGCTATGCGGATGCCGCAGATTCAATTGAGAAGGCTGTAGCGGATGTACTTAATTCAGGACATCGTACCGGTGATATCGCGGTTGATAAGAGTAAGGCGATCGGCACGAAAGAGATGGGCGATCTGATCGTCGCAGCGATGAAATAACATAAGTTTGCATGCATAGCATGAAAAAAAGTAGTCCAACCTAAAAATAGAAGCGCCTTTTGTTTCTTACCATTTGCTGAGGAGGAATTTTTCAGATGGCAGAACGTTTGGTAGGCAGACCAGCTCCGGAATTCGATCTCGCGATTGTAGACGGAGATGGCCAAGATTTTGGACGCAAGAAGCTGTCCGATTATCGTGGCGAATGGCTGGTATTCTTCTTCTATCCGTTGGACTTCACAGATGTATGCCCGACTGAGATTATGGCGCTCAGCGAGGCTTACCCTCGGTTCAAGAAGCTCGATGCTGAGATTCTCGGCTGCAGCGTGGATTCAGAGTATAGCCATAAAGCGTGGATCAACACGCCGAAGGATAGCAATGGCCTAGGGCAGTTGAACTTCCCGCTCGCGTCCGATATGACGAAAAGTGCTGCTCGCGATTATGGTGTATTAATCGAGGAAGAGGGCGTCGCACTACGTGGCTTGTTCATCATTGACCCGGAGGGCGAAGTGAAATACCAAGTCGTTCACCATAACAATGTTGGACGCAGTGTTGATGAGACGTTCCGCATTCTTCAGGCTCTCCAATCTGGTGGTCTTTGCCCCGCCAACTGGAAAGCTGGAGACAAGAATCTCTAGTTGAAGTGACAAATTTATGTGTAAGCCCTCTGTCTGGTTCGTCCATACAGGGGGCTTTTTGCCCACGGTACGTTCCTTCGTCCTGGATATTTGGTAATAATTTCTTACCGGGCAGAGGAATTACTTAAGCCATTCTCGAATAAATTATTTGAAATCGCATATTGAAGGTGGATATAATACTGGAGTATATGAACAAGGATCTGGAAAGGGTGACAGGGGATGAGTTTTTGCTGCGGTGCTAGTATGCTTGGAACAAAGGGGACATTGAAGCATTATCGTACCCAGGTCCATAATGTTCCCTTACTGTTCTGCCCGGTATGCCATCGGGTGGAAGTCCATTACAAAGTGGAGAATGAATACGAGATTCTGGCGGAGTACGCACATGGTGATGGTGTCTCAGAAATAGATTTTCAGGATTTTGTAGTGGAAGATGAAGAATCGATCTTCTGCAACTGTGTGAACTGTGAAGAAGAGGACCCGCTT
>DASYFA010000340.1:0-4092 GCA_036498705.1 Paenibacillus sp.
CAGAATTGCGCCTGGACCCAGCCACTCTGGCTTCCCCTGTTTCGGCTCCATCGGCAGATGAATAATTACATCATGTCCTTTCTCATGGGCCTTACGGGCATCCTGCTCACTTGTCCTAAGGAACGGCATGACCGCAACGGTAAGTTTTACCGGTAGCCCGAGAATTTCATCCGTCCCTTTCATAGCGTTGCCGAAATCATCGATAATGACCGCCAGCCGTTTCTCTTCTGTAACAGTTGTCATGTATTCCACTGTACTCGCTGTGTTCGCGGGCGAATCCTCAAACCCGCCAATCGCATAGCTCACTGATGAATCACTTACAAACAGAACTACCAGCGAGAGAATCGCTGCACTACCCCATCTTGTCAATTTCATTGTCCTCTGCCTCCAAATGAAGTGATTTTTAAATTAACTCTTGCTTCCAAGCTTTGCGCCGAATCCAATATGTTAGCAGCATATCGGCCATGAACAATAACAGCAGAATCGGCCCCGTTATCGTCCATAACCCAGTTATTTCGGCATAAATCCCTTCCGTCAATGGATGAATGTACTGTAGAAAAACATACGACAACACTCCCCAGTATAGGGAAAAGCGTAGACATACATAGCCGTTTAATTGAATACGGTTGTCGGAATAATCCCACCATCTTCGACCGAATAGCTTGTGCAGCACTAGGCCGCTTACATATTCAACAAAGGTCGGAATAAGCAAACATGCTATCCATAAGACTGGTTGGCTCCGAACCACATCGGCTAGCATCAGCAGAAATAACGGAGCAAATCCATACATTGGCTTATACGGACCTTTCAAATAACCTTCCTTCCAGAACACTCCTGTTGCGAACAAGCTATATACATTCTCAAGCAGAAAACCGCACAGAGAATATACAAAGAAATAAAACAACCACTCATTAAGTTCCAAATTAACCAGCCTTTCTAAGATGTCTTTATCGGAAATGAACAGCTCAAGGTCTATCCTTCCTATTATGACTGTCCAAGGCTCATTTATGCGCGCAGCAAAAAGCCCGACGTCTTTCGCCGGGCTGCATGAAATATTATCAATTCTATAAGTTCAATCCGTTATTTACATATCAAGAACCTGCCGCGCTAATGCCAGGCCTCCGCAAAGACCAGCATTGCTACCGAGCCCAGGTGGGACGATGTAATCGTCGATCTCAGAGACAAGAGCGGAGTGTTGTACATAATCATTGAGAAGCTGACGCACCTGCTTGCGGATTAATGGGAACAATTGAGGCTGGCTCATAACGCCACCGCCCAATATGATCTTCTTTGGTGAGAGAATAAGGATATAATTCATCAGCGCTTGCGCGATATAATAGCTCTCTAGATCCCAAGCAGGATGATTCTCTTCCAGCTCATTTCCTTTTCTGTTCCACCGTGCTTCGATCGCCGGACCAGCAGCGAGTCCTTCCAGACAATCCTTATGAAAAGGACAGTGCCCCTCATACTGATCTTCAGGATGGCGTCTGACTAGAATATGTCCCATCTCGGGGTGTACTAATCCATGGATAAGCCTTCCCTCGGCGACAGCTCCTGCTCCGATTCCGGTGCCAACCGTAATATATAGACAGCTATCTAAGCCTCTGGCCGCTCCCCATGCCACTTCTCCCAGCGCCGCTGCGTTCACATCCGTGTCGAAGCCGATCGGTACATTCAAACTTTGCTTGATGTGATTAACCACCCGGTAGCCGCTCCAATTCGGCTTAGGTGTCTTCATGACCGAGCCATATGTATTACTCTTCATATCGACATCGACCGGGCCGAAGCTACCGAAACCGATCGCCTCAATTCCTTTATCCTTGAAAAAATCCACCACTCTGTCCAGTGTCTCCCCCGGCGTCGTGGTAGGAAAGGAAATACGTTCAGCAATTTCCCCGTTCTCATTCCCTATTCCGCATACAAACTTTGTTCCTCCGCCTTCAATTGATCCTAATAACATTTGTAATCCTCCGTTCTTGTACATAGCTTGTTATCTATTTTAGCAAATCGATAATCTAACGGAAATATGTTCGAAATTTGCAAAATAGAGGCTGTGGTTTCCGTAAGAAATTTAGATTCATTCAACAGCTTATAAAAACAGGCTCCTCGACGCTGCGCTAGCAATCAAGGAACCTGTTTTCATTATATCACCGACTTACTTGCTCCAGCTGTAACTTACGATTTCGGCTGGTTTGATCTTCTCAGTCACTTTAGCATCAACTGGCTCTTCCAGCAGATTGCAGCGCTGAGGATTAAGCCCGGCGATCGACAGACGAAGCGGCTGCTCAGCTCCGGTCATGTTGAAGCCTCTCGTCACGATCTCATCCGAATGCTCTTTACGTTTAAATGCTGTAAGCGCAAAGGCATCTCCTTCAATCTTCATGTATTGAAGATCGGCCGCGTATTGTCCGGCATGCTTGGAAGTCTGATAGCTGCTGAACGGAACCTGGAAGTTCATCGCTTCATGGTAAGTTCTCAGCTTATCTGCTTCATCGCCATGGAAGGATACAGCGAATTTAACCGTGTTCTCGCCAAGGCATTGCGCTTCAGGCGTTGGGAAGTAGCCCCAGTCACCAAGCTCGCCTACGGCGCGAAGCAGTGTCAACGCAATCGTTCCACGCTCCGACAATACTTCATATTCGTTCAGGCCGAAGTTCGCAACTGTAACACCATGTTGGTCATCATGCACATTGACGAACGAGTGTTGATGCTGTGGATTTGTCGGATTCTCCCAAGCCCGGTCTACCTTGTTAGGACGCTGTACCACTTCGTAGATGCTCTCTGCTTCATGGTATGTCGCATCGATTCCTGTTGGGAACAGTACACGCAAGCGGTGATCCTTCATTTGGTTGTTATAAGAAGTCTCGAATTGCAACTGCTTGCTATCCTTTTGCAGCGTAATCTTAGTTACAATCTTGAAGATAGCTGTCTCCTTGGAGCGCTGAGCTTTACGATCGCGGAACTCGATTACAGCCTTCATTTCCTCTTCCAGAAGTTCATCGGCGGAAACAGGGATTTCCAGCTCCTGCTCAACCAATACTTCACCTGTAAAGGCATTTGCCGATTGGATCGTAACTTTTGCTTTTTTACCCGCAGAGAGAATGGCTTGGTCTCCTACTGGCTGCTTGAAAATATACTCATTGGCGATATCGCCAACATCTTCAAATACCATCAAGCCTGTGTATTCCTTGCCTGTCTCTTTATTCTGTACATCCAGCGATCCATCTTCTTGAATAGTCACCTTCAGGAATTCATTCTCCAATAGATGTCCTTGCTCCTTAACGATGACTTCGCCAGCTTGCAAATCTGCGGCAGAACCTTCAACTAACGCGAAGGACTCCCATGCCATAGCAGACATTTGCTCCATGAACATGCGCACCTTAACGTACCGTCCCATGAAAGGCTGACGGAATTTATCCTTAGGTAGGTCATAGCCGAAAGTAACACCCTCATCGATGATTTCAGCGGCTACTGTCTCGCCTTGAGCATTCACAACCGCGAGTTCCGGTAGCTTCGTCTCTTTCTGTTCATAATAGAGCTGGGAAGGCGTTCCTTGCGCGAATGGCTTTCTCGACCATTCGATCGTCACTTCAGCTACACCCGTCTTCGCAGAACCAGCAGTATTGAAGATAACGAATGGCTTCGAACCGTCAGGGAAAGCGTTGGTATCGATCTGAGCCATCAATGCCTCAGCCGCTTCATCAGCTACAAATTTACCAACCTCTTTTGCCTTCTTGAAGCGCGTTACCATCTCCTGATGCACTTCATCGATGCTGCAGCCACAAATGCTGTCATGCGGATGGTTCTGCATTAGCGTCTTCCATGCATAACGCAAAGTGTCATGCGGATACTGCTCAGCAGTCGTATAAGCCATCGTGGCGAGCGGCTCGGCGATATTCTCCAACTGACGCTCTACTTCGGTGTTCATCTGCTTCAAGTAGATACGTGCCGAAGCTGTATTAGCCAGTGTGTACCATCCGTCAGTCTCCTGACTGGTTAATTCTCCAGACACTGTGCTTAATTCCTGCGGCAAATCAGCTCTAACCGCAGCGATATAATCTTCGAAGTTGCTATGAATGAACTCAACATCAG
>DASYFA010000341.1:0-14812 GCA_036498705.1 Paenibacillus sp.
GAATAAACGCGAAGACAGGGCCGAATGGGAACCATTTTGCTCTATACGGCAGTTCATTCAGATCATGGCCTTGAGCGATGAAGGCACGGCGGAACCGGTAGTGACTGATGGCAATACCAAGCCAAGTGATGAATCCGCACATTCCGGATGCGTTCAGCAGCCAGGTATAGACGACGCCATCACCGAAGAGCGAAGCCAGAAAAGCGATCATGCCGACGCTTGCTGTCAGCAAGAGAGCGTTCATCGGGATGCCGTGACGGTTCAGCTTGCCTAAAAATTGGGGAGCTTTACCGCGTTGAGCCAGGGAATAGAGGACGCGTGAAGAGGCGTACATTCCTGAGTTCCCAGCGGATAGCACCGAAGTTAATATGACCGCGTTCATCGCAGAAGCGGCGAAGGCCAGACCGGCCCGTTCGAAGACTAGAGTGAATGGACTGACGCCGATACTGTCGATCCCACTCTGGAGCAGGTTTGGACTGGTGTATGGAATCAAGAGTCCGATCACAAGGATTGCAAAAATATAGAATAGCAAGATACGCCAGAATACTTGACGAATCGCCCGTGGGACATGCTCCCGCGGGTTATGGCTCTCTCCAGCGGCGACCCCGATCATCTCGGTACCCTGGAAGGAGAAGCCCGCAGCCATAAATACGCCAAGGAAAGTGAAGAACCCGCCATGGAATGGCGCATCCCCGATCGTAAAGTTTTTGAAGCCGACAGCTTCACCACCCAATATGCCAAAGATCATAGCGACTCCGACAATCAGGAACACGATGACGACGACGATTTTAATAATGGCGAACCAATATTCCGACTCCCCATAGCCTTTGACAGACAGTACGTTCAGCCCGAAGATCAGGGCTAAGAACAGGAGGCTCCAGAGAAAAGAGGGGCTGTCTGGGAACCAATATTTCATAATTAACGTGGCTGCGGACAATTCGGCCGCGATGGTAATCGCCCAGTTGTACCAGAAGTTCCAGCCCATTGCGAAACCGAGCGACGGGTCGACAAAGCGGGAGGCATAGGTCTCGAAGGACCCGGAGTCCGGTATATAAGTAGCCAGTTCTCCAAGGCTCGTCATGAGGAAATAGACCATGATGCCGACCGCTGCATAGGCCAGCAGTGCTCCGCCGGGACCTGCGGAGGCAATCGCGCCGCCACTGGCGAGGAATAGGCCCGTTCCGATCGAACCGCCAAGGGCGATCATTGTCATATGTCTGGCTTTGAGTCCCGGTTTTAGAGACGATGAGTTCGTCTCGTGATGTTGATTGCTCATTGAACAGCACTCCTTAAGATGAATGTTCCATAAAACGGCGTTTTACATTCGGGTTCAGAGAAACTTCTTCTTCATGAACCCACTCTTAGAGGCCGCAGCTATTGAAAAAATAGAAAAGGACCACGGAAGAATATCCGCGGTCCTGTTATGGACATGTAATACATACACGTAATTTCCGCACCATTCCTTCATGAAGATAGCTCAACACAATTTCTCACATGGTATAAGAAATTGTGACAGTTCTGTCTCTTTCGATGACAGCCCCAGCGGCTCAATCGGATTGAAGCTGATTGAACGCTTCGGCAACGGTGCCTTTCCTCCGGATTCATAGGCGGCTTCATACGCCTCCTCCAGTATACTCTTCACAGTTGCGACCTCTACCTCACCTGCAATGATGAGGCTAAAATATTCAGTTTTAGAGGAAGTTCAAAAAGTCCACTTTTGATCACGAAGTAAATCATGAAGCTATTCGACATCGAATCTTGAATTCAGCCGGGCCTTCCGGTGCTCACGTACCCACTACGTACGCTCCGCTCCTCAGTCCCTAACTTCATCCAACCTTCTCGGTGCTGAAAACCGGTCTTTTTGAACACACACTAAAGTGTTGCCTTATAACATTAGCAAGTATATCGTATGCCATCCGGTAGGGCAACCACTAAAAATTAACTATCTTTAGCGCTCGCGCTTCGCCATTTGCTGCCAGACGGTGCCGGCGGCCTGCTCTCCGGATTCGATTCGTTCCACGGCCATTCTGGCCTGGAGGCCGACCTCGAATTCAGGATCGCCCGCTGCGGCACGCAATGCTTCAAGCGCATCGTCGGTGCCAACTTCGTACAGGAAGCGTGCCGCCCGCCAGCGGACAAGTTTGCTCTTGTCCTGTAACGCTTCGAGCATCGGCGCTGTCGCTGCAGGATCGCCGATATCGGATAGTGTGTCGCCTGCCGTGCGGCGAACGGCCGCAGAAGAATCCCGCAGTGCCTCATAGAGCAGTTCCATCGCTTCCGGCGTACGGATGTCGCCAAGGTAGACGACCGCCAGGCGGCGGATCTGCATCTGCTTGTCGCGCAGTGCTTCAGCAAGCAGCGGCATCGCCTCTGGCCCAGGCTGTTGCAGCGCTTCAAGCCCGGAATATCGCATATGCCAGTCGCTATCTTGCATTTGCTTCTCGACCTCAGCCAAGCTGAGCACGCGACGGTGCTCCACGAATTCTACCTCTTTTTGTCCGTGGGCAATCGCCTGACTCACGATTTCTTGCAATCGTTCAGCCGGATAAGCCGCTTCAAGCTCTTGCTCCACTTCGCGGGCAATCTCGGCCAGTTCGCCATAGCGTACACCGTAGTCGACCAACTTGCGCTCCTTGATCAATGTGGCACTGGCGACCTCGGTTACGGCTGCAACGAAGCGGTCGGATAGGCCGATACGCTCCTCCATATTGCCAGATTTAACACGAATCTGCATCGGTATACCGCGGAAGAATTGAACGAATACCTGCGCTTCACCGAAGCCGTGAGCTTCGCCGTCCTCCGGATTCCAAGCGGATTCCACATGATCTAAGCCCAATTGCTCCTGTACTGCCGCTAGAATCGCAGCCCAGTCTGCGCCGCCCTTGCGATCCAATGCTACGAAATCCGCCGTATGAAAGACGCTCTTCACACCGGGAATGTTCAGCATTTGTCTGATCCAGGTTGGGGCGGAGCGTTCATTGTCTAACGTGTATGTTCTACGAATGCCCGGCTCTAATGTCTCGTCCAGATGAAGCTTCATCGAGTTAGGGCTGGGAGTCGGTTCAATAAATACAATTTTCATAATTTGTTCACATCTCCCTTCAGAGGTGATTCAAAATCTAATTTTTTGAATTCTCCCTATTTATTTAATTATTCTACCTTAAGCAGCCGCTAATCCCAAGCCTTCAAATGGATTGGTAATTTAGGCCTAGGCCTATAATTATGTGAGCATTCGTTCATTGGTTTTTTTACATAATTTCTATTGATAACAATTCATAATAACTTGATTGATTTACCGCGGTATTGATGCAGTTTGATAGAACGCCCCAAATATATGTTGAAAACGGATTACTTTATTAATATATTGTAGATAGAGTACGAATCTATGATTCGTCCATACATTCACAGGAGGGTTATCCTTAATGAAAAAAGGGGTCATTACTTTAGTCAGTTTGGCATTATCTATTACTATGCTGGCGGGATGCGGAAGTAAATCATCATCTAACGGTGCAGGCGGGGACACGCCTAAAGCGAACTTCAAGGTCGGCATGGTTACAGACTCAGGTACAATTGATGATAAGTCGTTTAACCAAGGTACTTATGAAGGCATCGTGAAGGCCAACAAGGACTTCAAGATGGATTATAAATACCTAAAGCCAGCAGGTACGACGGAAGCCGATTATACGAAAGAAGTAGGTAACCTGTATGATGCTGGTTACAAGTTCATCGTAACGCCTGGTTTCAAATTTGAGACTTCTATTTTCCACGCGCAAGACAAGTATACAGATGCTAAATTTGTTATTATTGACGGAGTGCCAAATGACGGAACGCCAGAAGCTAAGCCGGTTGTAAAAGACAACACTGTATCCATCTTCTTTGCTGAGCATGAGGCTGGATTCTTGGCTGGCGTAGCAGCAGCTCTGCACGTGAAGGATGGACAAGCTGGCTTTATCGGTGGTATGGAAATTCCTCCGGTACAGAAGTTTAACTGGGGCTTCCAACAAGGGGTGAAATATGCTAATGAGAACCTGGGAACGAATCTTGTGATTAACAAAGAGAACGTAATATACCAAGGTTCCTTTGATAATGCTGCTGCAGGTGGCCAACTTGCTGCACAAATGTATGACCGTGGCGTTAATGTAATTTTCGCAGCTGCAGGCGGCGTAGGTGTAGGCGCAATTACTGAGGCGAAGGCTCGTGCTCAGAAAGGTTCCGACGTATGGATCGTTGGTGTTGACTCTGACCAATACCAAGATGGTGTATATGAGGGAGAGAAATCAGTTATTTTGACTTCAGCTGTCAAGAAGGTTGACCAAGCCGCTTACGATATGATCAAAGCGGAAATCGAAGGTAAATTCCCAGGTGGTCAAACTCTTACGCTGGATGCTAAGACCGATGGTGTAGGCCTTCCTGAGAAGAACCCGAATCTGAGCGATGATATTATCAAGAAAGTAGATGAAGTGTTTGGCAAAATCAAGTCCGGAGAAATCGTTGTAGCCGGAGAGAAAGGCGACTTGATCAAGTAATTCACTTCACGGATCATATAGATTGACATATTTGATGTAATCGTAGAATTAGCGATATTGGCATTTACTTAAAAAGACGGAGCTAGCTCCGTCTTTTTAAGGTAGTAGAAGAAATCTAACTGCATGAATTTAACATTCTGATATCGTAAGTAAATTGACCACACAACTATTACTATATTAAGAAGGAGAGATCCCAAACCATGGACTATGTTGTCGAGATGGTGGGCATCCGTAAGGAATTTCCGGGCATCGTGGCGAATGATGACATTACAATCAGGCTTAAAAAGGGAGAGATTCATGCCTTGCTTGGTGAGAACGGTGCAGGAAAATCGACACTAATGAGCATCCTGTTCGGTATGTATCAGCCTGACCGTGGAACGATTAGCGTGAACGGCCAGGAAGTACGAATTTCGAGCCCGAATGTGGCGAATAAGCTTGGCATAGGAATGGTGCATCAGCATTTTAAGCTGGTGGAGCCTTTTACCGTTACTGAGAATATCATTCTGGGTAGTGAGACGCGTAAATTTGGTTTTGGATTGGATGTAAAATCCGCTGCCAAACGGGTAGCGGAGCTATCTAAGAAGTATGGTCTTAACGTGGATCCCTATGCAAAAATCGAGGATATTTCGGTGGGAATGCAACAGAGGGTTGAGATTCTAAAAATGTTATACCGCGACGCAGAAGTGCTTATCTTCGATGAGCCAACTGCCGTATTAACTCCGCAGGAGATCAACGATTTACAGGATATAATGAGAAATTTGGTGAACGAAGGTAAATCCATTATTCTCATTACTCATAAGTTGAAAGAGATTAAAGCGGTGGCAGACCGCTGCACCGTCATCCGCCGCGGTAAAACGATTGGAACCGTGGATGTGGCCGATACTAGCCGGGAAGAGATGGCTGAAATGATGGTAGGGCGTAGTATCTCCTTCAAGGTGGACAAGAAGGAGAGCGTGCCAGGCAGGGCTGTGCTTGAGATTAAGTCGATCACGGTCAAGAACAGCAAAAAGGTCGATGCAATTAAATCCTTTAGTCTGAATGTCCATGCTGGTGAGATACTAGGGATCGCAGGGGTAGATGGAAATGGGCAATCCGAGCTGATTGAAGCCATTACAGGCCTCCGCCAAGCAGAGAGCGGGACGATTAGCTTAGACGGAAAGGCCTTGAACAACCTGTCCATTCGCCAACGTAATGACAGCGGGATCGGACACATTCCCGAGGATCGTCAGAAACGGGGACTTGTACTCGACTACACGATTGAAGAGAATCTGATTCTCGAGGTGTACAATCGGCAACCATTTTCCAAGAAAGGCCTGCTCCAGCCTGCGGAGATCAGAAAGCATGCTGAGCATATCATACAGAGCTTTGATGTACGGTCAGGAACCGGTGGACGTTCCATTGTCCGCTCGATGTCTGGCGGTAACCAACAGAAGGCGATTATCGGTCGCGAAGTGGAACGTGATCCTGATCTTCTGATCGCGGTTCAGCCAACCCGAGGACTCGATGTAGGGTCGATTGAATATATTCACAAGCGTCTGATCGAACAACGAGACAAGGGTAAGGCCGTTCTGATCGTATCGCTTGAACTGGACGAAGTAATGAATTTGTCAGACCGCATTGCGGTTGTAAATAATGGCGAGTTGGTAGGGATCGTCGAAGCCTCCAAGACGAACGAAAGAGAGCTTGGATTGATGATGGCCGGGTATCAGAAGGAGGAAGCACCGCATGAATAACAGCATAAAATCGTTGCTAGCCGTTCTGTTCGGACTCATCGCAGGGGCATTGCTCATGACGGTGACAGGACATAATCCGGTAGAAGGGTATATGTATCTTATTCAGGGCGGACTGAAGAATCCGGAGAGGATCGGTAATACGTTAGCCACAGCAACTCCACTTATTCTGACTGGACTATCGGTCGCGTTTGCGTTTCGTACGGGCTTGTTTAATATCGGGGCAGCCGGGCAGATGCTCTTCGGCGGCTTCTGTGCGACGGCTGTAGGTCTCTCGTGGGATTTGCCGAGCGGCATTCTCCTGCCCCTGATGGTTCTTATCGGCTTTATTGGCGGTGCTCTATGGGCTGTCATCCCGGGCTTTTTGAAAGCTAGGTTTAACGTGCATGAGGTCGTGTCCACAATCATGATGAACTGGACTGCCTATTGGACGGTGTACTATATCATTCCGGCTTACTTCAAAGGGACAAGCTTGGAGACAGAGTCTCGCCAGCTGCCTGCAAAGGCCATGCTGCATCAGCAATGGCTGAGCGATTTGTTCCAGGGATCTTACATCAATCTGGGCTTCTTTATCGCGGTTATCACCGTGCTGATCATCGCTTTTGTAATTAACAAGACGACGCTCGGTTATGAGCTGAAGGCGGTTGGCTTCAACCGTCATGCGGCAGAATATGCAGGCATCGCCGTAAAGCGTAGCATTGTTCTGTCTATGTTCATTTCCGGTGGTATTGCTGGTCTGGCGGGCGTGGCTCAATATACTGGTAATGCATCCAGTATGGAGATCGGCATTTTGCCAACTCAGGGCTTTGATGGTATCGCTGTTTCGCTGCTCGGTGCTAATTCGCCGATTGGTGTATTTTTGTCGGCTTTGTTCTTCGGTCTGTTATATTCTGGAAGAGGATTCATGAACGCGATGACCGATATTCCGCCAGAGATTGCCGATTCTATTATCGCCATCATTATTTATTTTGCGGCGACAAGTATTCTGATTGAGCGCCTTATCCGTAAGTTAATAGTGCGCCGTGTAGCAAATAAAAAGCAGGGGGTTAAAGACCATGTGGACAACGCTTGAACAGATTTTTCCGTATGCTATCGTGTTCACTATCCCGCTTTTGATTACCGCCTTGGGCGCATTGTTCAGTGAACGGAGTGGGGTCGTAAATATCGGTCTAGACGGGTTGATGATTGTCGGTTCCTTTACCGGCGCTTTTGTCGTTTCGAAGCTACAGGAACATTATCTGGGCTCATGGTGGGTTCTGTGGGTAGGACTGCTAGCTGCTGCTGTGGTAAGCGCATTGTTCTCTATGTTGCATGCCTTTGCGAGCATTAATCTGAGCGCCAATCAGATCATCAGTGGTACGGCAATCAATATGATTGCTGGGGCAATAACAATTTTCCTGGCGCGCAACATTACCGGCAGCGGGAACATTCGAGTTAAACAGGGCTTCTTGCCGTTCAATTTTCCTGGTCTATCGAAGATTCCGATTATCGGGGACTTGTTCTTCACTAAAATGTATGCGACGACATTGCTGGTCGTGCTGATTCTATTGTTTAGTGCATTTCTACTGTACAGAACGCCGTTCGGCCTACGTCTCCGCTCTTGCGGTGAGCATCCGCATGCGGCTGAAGCAGCCGGTATTCGTGTAAGATCTGTGCGCTATATCGGGGTCATGATTTCCGGGGCATTCTCCGGTTTGGGTGGCGCGATTATTCTGTTGACATACTCCGGAGAATTTACGGGGAATGTAGCAGGTCTCGGTTTCCTTGCCTTGGCCTCGCTCATCTTTGGTCAGTGGAAGCCGCTAGGTATTTTGCTGGCAACGTTCTTCTTCGGATTTGCAAGTACCATTGCCAATGTATCACAGGTTATTCCGTCGCTGGCGGTATTCCCGCCGGTCATTCTGAAGATTTTCCCTTACGTGGTGACACTGATCGCCTTGATAATCTTCTCGAAATCGTCCAACGCGCCAAAAGCTGCGGGTGAACCATTTGATTCCGGGAAACGGTAATTGATCATTACGAATAAATAGTATGATAATAAAAACCCCCTTACGTTGTTCTACCGTTGAAGGTAGAACCCTTAAGGGGGTTTTTTTGCAGTTTACCAGCGTTCCACCAAAGAGGAGCAAAGATATCAGGAATAAAAAGGAAAGGTGAGCGACACAATAAGCATGTGGAAATTTAAGGAGGCGGGGGCATGAGCTCTAATAGACAGGAAAAAATGCTGGCCTTGGTAAGTTTCGCGATCGCTATCATTATGCTGTATGCCTTTATCAAGAGCTTGGTTAGATTCCTGAACTATTAGAGGTTGTTCAAAAAGTCCGCTTTTGATCACGAAGTAACACTGAGAGCTATTCGGCATCGAATCTTGAATTCAACCGGGTCTTCCGGTGCTCACGTACCAACTACGTACGCTCCGCTCCTCAGACCCTAGCTTCATCCAACCTTCTCGGTGCTGAAAACCGATCTTTTTGAACACGCACTATTACTAAAGAGTTCATCACAAAGCTGCATTTAAGAGATGGACTACGGTCCCTTGAAGTGCACATCAGATACTATGCTAACTTAGAGAGGAAGATCGTCATGTCTTATGATCCGGTCACGCTCAGTCGGATTCTTACCGGACTTACCTTAGTTGTACATATAGTGTTTGCTTCGCTTGGCGTTGGAATACCGCTGATGATTGCACTCGCGGAGTGGAGAGGGATTCAAACGAAGGATCCCCATTATTCCTTATTGGCCCGCAGGTGGGCGCGCGGCTTCGTTATCTCTGTTGCAGTCGGAGTCGTTACTGGAACGTCCATTGGGCTTCAGCTTAGCTTACTATGGCCTACCTTTATGCGGGTGGCGGGGCACGCTATCGCTTTGCCGCTATTTATGGAGACCTTCGCCTTCTTCGTAGAGGCGATCTTTCTCGGAATCTATTTGTATACCTGGGACCGCTTCAAGCGCCCGATGCTGCATTTGCTTTTGTTAGTTCCTGTAGCGATCGGCTCATCCACCTCTGCCTTTTTTATTACGACCTTGAATGCATTTATGAACACGCCACAGGGCTTCACACTCAAGAACGGCGTATTTACCGATGTGCATCCGCTCATCGCCATGTTCAATCCGGCGACACCGACCAAGGTATCTCACGTACTCGCGTCCTCCTATACAGTGAGTGCCTGTCTACTAGCTGGGATCGCCGCGTACAGTTTGCTGATCGGACGTAAGGAAGTCTATTTCAAGAAGGCACTGAAGCTAACCGTGACGTCCGCCTTTATATTCGCCTTGTCCACAGCGATCATCGGAGATTTCTCGGGCAAGTTCCTGGCCAAGTATCAGCCGGAGAAGTTGGCCGCAGCGGAGTGGCATTTTGAGACGAGACGAGAGGCGCCATTAGTCTTTGGTGGCATACTGGATAAGAACAATAATGTCAGGTACGGGCTTGAGATTCCTTATGCACTTAGTATTCTAGCCGGAAATAAGCCGGATACGAAAGTGATCGGGCTGAATGAATTCCCAGAGGATGAACGGCCACCTCTATTTATTCACTATATGTTCGATTTGAAGGTGTCAATCGGTATACTGCTCGTTCTGATTCCATTTCTATATATGATCAGGCGTTTGCTGCCAGGGAATAGGCATGGGGGATATCCGAAGTGGCTGCTGCTCGGGATCTTGCTGTTGGGACCGCTGGCAGTCGTAGCAATCGAATTAGGTTGGTTGTTTGCTGAGTTTGGCCGTCAGCCATGGATTGTTCGAGGGTATATGAAGGTGGGAGAAGCGGCAACCACTTCGAGTAACGTAGGCTCAATGTTGTTGCTATTCGCAGTGCTGTACATTGTGCTGTGCGGCTCATGCGTCATTGTATTAGCCAGATTGTTCCGTAGCAAAGACATCGTTGAAGAAATGCGTGAGCTCGGCGTGAAGGAGGAACGGTAACATGAGCTATGAATTGGTCGGTATCACAGTACTGTGGACGTTTCTGTTCGGCTATTTAATCGTCGCCTCCGTCGATTTCGGAGCGGGATTTTTTAGCTATTACAGCGTAATAACGGGGCATGAGAACAAGGTGCATAGCATTATTCAGCGCTATTTGTCCCCAGTATGGGAAGTCACCAACGTATTTCTGATCTTCTTCGTCGTAGGTCTTGTTGGCTTCTTTCCCGACTCTGCTTATTATTATGGCACTGCGCTACTTGTTCCTGGTAGTCTAGTCACGGTGCTGCTCGCACTCCGGGGGGCCTATTATGCCTATAACACCTACGGTAGTAGCAAAGAAGACAACAAAATATATATGGCGATCTATGGCGCGACCGGTCTGTTAATCCCAGCGGCTCTTTCTACGATTCTGGCCATTTCTGAAGGAGGCATCATTACTGAGGTAAATGGCAAGGTGAATCTGAATTGGGGCTCATTCTTCAGCAATCCCTATACTTGGTCGGTTATTATCTTGGCGCTCGTATCTGTACTCTATATCTCTGCGATGTTCCTAACTTATTATGCGGACAAAGCCGGGGATCGTGTAGCCTTTGAAGTGGTGCGGGGCTATGCACTCTGGTGGAGCGGACCGACTATCCTAGCCTGTGTGTTTGCTTTCTTTCAGATTAATCGGCAGAATCCCGAGCATTTTCGCAATATGCTTAACATCGCTTGGGTGTTCATACTCTCTCTGATCTGCTTCTTGATTGCTGTTTATCTGGTGTGGAAACGGAGGAACCTTGGCTGGACCTTCTTGCTCGTCATGCTGCAGTTCGGGTTCGCCTGGTATGGCTATGGACACTCTCATCTGCCGTATATTTTGTATAAGCAGGTTAGTATCCACGAGAGCTTCACCAATGAGACGATGGCCGTGGCCTTAATTACCGTATTTATCGCCGGGCTGTTCGTGCTCATTCCTTCACTGATCATACTGCTCCGATTGTTCCTGTTCGATGCTAAATATGTACGTGGTAATTCGCCGAAGAAAGGATAGGAGAGCATGGAGAAATTTATTGTTTTCGTAGCTCCCGAGCTGGTAATCGTCATCGCCGTTGCTTTTCTGTTCCTCTATTCGTTCCGTTACAAGGACCCCTCCGATTGATCTTAGTCGCAATCGCTCATCCTTAAATGGCCTCGTTAGATGTGATCTTAATATTTGGAAAGCCGGAATAGTTGTTTTACAATGGGGGTAAGACATACAGGCAGAACCAAAATGGCTCTCATAGGATGAAGGGGACTGGAAGGAGGAGCCTATACAAGATGGCAAGGAAGCGTTACAGCAATTTGGACAATATAGGGGCCGACAGGACGCTGAAGCAGTTCAAGCAGTGGCGGGATGAACGTCGTAGAAAGCGCAAGGATTACTCGTACGTCATTCCTAATTACCCCACAGATATGGCCTTTCTGAAGGAGAACCGCTCAGATATATCCGTTACGTGGATTGGGCATGCAACCTTTCTGATTCAGTATGCAGGTCTTAATCTGATTACCGACCCGGTCTGGGCTAAACGGATGGGATTCCAGCGGAGGTTAGGCACTCCGGGAATACCACTGCAAGACATTCCGGAGATTGACGTTATTCTGATATCTCATTCTCATTATGATCATATGCATTTAGCTTCGATTCGCAAATTATACGGGAGCAAGACGATGCTTGTCGTTCCTAGCGGCTTAAAACGTAAAATGGTACGCAAAGGCTTCGAGCGCACCTATGAGCTCGGCTGGTGGGAGGATCTTCAACTCGGTGGGGTGAAGATCACATTTGTACCTACCCAGCACTGGACGCGCCGGACTCCATGGGATACGAATACATCACATTGGGGTGGATTCGTACTTGAATTGTTCGGTGAGACAGAGGAATTAAGACAGCAGAAGCATCCTGTCGTGTATTTTGCAGGCGATAGCGGGTATTTCAAGGGGTTTACGGAGATCGGGCAACGCTTTGAGATCGATATCGCTCTGCTACCGATCGGCGCTTATGAACCGGAATGGTTCATGACCTCCCAGCATACGACTCCGGAGGAGGCGTTGCAGGCGTTCGAGGACGTCAGCGCCAAGCTGATGGTGCCTATGCATTACGGGACGTTCCGGCTTGCGGATGACACGGCGCGCGAGGCGCTGGACCGGCTTGAAGCGGATCGAATTCGCCGCGGGATAGCGGAGGAGAAGATTCGCGTACTTCAACATGGAGAGACATTAAGGTGGCCGTAAGTAGCGGTCACCTTATTTTTTGGGGTCTCAAAGTCAGAATCAATGAAATGATATAAGCGACCAGGGCGATGAAGCCGAGCAACACCATTCCAAAGGCGCGCATAAAGGTATCGTCACCTTCAAAAGCAGGCTTGATCGTAATAAATTGAATGACGGCGTACAAGAACAGTATGAGGTAGAAGGAATTCCCGACGAGAGCCATCCCAATCCGGCGCTTACCGAGTCCCTGCCAACTGGTACGAATGAATTGCCAGAAGAAGATGCTGAGAGTAACGCCTAATACAGGCAGGAGCATGTGAATATAAGGGATGGATACATAGGTCAGCACCAAGAGAAGTCCCCAGATGAGAGCGAAAATCGCCATGTTTCCAACAAATAGAGTCAGGCTTCCGACAAGAGGCTGCGCGAGCCGGGAGAGTTGCGGATTTGCTTCGACTTTTGTTCTTACTTGTCTATAGAGTCTTTGTCCAATGATGAGGCCTAGAGCTGAGGCCAATATTAGCAAAGTAAATAGCATACCTTCACCCTTTTCTGTAAAATAATAGTATAAAGAAACATTATAGTAGTACAGCATCTGTTCCCAGGAATATCACTCAACTTATACATAGAACTATGTTATAATATTGAGCCAGTAGTGTCATTATTTAAAAAGGATGGTAATGCCTAAATGATAAGTACTAGCGGTGTAACGCTCCGTTATGGAAAACGACCACTTTTTGAGGATGTAAATATAAAATTTACGGCAGGCAACTGCTACGGCCTGATCGGGGCCAATGGGGCAGGGAAATCGACGTTCCTCAAGATCCTGTCCGGTGAAATTGAACCGAATCAGGGCGAAGTGTTCATGACGCCGAATGAGAGAATGGCAGTCCTCAAGCAGAACCATTATGAATATGATGAGTTCCCTGTATTGGAGACTGTAATTATGGGGCATGAGCGCTTGTACTCGATTATGAAAGAGAAGGATGCCCTGTATGCCAAGGCGGATTTTTCTGAAGAAGACGGTATGCGCGCCGGTGAGCTGGAAGGCGAATTTGCCGAATTGAACGGCTGGGATGCTGAACCGGATGCGGCCGCGTTGCTGATTGGTCTGGGTATTTCACGTGAAATGCATGATAAGAAAATGTCGGAGCTTAGCGGTAATGAGAAGGTCCGTGTTCTCCTGGCGCAAGCTTTGTTCGGACGTCCAAACAATTTGCTGCTTGATGAGCCTACCAACCATTTGGACCTAGAATCTATCCAATGGCTTGAGAATTTCTTAATGGATTATGAAGGTACCGTAATCGTGGTATCCCATGACCGTCACTTCCTGAACAAAGTATGTACGCATATTGCGGATATTGATTTTGGTAAAATCCAGATGTATGTCGGTAACTATGACTTCTGGTATGAATCCAGCCAACTCGCGCTACAATTGCAGCGGGATGCGAACAAGAAGAAAGAAGAGAAGATTAAAGAACTGCAAGCCTTTATCCAAAGATTCTCGGCGAATGCTTCGAAATCGAAGCAAGCGACTTCGCGTAAGAAGCAGCTCGACAAAATTACGCTCGACGATATTCGTCCTTCGAACCGGAAATATCCATTCCTGCACTTCAAGTCTGAACGTGAGGCAGGCAAGCAGCTACTTACGGTTGATGGCATTACGAAGACGGTTGAAGGTGAGAAGGTACTAGACAATGCTAACTTTGTCGTGAATAAAGGCGACAAGATTGCTTTTGTTGGTCCTAACAGCTTGCCGAAGACAACTTTGTTCCAGGTGCTTATGGGTGAGCTTGAAGCTGAAGCTGGTGAGTATACTTGGGGGGTAACAACGTCTCAAGCCTATTTCCCTAAGGACAACTCCAGTTATTTCGATGGCGTGGAAATGAATCTGGTCGATTGGTTGCGCGAATATTCTAATGACCAGGATGAGACATTCCTGCGCGGCTTCCTTGGACGCATGCTGTTCGCTGGTGAAGAGGCGCTCAAGA
This sequence comes from Paenibacillus sp., assembly GCA_036498705.1. Lineage (GTDB taxonomy): Bacteria > Bacillota > Bacilli > Paenibacillales > Paenibacillaceae > Fontibacillus. The sequence goes on from DASYFA010000341.1 coordinate 14,404, forward strand.
AGGCTTCTGTATTGTCCGGGGGCGAGAAGGTTCGCTGCATGTTGGCAAAAATGATGCTGAACGGTGCTAACGTTCTGTTGTTTGATGAGCCTACCAACCACCTTGATTTGGAATCCATCACTGCGTTGAATAACGGACTGATTGATTTTGATGGTACGATTCTGTTCACATCGCATGACCATCAATTTATTCAGACGATTGCCAACCGCATTATCGAGATTACACCTAACGGAATTATCGATCGCGTGATGAGCTACGATGAGTACTTGGAGAGCGAAGAGATCCAGGCTCTACGCAAGAGTATGTACCCTGAAGAAGTATAATAATGAATCTTGTGGTATACCGCTAGAATATTGAAATAAATAGTCGTAAAAATCAAAAGAGCCGGGAACTGTCTGCATAGACGGTT
>DASYFA010000342.1:0-4235 GCA_036498705.1 Paenibacillus sp.
GGCGAAGGCGGAGCATCTTCTGATCCAGTTCATCAGCAGCACGCGCAGCCTCCTTCAATTCCTCGGCCACATGCGGCGGCAGCTGTTTGTCAAACTTATAGTAGAGAATATGCTCCATGCTGGCCCAGAAGTCCATAGCGAGCGTACGCATTTGAATCTCGACCTTCATCCAGCGCTGTCCCTCCAGGAGAGTGAGCGGCACGGCCACGATCAGATGAAGACTCTGGTAACCATTTGGTTTAGGGTGCTCAATATAATCTTTAATCTCCAGAATCGTGATATCTTCTCTTTGCTTCAGATGCTCCAGTAGGCTATAAATGTCCTGAACGAAGGAGAAGACGATGCGCATACCGGCGATATCGTGGATCTTATTCACGATGTTGTCGACCGTAATGTCATATCCTTTGCGCTGCAGCTTGCTCATGATGCTCTTGGGTTCTTTAATGCGTGTTTTTATATGTTCGATTGGGCTATATCCGTTCTCGATTTTCCATTCGGTCTGAATTAGCTTGATCTTGTTCCTCAATTCATCTAATGCAAGCTGATAGAGTATAGGGAGCTTCTTCCATTCCTCAAATTTACGAAGATCATGCTCATCGATTTCCCAATACAACTCCTTCAAGTTTAACTTCTGCAGGACACTTTGGTTATCTTTACTGTTAGGCGTGTTCAGGGTAATCTACTCCTATATATTTTTGATCCGTTTAAGCACGGACTTACTTTTATTGTAACTTGAATAACTTGTCAAAATCAAAACAAGACTTAGGTACAGTTTTCACCAAGGTGAAAAATCTGTTATGATATTTTCAGAATTAGATGGCAGCTTAGTGCTTCAGAAAGTAGTGTGGGGAGGGAATAATAATGAATTTCTTCAGAAAAATAAAGGATAGTGCTGGTAAAATGACCGATCGAGCGCAAAATGTAGTAGAGATCGGACGTTTGAATACACAAATTGCAAATATTGAACGTGAAATGGGATTGTATTATCAAAAAATGGGCGAGGTCTTTTACGAAGGATACCGTCTTAAGGATATGTCAGAGGCCGAGAAGGAAATGCTTGAACTAGCCAAGACCTGCGATCTGCTTGTAGAAGAACGGGACGAAGTCCGTCTCAAGATTGCTGAGCTTAAGAATGAACGTCTTTGCGGCACTTGCGGCAAGAATGTGGCTCAAGATGCGATGTTCTGTCCTTATTGCGGGAGTAAGATTGCGAAGAGCAGTCAGGTTGCGAATCGCCCTTCAGGCGGACTGATGGATCTTCAATCGGAGGAGAGTGCCGTCTCGGATGAGACGATGATCTATACGCCGCAGATGCTTGAGGATTCGCCTTTGAAGTCCGTTCTGGAGAAGGATGAAGATGAGCTTGATGAGCGCCGTAAGCAACAGTTGGAGCGCGAGCAGGAGCGGCAGGAGGAATTGGATCGCCGGATTCGCACCTGGAAAGAGAATGTAGGTAAACCGGGCAATGATCAATCAAATGCCGATAATCCAGAGGATGAATCAGCCTCTGTTAGATCCTTTTCGAAGAAATCCGAGTCCGACCCAGAGGTGCAGTCGGTGAAATGTCAAATATGCTCCTCTGTGCTTGTCAAAGGAACGAAATGGTGTCCGCACTGCGGATCAGAACAAATCTAAAATCAAGGAATGTCACTAAGTTGTAATAAATAATGCCTTACGAATTGGTAGGTCTTGCGTATTAAGTAAGTAAGGCGACGGTTTTTTCCTTACGGCACGGAATGGTCGGGAAAGCATGGCCATAGCTCGTGCCTTTTTTCTATGAGTGAATGACGCTCTGTGGACAAGGGAATGCTGAACAAACAAGAGTTGAATTGGGGGATGAATTGCAATGGAATGCATTGTTCATTTTGACGTACAACACGAGGAAGGTATCAAATCTCTGAGAGGATTAATTTTTCTACAGGAAGACAAGAAGATTCCATCAGAGAGTGATTTGCTGCAGATGTTCGAGGAGATGGGTTACAAGCTCAGATTGGATGACCGGGATAAAATGATATTCGTACCAAGCGAGCCAAGAAGTGACTTTGATTGGGTTCGGATACGCGAGCTAGATACAGGAGATAAGACCTATAAAGAGGATGGCGAGCTGAGATCTGTGATTGGCAACTTAATGCCACAGAAATTCAGACCTATTTAATGAGGAAGTTGCTAGCTTCGTTCGGCCTTTCTGAATACATTCTTCATCCATGAAAGATTGAAAACTAGCGTGAAAATTGCAGAACTTTGAAAAAAATTCACGAAAGGCACGAAATACCTCTTTATTTCCTCGCATAGTTTGCGTTATACTTCAAACATTGTATTTAATGTCGTCTTTTCATAGATTTTCTCGTATAAATGCAGGAATCGGCCTGCAAGTCTCTACCTGATCACCGGAAATGATCGGACTACGGGAGAAGGGCTCTATACCGGATTTTGTCAGAGAGCGAGGCTCAGGCAAAATTCCTTTTGGTGTCGGGGCGTTTTCTTCGTGAGTTCATTTTCCTGTAGGGGAGTGAGCTCTCTTTTTTATTTGTTGATATAGAGTTTATAAGGGATCAGCATGATTTGATCAGAATCTATATCGTAAGTTATCTAACACTTATAAGGGGGACAAGTTCTATGAAGCTGCTAAAAGAGAAAGTAATGACTGAGGGAATCGTATTAAGTGATCAGGTATTGAAGGTAGACTCCTTCTTGAACCACCAGATGGACCCGGTACTGATGAGAGAGGTTGGGGCTGAGTTCGCCCGTCTGTATGCAGGGGAGAAGATTACGAAGGTGCTTACGATTGAATCATCAGGCATCGCTCCGGCAATTATGACGGCGCTCGAGCTGGACGTTCCGATGATCTTCGCTCGCAAACATAAATCGTTGACACTCAGAGACGATATTCTGGTGGAGAAGGTGTATTCCTTCACGAAGCGGGAGACGAATGAGATCACGGTATCTAAGAAATTCCTGAATAAGGATGATCGTGTGCTTATTATCGACGATTTCCTTGCTAACGGTGAAGCTGCCTTCGGTTTGGCGCGTGTTGTTGAACAGGCGGGAGCTAGTGTAGTCGGCATCGGCATTGTCATCGAGAAGTCGTTCCAGCCAGGTGCTAGATTGCTTGAGGAAGCTGGATATCGCGTTGATTCGTTAGTGCGGATTGCTTCGCTTGAGAACGGTACAGTAACTTTCGTTTAAGGGCAAGTCTTGCTGTCTGATAAGAAGCAGCAATTATATATACCTACAAATACAAATGAGTGTTCAAAAAGTTTGGTTTTCAGCACCGAAAACTTTTTGAACTACCTCTATAAGTTGAGCCTGGGGAGGAACTAGTTAACATCATGGAACACCACGAACGCATTTTTCAAAGGAACAGACATCCTTTCAAGACGTTTTCTTTGGGGATTCAGCACGTATTAGCCATGTACGCCGGAGCGGTTCTTGTACCGTTAATTGTAGGCAATGCGCTAGACTTTAATCATGAACAACTAACTTATTTGATTTGTATTGATTTGCTGGCTTGTGGTGTAGCGACTTTGCTGCAGGTATGGGGCAACCGCTTCTTCGGCATCGGATTGCCTGTGATGCTCGGTTGTGCCTTCCAGGCCGTGGCGCCGATGATCGCGATCGGAGGGAGTGCAGGCTTGGGTGTATCAGCCATCTATGGTGCGATTATTGCCTCAGGCTTGTTCGTATTTCTATTCGCCGGCTTGTTCGGCAAGCTGATCGCGTTCTTCCCTCCGGTCGTTACCGGATCCGTCGTGACGATCATAGGGGTAACCCTGATACCGGTCGCTCTTACCGACCTTGGTGGAGGGAATGCGGCAGACCCGGATTTTGGGAGCCCGCTTAACCTGGCCCTCGGTTTTGGGGTGTTCATCTTTATTATCCTGCTGAATCGATTTACAACAGGGTTTCTGCGCTCCGTATCCGTACTTGTCGGCTTAATTTTTGGTACAATTATCGCTGGTTTTGCCGGTGCGGTCGATTATACGGCACTTAAGGAAGCAAGTTGGTTCCATATGGTACAGCCTTTCTATTTCGGGCGTCCAACCTTCCATGTCTCGGCTATACTCACGATGATTCTGGTAGCGATCGTCAGTGTTGCCGAATCGACAGGTGTATTTATGGCCTTGGGCAAAATCGTAGATAAGGACATTAAATCAGAGGATCTGACCAAGGGCTATAGAGCAGAAGGACTGGCAATTATGCTTGGCGGTATATTTAATTCCTTCCCGTATACCACC
>DASYFA010000343.1:0-2455 GCA_036498705.1 Paenibacillus sp.
GACCTGTCGATGATCCACTTCTCCGCGTTCGAATCCGCTGTCTCATTCGTCGTCAACGCTTGATAGCGCTGCGTCGTCTTGGCCACGGTGATGTAATGTCCTGTCTTAACATTCTTAATCAAGGACTGTCCGCGATCCGTAGCTACGATCCACTGTGCCGACTCGTCCGCTGGATTCGTCATCCCATATCTGACTGTACCATCCGAAGCTTCGTACAAATAATTGCTCTTCCATTTGTTCTTGATCATGACTTTACCGGAGGGAATGTCCGCGGCCCCGCTTCCTTCCGCCGCAGCCTTCGCCTGACCGGTAAATGCCGGAAAAGCCGAAATAATCAGCAGCAAGGACATCAGCGCGGCCAAGATCGGCTTAAATCGTCTCATTGAGGCAACCCCCTTATTCATATTGGGACTTCCCTCTCATCATAGAATAACAGCGCTTACATTCTGATGTGCGTTTGTATTGGAAAAAGGTGTATTTTTACGCAACTGCCTTATTAAAATGCAGCAAAGCCGCTATATGACTGCTTATCGCAGTATAGCGGCTTTATATTGCCTTGTTATGAACATTCCACATCCGATTACAAACAGGAAAATAGATATAAATTGCGAGGTCGAAAGAATACCGACACTTCCACGTATGATATCCCCTCTGAAAAATTCAAGTATGAATCTGCCTCCGCTATATAAGATCAAATAAAGTGCTGCTACCTGACCGTCGGTTTTTTTCCTCTTCGCATAGAAAATCAGTACCGCAAACAGAAGGAAATCCAAGCCGCTTGAAATTAACTGTGTGGGGATCAGCCGTACGCCACCTGGGGCAAGCGAGAAGGATGGAAACACCACTCCAAATGCACTATCTGTCTCCCTACCGTAACAGCAGCCTGCCATAAAGCAACCAATGCGCCCGAAGCCTTGTGCTAGCGCTACAGACGGGATAATCAAATCAAAATACTTCAAGAACCCTATCTGCTTCTTTCGACAATAGAGATATCCGGCTAATACGCCACCAATAATTCCCCCATATACCACAAAACCGTCTGTGATCGTCAGCAGCAGAATTCTAGGATTCTGCATGATATTCTCCATCTGAGTGAGCCAAAACAAACCCTTGGCGCCTATTGCCCCGCCTACTAGAACCCAGACTGTTAGCGAATCAATATGACTACTATCGATGTTGAGCCGCTTGGCTCGCTTCATCATAACCATGTAAGCAGCCAGGACACCAATGGCGATCATCACTCCGTATCCATGTACCGTAAAGGGTCCTATTGAAAATAAATCATTGTACACGGTTATCCCTCCTCTGCAAAATTAAAAATATCCTCACCAGCATCTAGCATCGCCGCTATTCGTTTGGATACCTCAGCAAAAATATGTAGGGCGTTGTCATTACTGCCGATGCGGCTTCTCTCTTCATTCAGCAATCCGAAAGTTCCATAGACTATAAATATAGCAGAGCTATGGCTATCATCTGTCTTTATAAATCCCTGCTCCATTCCCTCGTCCAAATAACGCCTCACCGGATCAATAGAACCGCTCAGCATTTTGCCGGACAATGTTCGGAACACCTCAACATCATGACTAGTCCCTCGTACTTTGTCGCGCCCGTTCATCAATCCCATCCAATGAATAAGAACGTGCTTGTAACGCACTGGGTAGGGAATCGTCACATCCTGTAAAATCTCAGCAATGCCAGACACGAACAAATCAGTATACTTGGCCATTGCGGCTTCAAATATCTCTTCTTTAGAAGCAAAGTGGTGATAGAACATGCCAAATGACCCATTAGCCTGTGTATAAATATCTTTGACCGAAGTATTGACGTAGCCCTTCTCCATAAACAGTTTAATTGCAATATCCAGCAGTTCTTCTTTTCTTTCCTCCGGCTTCTTAACGACCCTTGCCATATAGCACCCTCCTAACAGAGTACCGCTCTGTTAATATTTTGCTTTACAGAGTGGTGCTCTGTCAAGCGTTGGTACAAAGCTGTATAAATAACCTTTAGAGGCAAAAGAGCCGCCCCGTATTTATACGGAGCAGCTCTTATCGCATTATATGCAATAGTATTTTCGTCCATATTTAGGTTTAACCTTTGACCGATCCACCCATCAGCCCCCTGACGAAGTACTTCTGCAGCAGGAAGAAAATCGCAAGCGGCATCAGCATCGATATGAAGGCTGCCGAGGTTAAGAGATGCCAATCGCTGCCGCGGGAACCAACCAAATCGGCGATCTTCATGGACATTACCTGCACACTCGGTTGATTGCCGATGAAGATAAGTGAGACGAGATAGTCATTCCACACCCACAGGAATTGGAAGATCCCGATCGAAGCCAAAGCCGGCACCGATAATGGAAGAATTAGACGACTGAAGATCGTAAAATGACTAGCCCCATCGATAAAAGCAGATTCGAACAAATCCCGTGGAAGCTGACTAATGAAATTATACATAA
>DASYFA010000344.1:0-11987 GCA_036498705.1 Paenibacillus sp.
CGATTACGGAAAAGCTTTGTTGAACCTGTACGGAGATCAGATCCCTTGGATAGAGGTGTACAACGAATTCAACGGTGGTTTCGGAGATCGAGGCAACGGTCCCGCTGATTCTCGCCCGGATTACTATTACCAACTTCTGAAGAAGACCTATGAGACGGTGAAGGCCGCCAGACCCGATGTTACGGTGGTTGGAATGGCAACAGCCGGTACGCCGCTTGGCTGGATGGAGGATGTATTCAAGCTTGGGGGACTTCAGTATATGGATGCCGTCTCAATCCATCCATACCAAAGCCAACGACCTCCAGATGGCATTGTTGATAACGTGCGTAGTACGCAGAACTTGATTCGTCAATATAATCAAGGGCAACTGAAGCCAATTTGGTTCACCGAGGTTGGATGGCCAACGTCTATTGGAGGCATTGGCATTAGCGAAAATACACAAGCCGATTATATTGTGCGTACCCATGTCCAGGCACTTGCAGAAGGTGTCGAAAAAGTGTTCTGGTACGATTTTATGAACGATGGTATGGATAGTGGCTATCATGAAAATAACTTCGGCATCCTGCGGAATGCGAATGACCCGAAGGGAGCATTTACGCCGAAGCCTGCATATGCGGCTTACGCTGCGATGACTAGAGAGCTCATCGGTGCTCAATTCATTGATCGGGAATCCTTCGATGAGAATATATCGAGCTACAAGTTTAACAAGGATGGTCAGAGCCTACGGGTCGTATGGGCCAACACCCCCGTGCAAACTGCGATCAGCACCAATTCTCAGATTCAAGTCATGGATATCATGGGGAACACAGAAACGTACACACCGATTGATGGTAAAGTGTATTTGACGCTTACCGAAGAGCCGATTTATATCAAAAACGATATTGAAGGCATTGCTATTGACACAACCTTCAACTTGGCAGGAGAAGAAGCGGTAGCTGGCGAACCGATCGCGCTTAGAGTGGAGATGAATAATGCTTCAGGTAAAGCGCTGGCCGTTTCGTTCATGGTAGAAGGGGAATCGTACCCTTTGAACGCGGAAGCAGGTCAGAAGGCATCGCAGCCTTTTACTTTACCTGGGCTAAAAGAGAAAGGTATCCGATATATCAAAGTGAATTTGACCGCGAATGGAAGAAGTTTTGGACAATTAAAGCATATTATTCAGACAGCTCCACCATATGGAGCACGTGTCACCCCTACGATTTCAGATGTGAATTCCAAGAGTGAAGGCTTGAAGGTGCAGATTAACAACCATTCGAAGGCGCAAGGGCTTAGTGTTCAACAAATAGATTGGAAGTTCGGTACCCAATCCGGCAGTCAAACCATGGCCTTGGTTATCCCGCCGGACACTTTAGATACGATAGATATTCCGCTCAATGGTTTTGACTTTGGAGCTAGCTACCCAGTCCAAGTCACCGTATATTTTGACGGAAAAGAGCCTTTTGTTTATGAAGGAAAGTTTGATTTTAATCCGATCATTCGCGGTACGGCCCAGGTGGACGGTACCGTTGACCCTGGTGTTATCGCACAATCGCCGATCGTCGAACTATCGAAGGGAACGGTCAAAATGCAGAATTATACCGGTCCGGCCGATTTGGACGGGAATATATGGGCGAACTGGGATCAGGATAATTTCTATTTGACAGCGCAAATCAAGGATAATGTTCATTCCGCTTCCGCAAGCGGGGAGGAAATCTGGAAGAACGACAGTATCCAGTTTGCTATGATGGCTGGGATTCCCGGAGAGAATATGGGCTATTATGAGCTTGGGATTTCCGATACGTCGCAAGGGCCGCAAATCTATCGTTGGCTGTCAGCGGATTCCAGACCCAAGGGACTTGTTGCGAATGGCTCCTTGCAGGTCAAGAGAGATGAAGTGCAGAAGCTTACCGTTTACGAGATGGCGCTTCCTTGGTCAGAGATCTCACAGGTCAAACCGAGTGCGAATGAAGCCCTCAGTATCTCTTTCCTTGTGAACGACAACGACGGTTCGGGGCGGAAAGGGTATATTGAATGGGGCTCTGGAATTGGGGAGGTCAAAGATTCCAAGAAATTCAGAACTGCTCAATGGATTTATGATACAGCTTCTCCAATCATCACGATTCAAGGCGTTAAAGAAGGAGAAAGTTATGCAGATGAGGCCATTCCGGTTGTGAAGGCTGAAACGGAGGATGGTCAAGTGCTGGAACCTCGGATTCTGTTGGATGGGGAACCATGGACATCCGGTACACCGATCACTGCTAAAGGGGAGCACATCTTGAACGTGCAAGCGGATAATCCCACAGGAACGACGACAGAGCAGGAATTGAAGTTCAAGTTATATCATAGCACGGTAATGGAATCTTCAGACGTTGAGGGAAGGGTCAATGACACTGTGCTGCTGCAGGCTAAGCTGCATGATAAAAACGATCAGGCGATCTCCGGGGAAAATGTAACCTTCTTTATAAACGATGACGAACCGATGGGAGCGGCAATAACGGATACGAATGGGATTGCGGAGTTGAGCTACAAAATTCAATTCCAGGATGACTCGGATAAAGAGAAAACATATCCATTCAAAGTCTCGTATACTCAAAATGATGAGACATATTTCCTAAGCAGCGAGGCCAGTGGGAAGTTGACGGTAAAGACGACGTCAAATCCTGATCCGGAAGGGGTCCCGGGGAAACCTGTTCTCTTGGACGATCACGGGCATGATACGGGAATTAAAGGTGGAACGTATTCGATCACGATGAATATGTGGTGGGGGCATAACGGCACGACATATAAGCTGTACGAAAATGACGTACTGATTGATACCCAATCCCTTGCAGATCATTCGCCGAATGCACAAACTGCAATCACATCCATTCTAAACCGAAAAAATGGAACCTACCGCTATTATGTGGAGCTCACCAATTTATCAGGCACGACAAGAAGTGCTGTTCATACGGTAACCGTTACGGAAGCGGCTCCGGCTGTACCGGTTCTTTCTCATGACAACTGGGATGGCGATGGGAACTTTAAAGTCAGTATGAATATGTGGTGGGGCACAAACGGTACTACTTACCGTTTATACGAGAATGGGATTCTGATCGATACGCAAGTGCTTAATGATCATACGCCAAATGCACAAACTACCATTACAGACATTCATGACAAGTCCGTCGGTACGTACGAATATCGATGTGAGCTTCTTAATGATGCCGGAGTGACATCTAGTGAGAAAATGATTGTTAAAGTAATGAAGTGATGTAACCCGGTTGCATAATCATAGATTTGGTGTCAATGTTTGACCTTTTTTGCATGAGATGTGCACTTTCTATACCTTTTGGCTTCTAGACTGGTCTGTCCTGAGTCAATAAGATAAGATGTAGATATCGTCCAAATTCAATACTAGAATAGGAGAATCGACATGACACAACTTAAACTTGAGATACAAAGCGCGAATGGTGCTGTTTTGGCGTCCGCTGCGGACCTTGGCCAGGCTCATCTGGTTTATGATAAAAGCTATGAACCTGGGGATCAAATTGTTCTGACAAGCGAAAATGAAAACGTATATCTGGTCATTCAACTCGAGGATGCGATGGATCCAGCATTTATATATTTAACAGGTCAAGATCTTCGCTTCATCATTCCTTTTGACGAGAAGAAGATCTCGTATTCTCCGAAGACATTTATAGGTGATTTACATACACTTACCGCTCGCTTAGCTACGGAGGAAGAGATCAATTCTTATCGCAATTTAGCGCTAAATGTATATGACCAACATGAGAATAGCACCAGCTATCCCCATGCGTATGCTAACGTGGAGACTCGCGGGGAATCCGTATTTGCGGCACGGAATGCGATCAATGGCAACTATGTGAACTACTCGCATGGCAAATGGCCTTTTGAATCCTGGGGGATTAATCAGAATCCTGATGCAGAGATGACTGTAGATTTTGGCCGTACTGTGGAAGTTGATAAGGTTGCCTTAACGATTCGTGCAGACTTCCCGCATGACAGTCATTGGGAGCGTGTTACATTAGCGTTCTCGGATGGAAGCCAGGAAACTTTGGATCTAGTGAAAACTCATCTGAAGCAAACGTTCGAACTTACGCCGCGCAAGGTGGAATGGGTTACACTGAAAGAGCTGATCAAGTCGGATGATCCTTCTCCATTCCCGGCGCTTAGCCAAATCGAAGTGTATGGCCGCGAAGCGGCTAAGTAGATAGATTTTATTATTTCTATAAAGTAGTCTAGCAATACAGGGCCGGTTCTATTAAGAATCGGCCCTGTATTTATGGGATCGAAGAGCGTTCGAGAAGGGAAGAGAAACCATGAATAGCGAGAAATCAGCAAGAGTCGGCGTTGGTGCTGTAATTAAAGACGATCAGGATCGTATATTGCTCGTGCTTCGTAAGAAAGCACCTGAAGCGGGTTATTGGAGTCTGCCAGGGGGCAAGGTCGAATACATGGAGACCATTGAAGATGCGGTTATCCGCGAGATAAGAGAGGAATTAGGTGTCGAAATCACGCTTGATCAACTGCTCTGTGTCACGAATCACATCCTTCCGGCGGAGAACACACATTATGTAGCGCCAACCTTTCTGGCTCGCATTGTCTCTGGGATTGTAAAGAATCGAGAGCCTCATGCTCTGGGAGATGTGCAGTGGTTCCCAGTCAACAATATGCCTGATAAAATTACAATGACTACGGCGTTTGCGCTTGAGCATCTGTAAGGAAGATGTTATGAGACCAGAGATAAATGTTACCTGGTAATGATTATAAATGCTTGTCATTTGCCGACTTTTCGCCGAATAAAATATTATAGACTTTATGTATGATCTGACCAAAGGGGTCTGAGGCTATGAATTTCTATGAACAGCGGATTCTACCCGCATCAAGGCAGATGAAGGATTTGGAGAAGGCCGTGGCATCATCCTTTGAATATCTTGTGTTGCTCGACGTTCATGTCGCCCAGTTGAAGCATGCCTGCAGCATGGTACAGCAAGCGAATAAGAAGCTGTTCCTGCATATCGACTTGATCCAGGGGCTGCAGAGCGATGCGCATGCGACCGAATATCTGTGCCAGGAGTATCGGCCATATGGGATAATCTCTACGAAGTCCAGTGTCATTCATAAGGCGAAGCAAAAAGGAGTCATTGCCGTTCAGCGGATCTTCTTGATCGACAACAGTGCTCTGGAGAAGAGCTGTAAGCTGCTTGAGAACACTCAGCCGGACATCATTGAAGTACTGCCTGGAGGTATGCCGAGCATTATTCGTAAGGTAAAGGAAAGAACGAGTCTGCCCATCCTGGCAGGAGGATTTATCTCCACGAGTGAAGATGTGAAGCTTGCTCTGCAAGCAGGTGCGGAAGCGGTGACCACTTCAAACAAACAATTATGGACAGACCTTGAAAAAAAAGGGATTGACAACGTTTACAATTTTAAATAAAATTTGAATCAAGTTAATAATGTTACGGAGACTTGGAGATCTACAATCAACGCACTGCCTTCTCTGCATAATGGAGACGGTGGTACATTTGATGTAGGTCTCTTTGTGTTCTTAACAGTCATAACTCATGGGAGGGGTTAATTATGTCGGCATTTTGGGGAGAGTTTATCGGGACCATGATACTGGTTGCACTTGGCGGCGGTGTATGTGCTGGAGTATCACTGAAGAGATCTTATGCGGCAAATTCAGGCTGGATCGTCATTACAATGGGATGGGGCTTAGCGGTAGCTATAGCGGCCTATTCCGTAGGTACGATAAGCGGAGCTCATCTAAACCCCGCCCTCACTTTAGGGCTTGCGCTTATCGGGAACTTCCCTTGGTCTGACGTCCCCATGTACATAGCTGCTCAAATGTTGGGCGCTATTGCTGGTGCAGTGATCGTGTATCTGCATTATTTGCCACATTGGAAGGTAACAGATGATCCCGGAGCGAAATTAAGTGTATTCTCAACAAGTCCTGCCGTGTATCACCCATTCTCCAATCTGATGAGTGAGATGATTGGAACATTCGTCTTAGTTCTTGGTATTCTCGCCATTGGTGCTAACAAGTTCACCGATGGACTCAATCCACTCATTGTTGGTTTTCTGATTGTCAGCATCGGGCTCTCGCTAGGCGGAGCGACGGGATATGCGATCAATCCGGCGCGTGATCTGGGGCCGAGAATCGCCCATATGCTGCTTCCAATCCCCGGGAAAGGAAGCTCAAATTGGAGATACGCTTGGATTCCCGTCGTCGGACCATTGCTTGGTGGTTCGCTCGGAGCATTATTTTACAAAAATGTGTTCCTAGGCAATATGGATGCTGCCATTTGGATTGTGTTAGGAATAGCAGTCGTTATTCTTCTCCTTGCGCTGATCCTCTTCAGTAAAAAGACAAATCGAAGTGTATCGATGTAAGCAGCAGGCTGTAAATAATATTTAATGGAGGAAATTAACATGGAAAAATATATCTTATCTCTTGATCAAGGGACAACAAGCTCCAGAGCTATTTTATTTGATAAAGCAGGTCAAATTGTGCACGTCTCTCAGAAGGAGTTCACTCAAATTTTCCCGGAACCGGGTTGGGTGGAGCATAATGCTCAGGAAATCTGGGGATCGATTCTTGCCGTTATTGCTACCTGTCTGATTGAATCCGGTGTGAAGCCGCATCAAATTGCTGGGATCGGAATTACGAACCAGCGTGAGACAGCTGTCGTATGGGATAAGGCATCCGGCCGTCCGATCTACAATGCGATCGTATGGCAATCTAGACAGACGAAGTCTATCTGTGATGAACTGCAAGCAGGAGGTTACGAGGACTTAATCCGATCTAAGACAGGGCTACTGATCGATTCTTATTTTTCAGGTACGAAGGTCAAATGGATTCTAGACCATGTTCCCGGAGCTCGGGAAAGGGCGGAACAAGGTGAATTGCTATTCGGCACGATCGACACATGGCTGATCTGGAAGCTTAGCGGCGGCAAGGTGCATGTGACTGACTATAGCAACGCTTCGCGAACGCTTATGTACAATATTTATGATTTGAAATGGGATGACGAATTGCTAGAGCTGCTGTCAATTCCGAAGCAAATGCTTCCGGAAGTCCGTTCCTCCTCTGAAATTTATGGCACGACGGTCGATTATCATTTCTTCGGTGAAGAAATTCCAATTGCCGGCGTTGCTGGTGACCAGCAGGCCGCCCTGTTCGGGCAGGCTTGCTTCCAGCAAGGCATGGCGAAGAACACCTATGGCACCGGGTGCTTCATGTTGATGAATACCGGCGAACAGGCCGTTCATTCCTCGCATGGCCTGCTCACCACGATCGCTTGGGGAATCGACGGCAAGGTGGAATATGCCCTGGAAGGAAGCGTCTTTGTTGCCGGCTCCGCCGTTCAATGGCTCCGTGACGGCCTCCGTATGATCAAGGAATCGAAGGATAGCGAGCAATATGCAAGTAGAGTGGAGTCCACAGACGGCGTGTATGTGGTACCTGCCTTCGTTGGACTGGGAACACCATATTGGGACAGTGATGTGAAGGGGGCAATATTTGGTCTAACTCGGGGTACCAGTAAAGAGCATTTCATCCGCGCCACCCTTGAATCGTTAGCATACCAGAGCAAGGATGTATTGAACGCCATGGAGGCCGATTCCGCGATTGGTCTTACGACACTGCGCGTGGATGGCGGGGCGGTTCAGAACAACTTCTTGATGCAGTTCCAGAGTGATATGCTTGGCGTGCCTGTGGAATGTCCACAAGTGTTCGAGACAACGGCTCTTGGTGCAGCTTACCTCGCTGGCCTGGCTGTTGGGTATTGGGAGAGCCGGGATGAGATTGAGGCGCAATGGAGTATTGGTCGCACCTTCACGCCGTCGATGTCGGAAGAGCGCAGAAATGAACTCTATGCGGGCTGGGGCAAAGCGATTGAGGCGACAAAAGTATTTAAATAATTACATGAATATGCTACAATTTTTAATAAGTTAATATTTAAATTCGGTTGGAGAATAGAGAAGCCGCAATTGCACTTGAGTCCGTGACTTTAGTGTTATTGCGGCTTTTTTGTACAATGACCTACTTCAATATCCGTCTTTATGACGAGGGAGGTTAATGGGATGACAATTGCATTTTCCGCGACGGGACGTAAAGCGATGACAGAAGCAATGGGACAGGAGCCGCTAGATTTGATTGTAGTAGGCGGAGGAATTACAGGGGCGGGAATTGCCCTGGATGCAGTGACGCGAGGACTTAGTACGGCCGTGTTCGAAATGCAGGATTTTGCCGCAGGCACTTCCAGTCGTTCGACCAAACTGGTGCATGGTGGGCTTCGGTATTTGAAGCAATTCGATATTAAGACGGTGTCCGAGGTAGGTAAGGAGCGGGCCATCGTCTACGAGAACGGCCCGCATGTCACGACGCCGGAATGGATGCTGCTACCGCTTCATCGTGGCGGGACATTTGGTAAATTCAGCACAGGTATCGGGCTGCGCGTCTATGACTTCCTGGCCGGGGTCAAGCATAGTGAACGGCGGCGGATGCTGTCGGAGCAAGAGACGAAGACCCGTGAACCGCTGCTTAAGCGGGAAGGGCTTCTGGGTGGTGGCTATTATGTAGAATATCGTACGGATGACGCGCGCCTGACGATTGAGGTGATGAAGGAAGCCGTCCGTAATGGGGCGATGGCCATCAATTATATGAAGGTGGATTCCTTCATATATGAGAATGACAGGATTGTTGGTGTGCGAGTCGTTGATCAATTGGATGGGGAGAGCTACGAGTACCGGGCAAAGAAAATCATTAACGCGGCAGGACCATGGGTCGATGAGCTTCGCACCAAAGACCATTCCAAGACAGGCAAGCATCTGCAATTATCGAAGGGCGTTCATCTTGTCATAGATCAATCCAAATTCCCGCTTAAGCAAGCGATCTACTTCGACACGCCAGACGGCCGGATGGTGTTCGCAATTCCGCGTGATGGCAAGACCTATGTAGGAACTACGGATACGTTCTACCGAGGTGACCCGATCAGGCCTGTTATGACGAAGGAGGATCGTGATTACATTATTGCCGCGATAGGATATATGTTCCCGACAATCCAGCTTAGTGCGGAAGATATCGAATCCAGCTGGGCGGGCGTACGGCCACTCATCTATGAGGAAGGCAAGAGCGCATCGGAAATTTCCCGCCGCGACGAGATCTGGCAATCTCCTTCGGGACTGATTACGATTGCGGGCGGCAAGCTTACTGGCTATCGTAAGATGGCTGAGATGATTGTTGATCTGGTTATGCAAATGCTGAGCCGGGAGGAGGGCTTGGTATTCGTTCCGACGATGACTAAGAAGCTGCCCATCTCCGGCGGGCATGTAGGCGGCTCCGCAGGTTTCGCGGGATTTGTTCAGACAAAGACGGAAGAGGGGGCACGCCGCGGCCTGGATGCTGCATTCGTTAAGTGCTGGGCACGTCATTACGGCTCCAATATAAACCGGATCTTCGAGCTTGCTGACCGTCATCGTGGGGACTTAGAGGCAAGCGGATTGCCGATCGAAGTATTTGTACCGCTCGTCTATGCCATCGAGGAAGAAATGACGGTGAAGCCGGTCGACTTCTTCATCCGCCGTACCGGGGCGCTCTTCTTCAATATCCAGTGGGTGCGGGACTGGAAGGAGCCGGTGATTGAATTTATGGCTAATTTCTTTGGCTGGACACCGGAACAGCGGGATGAGTACACGAAAGAGCTGGACATTGCTTTGCATCAGGCCGTTGTACCACAGGTAGAGGTAGAGTAGGGCGGGCTTGTGAGATGGGGAGTGTATGATCCGATAGCCGCCGTAAGTATTGAAAAGAAACCGTTCCTTGGATGGTACCTACTTCTTACCAAGGGGCGGTTTCTTTTGCGCTTTGTTAGGACGGATACTTCTTCAGCGGCCTCCCTTCAACGCTGAGCTTTTACAAGATCAACGAAAAGGAGGTTCTGCCGTGTAATCAAGGTGTATTTCCATCTGTCCCACTTTCGTTTTGGATGCCAATGTTACTAATCAACACTGTACCTTTTTTCGTTTTATCAAATACAAAACTGATTTTACGTAATTGCCCAGGGTGAAAATTCGGGTTGGTCTTTTTCAAATCGGCAAGACGGAAGGCGAAGTTTTGGAACACTGGCTCCTTCGTCGGAAGTGACCATGTGAAAGGCCATTTCACAATCTTGCCCTCGAACACCGGCAGTAAATAAGCTTCGCTGCTTAGTGGAACAGACGCCACGTTGCCGTTTTTGTCCTCTACTTCGACGGTTAGATCGACGAGCGCCTCCTTGTTGTTATTCACTTTCTCGTCATTCAGGTCAGCCATTGAAAAGACGATAGAGCTCGTTTCCCGTACCTCAAGCCCACTGTCCGGCAAAACAAGCGTATAGGAAGGAATACCGGATTCGGCCGTATGATCCCAACCGAGGCGCACTGCGCTGTACAAGTCGGGCGCAAATTTCCTCTCGACTCTTTCCTCTTTCCACTGCTTCAGATGCTCTCCGATCAACTGGCCGCCTGCCAATGTCGTCGTTCCGAGATCGATGTCTTCATCAAAGCGGCTAATGAGCGTCGTGTTCGAGTCCATGTAGTTGCCGATATACATCGTGTCCGGCAGCCACTCCCGGGCATAACCGATATCCTGGAACAAGGGCCGGTACTCGCTTTTCCCTTTCAAGGTCGCATCCATAAAGGATGAAACTAACACTTTTGCTGCTTGCAGCTGCTCCTCCTGTGATATCAACTGAGCCGTATTGTACAGTTTGTTGCCAAGCCCGATTCGGTCGGTTCTGCCCCATACGCTGTTAAATTGCCCGTGATTCGCACCATAAATATAGACCGATGCCTTAAAGTAGTCGCTGCCGCCCGAAAAACGAATCCGGCTGTACTGACTCGTCCCGTCAAATGAACTGACGTCCATATCATGAGCGCCATGTAAAGCCAAATAGTTCATATCCTGCAAAGGCATCAATTGTCCCGCGGGCTTGTATTGCCCGTCCGTACCGGCGATCGAAATAAGGGAACGGATACCGAAGTTGTAGTCGAATTTGATGTTGCCGTCTTCCGGGGAGGCGGGCAGCTTGTTATACGCCGCAGCAATCGTTACAGCTTCAGCACCACGGGAATGGCCAATCAGCGCGATCCGGCTTATGTCCGCTTTTCCGAAGAATGGATTTTCTTGTGTTTTGCTCCACTCATTCCAGACTTTCAAATGTTCCAGTAGAAGCCATCCTCGGGCCGGATTTTCATCTTTTAGCATGTTCAGTATAAATAAATCGTCGAACAGGGATGAATTGAGAAAATTTTCATCGATGGATACAAAAATATATCCGCGGCTCGCCAGCAGCTTGCCTAAGTATTCATACCCTGGGTCTGAATAATCGGTCGCGGTGTGATTGCCGTGAACGGTGACGATGAGCGGGAAAGGCCCTTCGCCATCGGGATACCAGACTAATCCGTTCAGCGGCATTTTATTCGGTCCGAAGCCGAAGGTTTTGGTACGAAGCGACGACCACTTTTTCACAAAAGCTGATCCGTCCACCTGATTAGTCACAAGCGAGTCGCTCCGGTTGAATTCCTTCCGGTAACTGTTTGCGCTGCCATAAGTTAATGTTTTGACTTTAAAGGGACCTTGCTCGGCCGGATTAGCCGCTGTTGTCCGGTAACGATCCGCTGGCTTCATCGTTTGCAACCGGTAAGGTTTCGGCAAATCCGCGTCGCCGTTGCTCAGCAGCCAGTACCCTCCTGTGCCTACAGTTCCTATCGTGACCACCGCCAGAGCCGCAGCTGTGACTTTAGAAACAAGCTTGGCCTCGTGGTATTTACCGGTCTTCAATCGATAGAGAAGCGCTCCCAGTATGGAGAATGCGATAATAATCGTTAATGCGACGATGAACATCAACGGCATCAGGCTGATAAAACTGATGAACAGTAAGCAGAACGATGTGAGCGCAAGCCATACATAACGCGAAGGCATTCGTTTGGTAAGGAGCAGCACCCCTGTAAGAGCGCCGGTGATG
>DASYFA010000345.1:0-2705 GCA_036498705.1 Paenibacillus sp.
GCAAGGCGAAATTGCAGAGACGATATTACTTCCAGGGGACCCGTTAAGAGCGAAATTTATCGCTGAGACCTATTTCGAGGACATTTCCTGCTACAACGAAGTGCGAGGAATGCTGGGATTTACCGGAACCTATAAAGGCAAACGCATCTCGGTGCAAGGTACAGGCATGGGGATTCCGACTACGAGCATATATGTCAATGAACTTATCAGTGAATATGGCGTGAAAAATTTGTTCCGGGTAGGAACCTGCGGCGCGATGCAGGAGCATGTACATGTACGTGATGTTGTGCTTGCACAGGCATCCTGTACAGATTCCAGTATGAACCGTCACGTATTCGGCGGATATGACTTCTCCCCGATCGCTAGCTTCCCGCTGCTGAAGGCAGCTTATGACAACGGCGCTGCCAAAGGGTTAACGCAGCATGTTGGTAACATCTTCAGCTCGGATATGTTCTATCGCGATGATAAATCCATTGTACAGAAGCTGATGGATTATGGTGTGCTTGCAGTGGAGATGGAGACTACTGCTCTGTATTCTCTGGCTGCCAAATACGGTGTTAATGCATTAACGATTCTGACCGTCAGCGACCATTTGTTGACAGGGGAAGAGACGACATCACAAGAGCGTCAGACTACCTTCAACGATATGATGGAAGTTGCCTTGGAGACAGCTATTTCTCTTTAAAATATCGTCTATACAACTTTAGATGTTGAATTAAAGAAAGAGCAGGGATTAGGCAAGAGGGTACTATATTCAAAAAAAGTAGAAGTATTTTGAATATCGTACCTAGGTGAAATGATTCTGGAGAAGCGTAGAGTTTGCCTTTGTGAACGGAAGAACATTACACCCGGCTGCATTCTTCCGCACAATCATTAATTCAGCATTAGTAAAGAGCTTGGGACATACATCAGGACATACAACAATACTCTTGGAGAGCGAGGAAATCGATAATGAGAATGGTTGATTTGATTGCGAAGAAACGCGACGGCAAAGAGCTGACGACAGAGGAGATCAACTTTATTATTGAAGGTTACACGAACGGGAGCATTCCGGACTATCAGATGAGTGCCTTTGCGATGGCTATATTTTTCCGCGACATGACGGAGCGGGAGCGGGCCGATCTGACGATGGCTATGGTGAACTCGGGGGATACGATTGATCTGTCGGCGATCGAAGGCATTAAGGTGGATAAGCACTCCACCGGCGGCGTAGGCGATACAACGACCCTGGTTCTGGCGCCACTCGTTGCTGCATTGGATATTCCGGTAGCGAAGATGTCTGGACGTGGACTTGGACATACAGGTGGTACAATCGACAAGCTGGAATCGATCGAAGGTTTCCATGTTGAGATCAGCAAAGACGAATTTATGAGCTTGGTCAACAATCACAAGATCGCAGTAATCGGCCAGACGGGCAACCTTACCCCGGCAGACAAAAAGCTGTATGCATTGCGTGATGTTACGGCAACCGTTAACTCGATTCCGTTGATCGCTAGCTCCATAATGAGTAAGAAGATTGCAGCCGGATCGGATGCTATTGTACTTGATGTGAAGACAGGTGCAGGCGCCTTCATGAAGACGCCGGAAGATGCGAAAGAATTGGCGCATGCGATGGTTAGTATCGGTAACAATGTCGGACGCAAGACGATGGCTGTTATCTCGGATATGAGCCAGCCGCTTGGCCGTGCGATCGGTAACTCTTTGGAGGTACAGGAAGCGATCGATACACTGCGCGGTCATGGACCGGAAGATCTCGAGGAATTGTGCTTTGCTCTTGGTAGACAAATGGTGTATCTTGCTGGCAAAGCCTCTTCGTTAGAAGATGCAGAGGAGCAGCTTAAGGAAGTCATCCACAACGGTAAAGCATTGGATAAATTCAAGGAATTTATCGCGAACCAAGGCGGTGATCCGGAGGTTGTAGATCATCCGGAGAAATTGCCACAGGCCGCTTATCGGATCGAAGTTCCTGCACGTGAAGACGGCATTGTAGCTGAGATCGTGGCCGATGAGATCGGAACGGCAGCTATGCTGCTTGGCGCAGGCCGTGCGACTAAGGAGTCTGAGATCGACCTAGCTGTTGGTCTCATGTTGAACAAGAAGATCGGTGACGCCGTGAAGGCGGGCGAATCCCTCGTAACCATCCACGCGAACCGCGAGAACGTAGACGATGTCATCGAGAAGATCTACTCTAAAATCCGCATTGCTAATCATGCCGAAGCCCCAGTGCTGGTGCATGAGATTGTAACGGAGTAAGTGCGGGGAACCGCAATAATTAGTAACCTATACGCTCTCAATGATGGGACACAATGACGCGCAAGCACAAGCGTCAATAGCGAGTAGAATACAGGCTGTTAGCCTGGCATTCTGCTCGTTTTTTTCTGCGCTTTGTTATCATTGCGCATTGCCCCCAGGCGTGGTGTTCGCTGCATGACGGTGGGTCGGTCGCTAGCAGGCTTATCGCTAACGAAACTGTGACACGCTATTGTCGCGCAATCGAGGCCATTTGAAATCTAACGAAACTCCATATCGTTATTGAGCTCCAAAACGCCCCAAAACTCTGCAAATTCGCGAAATAGCGATACCCTGTTTCGTTAGAAAGAAACATGACCTTGCGGTCACCACCAATAATGAAAATGAAGAATGTTTAAAAGACGATACTCTCTACCCATGCTGGTAACGACAGGTCAGAGGTCGATAAAAATTTG
>DASYFA010000346.1:0-31819 GCA_036498705.1 Paenibacillus sp.
CAACCTCTATAATATTACATTGTATCCCACTGTACTACTATATCCAGTTCATTCCCGCAATTCAATCGGAATTGACAATATCCCGATAGCCATATTGTTCCCTGAGCTCGTCATATGTTAACAAAATAATCATAGAGAAAACCGCCGGGGCGAGAAGTCCCGACGGTTTCGATTATACATTATATTCTGTCCAATTATTTAACAAAACCGAGCAGCATTTCACGAATCAGCTTGGCAGCCACTATTGGTGTCTGTTCAGTCGGATCATAAATCGGTGCAACTTCAACCAAGTCGCAGCCAACAACATTAACGTCGGAACCAGCAATCATATGGATCGCTTCCAATAATTCTCTAGAAGTGATGCCGCCTGCTTCGGCTGTTCCTGTCCCTGGTGCGCATGAAGGATCGAGTACATCGATATCGATCGTTACGTATACCGGACGGCTTCCCAGCTTAGGCAGGGCGCTCTTGAGCGGAGCAGCTACGTCAAATGGGTAGAAATTTGTATGCTCGCGTCCGAATAGGAATTCCTCCTTGGAACCTGAGCGGATACCGAATTGATATACATTCTCTCCGCCCATCAGAGCGGCCGCTTTACGAACAGGAGTCGAGTGTGAGAGAATCTCGCCCTCATACTGCTCGCGCAAATCCGCATGTGCGTCGATATGAATTAAAGCCAAATCAGGATACTTCTCATACATCGCCTGAATAACCGGCCAGGTGACAAGATGCTCCCCGCCCAGACCGACCGGGAATTTACCATCGGCCAGCAGACCGCGTACGTATTCCCCGATCACCTCAAGACTACGGGATGCATTTCCGAATGGGAGCAGCAAATCTCCGGCATCGAAATATGCGAGATCCAGAATGCTTTTATCTAAATAAGGGCTGTATTCTTCTAAACCGACGGAGGCTTCACGGATTCGTCCCGGGCCAAAACGGGAACCTGGGCGGAAGCTAACCGTATAATCCATCGGCATCCCGTAAATGACTGCTTTCGAAGCAGCATAATCTTCTGAACTACAAATAAATACGTTACCAGAGTAAGCCTGATCTAATTTCATTTTACTGTTCCTCCTATTTCACAAGATCTTCTACGAATTTAGGCAACACGAATGCGGCCTTGTGCAGGCGCGGCGTGTAGTATTTCGTATCGATCTCAGGTATATTCTTCTCATCAACTTGCAGCGGATCATAGGTTTTACTACCTAGCGTAAATGTCCAAAGACCGCTTGGATATGTTGGAATGTTAGCTCCATATACGCGAACGATCGGGAAGATCTCCTTCACGTCCTGATTTACCTTTTGGATCAAGTCCGCTTTGAACCAAGGGTTGTCCGTTTGTGCAACGAAGATACCATCTTCTTTTAGCGCTTCATAAATTCCTTGATAGAATCCACGTTCGAACAATTGTACTGCGGGACCGACCGGCTCTGTAGAATCAACCATAATCACATCATATTGATTCTTGCTCTCTACAATATGCATGTACCCGTCGTTAACTTGAACCTCAACACGCGGGTTGTCCAGTTCCCCGGCAATCTCCGGTAAGAACTTCTTTGAATACTCAATAACTTTGCCATCGATATCTACGAGGACCGCCTTCTCCACTTCCGGGTGCTTCAGCACCTCACGGATCACGCCACCATCACCGCCCCCTACTACTAACACATGCTTCGGATTTGGGTGGGTAAAGAGTGCCGGATGAGCAACCATCTCATGATAAACAAACTCATCCCTAACTGTTGTCATGACCATCCCATCAAGGACGAGCATTCGCCCGAACTCTTCAGTATCGATAATCGACAAATCCTGAAAATCCGTCTTTTCCGTAACTAGCGTTTCCTTAATTTTTGCGGTAATGCCAAAGACGGGAGTCTGTTTCTCCGTAAACCACAATTCCATCGTACATCATTCCTTCCAACAGAATAGTTGTTTAGCCGCCATATTACACCCGGATTTTCGGGGCCTCTAGATCTACTTCTCGACTTCTCGCAAAGTTTCACTTCCTAATATATTGCACCAAACATAAGAATGATTATATTGAAACAAGGTAAAATTGCAACAGTTTCCATTCTATAAATATGAACTCCCTGCTTTGCCGCCCCACTGTGAATATCTACTCCAAACTTTCCCATACTAAGAATTGATACACTTACAGGAGGGAGGCGTACAGTCATGCAAAGGCTCGTACGCAGCGGCAATCGACGTAAATCACCGCGTAAACGGCGGTTCATTCTCAAGTTAACGATATCCACCGGACTGCTTGGCGTGCTCGCCGTTGGCATTTTACTGTTTTACCTTTATCAATCCGATCTCCCGCTATCGTATTCCGAACAGAGCTCCGAGCTCTTCAGCCGAAACGGTGAGACCATCGCCGTATTCTCCGACGGGGGAAAGAACCGTACCAACGTGAAACTATCAAACATCTCGCCATGGCTGGTTCAAGCTACACTTGCTACAGAAGATCGGCAATTCTATGATCATTTCGGTTTTGATATCAAAGGGATGGCGAGAGCCTTATTCGTAAATCTAAAAGAAATGGAGAAGGTGCAGGGGGCTAGTACGCTGACCCAACAGCTAGCCCGTAACCTCTATCTCTCCCATGAACGCACCTGGTCGCGGAAAGTTAAAGAGGCCATGTATACAGCACAATTAGAAATGAAGTACAGCAAAGAGGAAATTCTGCAGATGTATCTGAACGAAATATACTACGGTCATGGTGCATATGGGATTGAAACGGCGGCACAAATGTACTTCGGAAAGCATGCCAAGGATCTGGATCTAGCGGAGAGTTCCATGCTGGCTGGAGTACCAAAGGGCCCTACCTATTATTCCCCTTATAATCATATGAAGAACGCTAAGGACCGGCAGAAAATCGTGCTCTCAGCGATGGTGACTACTGGCGATATTACGCAGAAGCAAGCGGATCAGGCCTATGAGGAGATGCTGTCCTTCCAAACGCGTCAGGAGCGGGCTGCCTTAAGCGTCGCCCCCTATTTCCGCGATTATGTGCGAAGTATTGTCGTTAATGAACTAGGCTTTGATGAGAACGAATTAGAGCATGGCGGGCTGAGAATATACACAACCCTTGATATAGGAGCCCAACAAGCGGCGGAAGATGCTGTTAAGTCTGAGCTAATCGATTCTGGCGGTCTAGAGGCCGCGCTCGTCTCCATTGACCCACGTAACGGCCAGATCAGGGCACTTGTAGGCGGAACAGACTACACCAATAGTCAATTTAACCATGTGTTCGCTACAACCCGCCAGCCTGGATCGAGCTTCAAGCCGATTATGTACTTATCGGCACTGTCTTCAATGAAGATGACCAGCGCTAGCCAGTTCAATAGCCAACCGACCTTGTTCCATTATGATGACAATCGCAAGACCTATAGTCCTAAGAACTTTGGGGACAAGTATTTAGGTGAAATTGATATGCGTCAAGCTATCGCTGCTTCCGACAATATATACGCCGTAAATACGATACTCGCGATCGGCGCTGATCAAGTGATTGAACTTGCCCGAAAAATGGGCATTACCAGCTCGATGCAGGCGGTTCCTTCCTTGGCGCTGGGCACATCGCCCGTAAGCCCCTTCGAGATGGCTACTGCCTTCGCGGTCATCGGTAATCAAGGTAGGAGCGTCAAACCAATCGCCGTACTCCGCATAACCGATGAACACGGAAAAGTGTTGTATGAGGCACCGCAGCCCAAAGAAGAGAAGATTGTAGAGCCAGCTGCCGCCTATGTGTTGACCCAGTTGATGGAGAGCGTGTTCGAGACAGGAGGAACTGGTAACCGAGTATCCTCAGATATTAAAAGACCCGTCGCCGGGAAGACAGGTACAACGAGTACCGATGCTTGGCTCGTCGGCTTTACGCCCGAGTTGTCTACTGCGGTCTGGGTAGGCTATGACAAGGGTAAGACGTTGAATACGAACGAATCGCGAAAAGCGGCCCCGATCTTCGCCAAATTCACAGAGAAGGCACTCGAGAAGGTACCGCCAAAGATATTCCCGATCCCCGACAGCGTCGTCAGTGTCTATATCGACCCAAATACCGGCAAGTTGGCTACAGCCGATTGTCCCAATAAGAAGCTGGAGGTATTCATTCAAGGCACAGAACCGACAGAATTCTGCTCTGCCCATAACAGCAACGAGTCTCCTCCAGAGCCGGTCCCTATCTCAGAGAAGCCTGAGAGCAAATCATGGTGGAAAGATCTGAAGCGCTGGTGGATGAATTCGAAACAGGATTGACAAGGATAGTCTTAACCACGCTTCAGCAAAATGTTCAAGCCGGCCGGCTTACCTGGCTGGCTTGATTTTTTTCTGATAATAAACTAAAACGGCCTAATCATTCAAATATTCATTTGAATATTATGAAGTTCAGGTGTATACTATATTCAAACAATCAAACGAACGTTTGAATATAAATTTCAAACAATCATTCCGATGGAGGGAAGACGGTATGGGCGACCAAGTAATCGATGAAACTTATGAACATGTTTGCGGAGACCCCACTAGAACAGAGGTACTGCAGCAAACGTTATGTGATGAAGAAATTGAAGGTATGACGCAAATTTTCAAAGCCTTATCCGATCCAAACCGTATGAAAATTGCTTACCTGCTGCAGGATCAAGAGCTATGTGTATATGACATCTCGGTTATCCTTGGAACCTCCGTGGCTACAGCATCCCATCACCTGCGGCAATTGAAGCAAATGAACATTACTAAATCTCGCAAGGATGGGAAGCATGTCTTCTATTCCTTGAAAGACCATCATATTCAGACGCTAATTACGATGACACTGGAACACCATAAGGAGAGGAACGATCATGAGTAGATCCAATGACCGTCAGCAAGCAGCCGCTTCTGACACAAGAGTTGAATATCGAGTTCAAGGATTGTCCTGCGCCAACTGTGCACGTGAGATGGAGGATCAAATCCACAAGCTGGAGCATGGGCACGATGCCGCCCTAATGTACAATAGCGGACGTTTGCTTATGCGACCTGAAATCAATATTCAAAAGGTAGAGAAAATCTTGAAGAGCGACGGCGCTTCGCTGACTCATTCGGAGACTCAACGTGCGGAGGCCGAGGCTTCCACTGTCTTAGACCCAGCAATCGCTATGAATCCTAACCAGGGTCACGTTCATCCACACGACCACAATCATTCCAATGGCCATAACCATGCTGAAGGCCACAGTCACAGTCATGGGCATAGTCATGGTGAAGGTGAAGGAAAGCGGGAGAAGTGGTTCCTCGGTATTTCCGCCATTATATATATTCTAACTTTCATATTAGGGAATGTGCTTCCTGAGAGTATCCTTGTAGGGATGTATCTGGTCGCCATCGTACTAAGCGGATATCCAACCTTCTTACGTGGCTTGCGGAACCTGACCCGGTTCAGGTTCAATATGGACACCCTGATGACCGTCGCCTTGGTAGGGGCCGTTGTTATTGGCGAATGGAAGGAAGCAACTCTGGTCGCCATCCTGTTCGGACTCAATGAGATTTTGGAAGGATACGGTATGAGCCGGGCCCGTAAATCCATGGAGGCACTGCTCGACGCGGCACCTAAGCAAGCTGTTCTAATTCGCGGTACAGAGGAAGTTACCGTACCGATCGCCAGCCTGCAGGTCGGCGACATGGTGCTCGTTCGCCCCGGAGAGAAGATCCCTTCCGACGGCACCGTCACCGAAGGCCATAGTGCCGTCAATGAAGCGGCGATAACTGGCGAGTCGATCCCTGTAACGAAGAAGCCTGGATCTGCTGTATTTGGCGGCAGCGTGAATAGCGAAGGATTATTGAAGATTATAATTAATAAAGCCTATGAGGATTCTTCCTTATCCAAGATCATGCATTTGGTGCAAGAGGCTCAGGATACGAAGACTCCTACCGAATTGTTCATCGATAAATTCGCTAGATATTACACACCGGCCATCATGATCATCGCCGCTCTAGTCGTACTTATTCCTCCACTGCTGCTAGGTCAGCCATGGATGAAATGGGTCTATGAAGGTCTGGCCATTCTGATTGTAGGTTGTCCATGTGCGCTTGTACTCTCTTCCCCGATCGCACTGGTTAGTGGAATGACGAGAAGTGCCCGGGGTGGCGTGCTCGTCAAGGGCGGCGTTCATCTGGAGCAGCTTGGCAAGATCAATGCTATCGCCTTCGACAAGACCGGAACTTTAACAGAAGGCCGTCCTGCCGTGATCCGTGAGGTCGTATATGAACCCGAGCAGTTCCACGCTATCGCTGGCGCCCTTGAGGCCGGATCGCTGCATCCGCTCGCGCAAGCTATCGTCCGTCAGGTTGCCGATCAAGGTATCGACAAATCGAAGCTACCTTCCGTCTCCAGCCTAATCACCCTTCCGGGTGTAGGGCTTGCGGCGGACGTTAATGGAACTCGCTACTGGGCTGGCAGTGAAGAGATACTTGAGCATATCACCATAAGTGAACAGACACGCAATCAAGTCAAGGCTGAGCTGAACCAGCTCAAGCAGGAAGGACTAACGGTCGTGATCATCGCCGCCGAACACCAGGTACTCGGAATGTTCGGGCTCGCTGACCAACTCAGACCGGAAAGTCCGGACGTTATCGCCCAGCTCCATCGTTACGGCATCGAACACACAGTAATGTTAACTGGTGACCACTCCTACTCGGCTCGTTCGGTTGCTACGAAGGCAGGGGTCACAGATTGGCACGCCGGATTGATGCCTGAACAGAAGGTTGAGCAAGTGAGGGAAATGGCAACCCGCTGGAATGTAGCGATGGTTGGTGATGGCATCAATGACGCACCAGCACTGGCGGCTGCGCAACTAGGTATTGCGATGGGCAAAGGAACCGATAGCGCGGTCGAGACCGCAGACATCGTGCTGATGCAGGACCATCTCGGCAAATTGCCAGGGGCGATTAAGATCGCCAGACAGGCAAGTCGGATTATCAAGTGGAATATCGGCATCTCCCTTACTTTGAAGCTGATTGCCCTCCTGCTCACGATTCCAGGATGGCTTACTCTCTGGATCGCTGTATTGTCCGATATGGGGGCTACCATCGTGGTAACCTTGCTGGGACTCACCGTGTTGTTAGGTAAAGACGAATAAATTGCAAAAAAAGCACCTCATAGAAGTTAGTTAACCGGCATGGCCTGTTCTTAACTCTATGGGGTGCTTTCTAATATTTATGTTGGATTGTCCGTTCCTATGCTTCCAGGGCTGTCTTCAGCTCTTCAGGAGAATTCTCCCACCACTCTGCATTCGTATCTACCAGCAATTGCTTCAGTGATGCCTTCTGCTGCGGTGACAGACCGTCCAGAATCACTTTACGCTTCAGAGCATAATCCATCTTGTTCACATGGTCGGCAAGAATCTTCCAGCCGCGGCGAGCTTCCGTATCAATGAACATTTCACAGGCTGTCATCCCGCCGTAAAATTGACCCTCAGGAGTCCGGTCAACCGCTACCCAGACGAGCCATACTTGACGTCCATTCGGTACTTCCTCGCGATTCACAGAGAATTTGATGCCCTTCTCTACTTTACTCTTCGCATGCATAGCCCCGATATCAATATACGTCTCGTCCCCATCGATAATCACCGGTGACATACTGTTCAGATCGATGGAGCCAGCACCGAAGCCCTTATGCTTGCTCTTGTCTTCATTACTAATAATATTTAGGGCAAAAACCTTCTTACCCGTCTTTTGTGATTGATCCATGTTATCCTCCAATTCCCCTTTTCGTTTATGCTCTGTTTATTTCAAAGCGAAAACACGCCATCAAGCTGCAATCGGAATAGTTTCCTCAACTTAATTTAATTTTAGCTAATAATCTTCCAAATGCAAACATATACATGCTGTAGATGCTTGTCAACGGGAGGTATCCATTGTATGACCCGAAGAATTTTGATCTTTGGCCTTTCCATCGTAGCCCTATGCCTCATCGCCGGAACGGCCCGCTATTTCTATCAACAGAACCAGACTCATCAGGCTGCCTTCACCCTGGATAAGAACAAGCCTGGGCAAATAGCCGAGATAGAGCATGTATCTTCCGCGCCTCAGAGCGAGAGTATCCAGCAACCAACCGCTGAGGTGCTCAGCAACCGTGTAACGGAGTATCATATCAACGTTAAGCTGGACGAACAAGAAAATACGCTGACAGGTTCGGAGACGGTCACCTGGACGCATCCTGGTAAGAAATCGGTCAACGAGCTTTACCTACATTTATATCCGAATGCTTTTACCTCGGCAGATAGTACATTTATGAAGGAATCGGGAGGCAAGCTGCGAAATGACGCCATGCCCAAGGATGGCTGGGGATCGATGGAGCTGACCGAAATTCGGACAACCGATGGGATCTCCCTGCTTCACCGGATTCAATATGTTCAACCCGATGACGGCAATTCCAAGGACACAACGCTTGTTAGATTACGTCTACCTGTCTCTGTTCAAAGTGGTGAGAGCATCACCCTGAAGATCAACTTCACCGTGAAACTGCCGAAGATCTTTGCCCGCATGGGCGCAGCAGGCGACTTTGTTATGGCTGGCCAATGGTTCCCCAAGGTAAGCGTGTACGAGCCTGCCGGTACAAGGGGACGAGCCACTGAAGGTTGGAACCTGCATCAGTATCATGGCAACTCTGAATTTTATGCCGATTTCAGCATATACAGCGTGGGAATAGATGTTCCCGAGAATTACACGGTCGCCGCCACTGGCTTCCCGACTAAAGCGGCCCGCATCCAGGATGGGCGCAAGCTTGTGCAGTACTACGCCGACGATGTGCATGATTTCTCCTGGGCGGCCTCACCTGACTTCATCTATGCAGAAGAGCCTTTCTCTTCTGACTCGGTCCCTGGCGTGCGAATCAAGCTATATCTTGATCCCGCCCATAAGGATTTGAAGGATCGTTATTTCTACGCTGCCAAAGTGGCTCTCGCTAACTTCAGTAAGTGGTATGGAAGCTACCCATACTCCACATTATCAATCGTCGTCCCGCCCGCGGAAGCGAACGGTGCAGGAGGTATGGAATACCCAACTCTAGTGACTTCCTTTGGAGCAAAGAGCGACTCACCGGATTTCAATGAGCTGGAGCGAACAGTCATCCATGAGATTGCCCACCAGTATTTCTATGGAATGATCGCCAGCAATGAATTCGAAGAAGCCTGGCTGGATGAAGGATTCGCATCCTACGCGGAAGATAAGCTGATGGAACAAGAATTCACCGCCAACCTTCCACTCCCGGTCCAAGCGGCAATTATCACTTCTCCTGCTTCGCTAACCCAGTCTGCATGGAAATATGGGGCCAGCGATATATATGCTCAGAATGCCTATTATCGGGGCAAGCTGATTCTGCTTGATATCGAGAAGCAGGTAGGCGCCAAGACGATGCGGCGGATCATGTTCAACTACAGTACGGAATACCGCTTCAAGCATCCTACGACTACGGATTTTCAGCGAATCGTCGAGCGGGTCACCGGACGATCATGGAAGAATTATTTCAACCAATATGTATATGGCGACAAAATGGCCGATTTCTCCGTAGATCATATTCAGATCTTCCCCGTGGACTCGAAGGACGGCCCTGCCTATGAGTCAGTCATTGATATTAGCCGTAAAGGCGCCAGTTACCCCAAGGTGGCAATATTGCTCACGTTCAAAGACGGACATACCTTACAGAAGACTTGGAATGTGGATAACGATTCCTTGCAAATTAAGGTCCAGTACAAAGAGCCTGTGGATTGGGTACAAATCGATCCGGAATACTCACTCGTTCTGGAGAATAAACACATTAACAATTATTTGAAAGCTGAGATTCAGGAACCTGTAGGCACCCGTTCCACATTAACGATCGTCAAATTGCTGGAGACGGTGTTCGGTTCGCTCTTATGGTAAATAGCCTATTCCACGAAGTCTAACCTTACAAAACTCAGTACGTGCTTTCGTAGTAAGTTTTGCTCGTCGTCTTTTCAAGATGCTTTGCTCACAAAACTCTAAGGGGGAAAAGTATGATCTATATACGTAGTGGATGGAGTCTTATAAAAAACCAGCTTCCCTCTATCATCATTCTGTTTCTGTATCAGCTGCTTTGGGGATTATTTTTATACAGACTTGTCAATTCAATTGTAACGGAGGTCCTGGTCAGATACCCAGATCCCCCACCCAATCCGCTTAGCCAGGCTCTATTCCTCCTGGAAGGTCCTTACGAGCTTAAACATAGCTCTGAGATCCACCTCTATCTATGGCTTCTGCTCGGTATGACTCTCATCCGGCTGCTGGTGACGCCCCTGCTCCAAGCAGGGGTCCTGTATGGCTTAATTCCCAAGGAGGAGCGAAAGAGTGGACTTCCGCTGTTCCGCGGCATGAAGGAATTTGGAAAGCCGGTATTCCTCTTCCTATTTATCGAGCTTGTACTAATCAGCATACCGCTGATATGGATCCTGCCTCACGTCCAGGGAGTTCTGCCTGACTTATTGCGTTCAGGAACCATACAGATCACCCCGATCCTGAAGGTATCCGCTGTTCTATTCGCTTGGATGATCTATTGCTGGCTCGTAGACCAATGTTTGCTGTTCGCACAATTCGGCTATCTTTTCAAAAGAGGTCTATGGGGATCTATTCTAATAGGTGTTAAATATGTACTTCCTGGAGCAGGTATCTCTCTCATTCTCGGAGCCTTTGGGCTGATCCTGTTCATTATCTTCGGCTCCGTATCGTGGATTTGGACCGGATTACTCGCTCTCATCTTGCAACAAAGCTATCCTTTCATACGAAGTTTGTTCAGAGTCTGGGGATTAACCTCTCAATATCAACTATGGGAAATTAAGTCACAAAAAAGTTAAAAAATTTTTACCACTATAATCCCTTATACCATAAGGCCTCCGCCAAAATCGGAGGTCTTCTTCTGTGTATTTCTCTCTGAATCTTGCGATTTAACCATTGCCAAAATATACATACCTTTGTTACAATAACAACAGTAGAAATTCAGTAACAGTTTTGTAATCATTATTGTCACAATAAGTCAAGTAATAGCAATAGCGAGTGTAATTATAACAATTATTTATGAAATCATTGGCCGAATTCCCTTAACGGGGAACGGGGGAACCACTTTGGGTGAATTGATCTCGCAAGAGAGGGATCATAGGGAACCTTCAACCGAATCCTTAAGCTAACCTCGTAGGCAATCGGAAGGAGTATTTTACTTGAAGAAACAGTTAACTACATTAGCTCTTGGTGTTACATTGCTTTTCTCCATCGGAACTGGTAGCGCTTTCGCGGACTCCAAATTAGATACTGCTATTGATGGAGCCTTAGGAACGAAGTACGTATCCGGTGGTACATCAACTTCTGGGTTTGACTGCTCAGGATTTACGATGTATGTATTCAACAAGATCGGTGTCAAGCTTCCTCACCAATCGGGATCGCAATATAAAATGGGCCAATCCGTATCCAAGGATGAACTGATCGCTGGTGACCTAGTGTTCTTTAACACTTCCGGCAGTGGTGTATCCCACGTAGGTGTCTATGTTGGTGAAGGTAAATTTGCTCACGCTTCCTCCTCCAAGGGCGTAGTGATTAGCAAATTGAGCGAGAAATATTATGTAGATCGTTATGTTGGAGCTAAACGGATCATGAGTTCTGACAAATTCGAAGAGGTTACTGGAGATGCTTCGGATCACGATGATGTAGAATAATAACGAATGCTAAGCCCGCGGCGATTTCAATCGGAATCGTAACCGCGGGCTTCTTATTTGCCTTTGGCCATACATAGCCCTTTGTGCCTAAGCAAAAGACCGACAAACATAGACTTCTAGATCAAATATTTCGACAAGCTTGTCATTGTTGGGCGGGTTTGGTAAAATGACCAATGTAATAGTAACAAGTTTGTAATTTCTGTTGTAACTATCGTAACTTTTGGGTGCATCAACTAAGAACAGCCGAATTCCTAAGCACCCGGGAAACGGGGGAACCATTTGGGGTGAATTGACCGCTATTACGCTGTCATAGGGAACCTTCAACCGAATCCGCAAGCTAACCTCGCAGGCCTTGGAAGGAGTTTACATCTTGAGAAAAACGTTCATCGCAGCCGCAGCAAGCTTGGCCATCTTCTTCACCATGCAATCCGGCAACGCTTTTGCGAGCACCACTCTGACTAATGTTGTTGACTCAGTTTACGGTACACCTTACAGACTCGGTGGAATCAGCGCCAGCAGCGGCTTTGATTGCTCAGGCTTCACCAAATATGTATATCAGAAAATGGGCGTAACCCTGCCTCGTGTATCCACAGATCAGTACAAGCAAGGTACTGCAGTAAGCAAGAGCCA
The DNA here is from genome assembly GCA_036498705.1 of Paenibacillus sp. Taxonomy (GTDB): domain Bacteria; phylum Bacillota; class Bacilli; order Paenibacillales; family Paenibacillaceae; genus Fontibacillus. The sequence continues at coordinate 12,315 of DASYFA010000346.1, forward strand.
ATTGCAGCCTGGCGATCTCGTCTTCTTCAATACATTGGGTAATGGCGTGTCCCATGTAGGCATTTATATTGGCCATGGAGAGTTTGCACACTCCTCTTCGTCCAAAGGCGTTCGTATCGACAGCTTGGACAACAGCTACTACAAAGCACGTTATGTAGGTGCCAAACGCATTCTTGACCAAAACACTTATTCTATGTATGCCCAAGCATAACCTCCAGCGTATAACCATTTAACTCTAACATTCATTTCATTCATACATCATTTATCTATATTATAGAAGTGCAATTGATCCTCCCGGAATCAATTGCACTTTTTTTATATTCGAAAATCTCACTAACACCTTTACAACGATTAAAATTCCCGTTAGAGTGAGTTTAAAAAGGTATTATAGGCATCCTATCATGCAATCAGCAAGGAGGCGTAAATATGGAAAAGTATATTCCGAAATTTCGTATCGTACCTATGGAAGAAGACCATGGCGCAGATATCTGCACCTGGCGCTACGATTCTCCCTATGACGTATATAGCTGGCTCCCTTGGGAACAGATGAAGGCGCTCGATGTAGAATTCGGCAATCCTGCACTACGGGCCGAACAATACGCCTCCCTATTGGATGAGACTGGCGAGCTCGCTGGATTTGCCCAATACTTCCCTCTTAAAGGAGTAACCCGTATTGGGGTCGGGATGAGACCTGATTTATGTGGTCACGGCTATGGTAAGTCATTTGTCATCGCGATCGTAGAGGAAGCGCTGCGTCGCAAACCTAGTAATGAGGTGGATCTCGAGGTTCTGACTTGGAATAAAAGAGCGATCCGAGCCTACCAAAAATCAGGCTTCGTTATAACGGACTTATATGAAAAGATGACGCCCGGCGGCATTTCCAAGCCTTACTATTGTATGGTATTTCGTGGACTCCCTAAGGAGGGAGAGTCCGACCACAACGAACTGTAATGTTGTCTGTGATGATTTGCATATATTTTCAAGAAAACACTAAATTATCATTACTTTTTTTGTCACAAACGCTATGATCAACTGCAATGTTCCGGTATAATGGAATCGATAGCTTACATAAAAGGGGCGATTCGTGTGCAGAAATGGATCATGAGCGGATTACTCGGCGTGGCATTCATTATGGCCATCGTGTTGATTTTTACCTTACCTGGTAAAGAAGAAGTGGCCAAAGAGGCCAAGCCAACCATGCCTGAAATCACACTCAGTGCTGATCAGGCTCAAGCTACAATCAAGGCAAACTGTATCAGTTGCCATGGCGATCAACTGCAAGGTAACGTTGGTCCGAATTTACAGAAAATCGGAACTACACTATCATCGGATCAGCTCTACGGCATCATCAAGAAAGGCAAAGGACAAATGCCAACCTTTCAGGATAAGCTGAAGGACGAAGAAATTGCGAATGTAGCCCTGTGGCTTGCAGAGCAAAAATAACGTAACAAGAAGAATGCCCGCCAAGGATATCATCCTGGCGGGCATTCTTCTGTCTAAGCCGGCAACATAGATCATGATACTTCTCATTTAGCCCGGCTATATCCTATTCTATATCAGCTTACAGAACGGGCCTTCTCAAAGGCCTCATTGTATTGCTGTGCCTCTTTAATATCAACGGCCGTTATTCCGCCTTCTTCCCAAGATGTCAGCCGAAGCGTCACTGTTTTATGGTCAATGGTTATAAAAGGATGATGATTAAACGCTTCCGATATAGCTGCTACTTCATCAACAAAAGCGATCCCCTTCATATAATTAGAGAAGGTATATTTACGAACAATCCATCTTCCTTCTTCTAGTTCCCATCCTTCCAACTTCTCTAAATGCGCTTCTATTTCCTGCGGTGTAAACGGCATTTTAATTTCTACCTCCCGTTCGTTCTAAAAAAGTATCCGAATATCATTCTTGCATATCATCCGTACCTGGGATTTTAATTCATTGTATTCTTCAATTTCAACGATCATGCTATCCAATATATTACCACAGGCCTTACTGTTTCAACAAAATAAGGCAATTAATATTAAATCAATGTAACGAAATCCAGTTCTTCCTCTCCGATCAGGAAATTAATCCGATGATTGTCCGCATCATAGATCACAACTCCACTACCAACGGAAATGACCGGCACCGTACCTAATGCAAAGAATAAATCCTCTGCCAGCGCCTCCTGGACTTCCAGTCTCTCCTCTTCCGACAGCGCTTCCCATTCGGACGGCTCCATCTCAAAGAAAATATAGCTATCAGAAATCCGGCCTACCGCCTTCGTCAGATCTGCCAAAATATATTCATAATCTCTTCCGTGCTTCACGCCCACGATCCTTTTTCTCCCTTCGCTCTAACGAATATTTCAATCTTAGTCCCATTATACCGGAAAATCACCCTTAAAAAAAAAGGGAATTCTGTCGATAAAAAAGATAAGCCATTTCCATAGAATCAGAAATGCCGTTCTGCAAGGATGCGGGTGGCAGAATTATGGAATAATTATCTCAAGGACGAGGTGTGCAATGGAAATCTCAACGATTATTGGACTTATTCTTGGACTCGTGGCACTCATTTGGGGAATGTTCCTAAAAGGCGCGCCGATTGAAAGCTTGGTCTCTAACCCAGCGGCCTTTGTCATTATCTTCGTGGGAACCGCGGCGACTCTGTTCATGGCGTTCCCGCTATCCGAGCTGAAGAAATTCCCGAAGCTGCTTAAAATGACAGTCGTGAAGCCAAAAATCATCACTAAGGGCGAACTGATGGCTCTGTTTGCGGAATGGGCTACGATTACCCGCCGCGAAGGACTGCTCGCTCTGGAAGCCAAGGTAGAAGAAATCAACGATGACTTCTTGCGTAACGGAATGCGGATGATCATTGACGGCAATGATCAGGAATTCGTACAGGATGTCCTGACAGAGGACATCGCCGCTACCGAGGAGAGACACAAAGCAGGGGCCCTAATCTTCTCACAAGCCGGGATGTATGCACCTACGCTAGGGGTACTTGGTGCCGTTGTCGGTCTGATCGCGGCTTTATCAGACATGAGTAATGTCGATATTCTATCTCATGCAATCTCAGGTGCCTTTATCGCAACCGTATTCGGTATTTTCACCGGTTATGTATTGTGGCATCCGATTGCCAATAAACTCAAACGTCTCTCTAAGAAAGAAATTGAGATCCGACTAATGATGGTAGAAGGCCTGTTATCTATTCAATCCGGGGTGTCTACGATCGCTATTCAACAAAAACTTGCTGTATTCTTAACCCCTGCCGAACGTGCTCAAATCCTAGAAAAGGGGGCGGGTGAAGGTGCGCAAACGGAATAAACGCAATCAAGAACATGAGGAGCATGCAGACGAGAGCTGGCTGCTTCCTTATTCTGACCTAATGACCCTTCTGCTTGCGATGTTTATCGTCCTGTTCGGGATGAGCTCGGTGAACGCGGAGAAATTCAAAGCAGTCAGTGATGCCTTTAACAATGTTCTTACTGGAGGAACTGGCATCCTGGAGCAGAGCTCGTTCAATACTAACGATATGCAGTCCTTCAAAGTACAGCCTAAGCCGAGCGACGTAAAAGCCAGCGTAAACGAGCTTAAGCGCAGGGAACAGGAGAACCTAGAAGGGCTCAAAAGGCAATTGGACAACTATATTAAGCAGAATGGACTGACGAATGACCTTGATACGAAGCTCAATCAGTCCCAGCTGATGATTACGATTAGCGACAAAGCGCTGTTCCCTTCAGGAGAAGCTGAGGTGAAGCAGGATGCCCGTGAGCTGGCCAAGGCAATCTCAGACATGCTGGAGCAGTTCCCAGACTACGAGGTCATCGTCTCCGGTCATACTGATAATGTGCCGATATCCAATAAAGAGTTCCCATCCAACTGGGATCTAAGTTCAGCTCGGGCCCTTAACTTCATGAAGATCCTAATGCTTAATACTCAGCTCGATCCACAGAAGTTCAGTGCGATTGGATATGGTGAATACCATCCGGTATCATCGAATAACACCGGGGTCGGCAGAGCACAGAACCGCCGCGTCGAAGTATCCATTATTCGTAAATATATCGATCCGGATCTGAAGCCAGCCGTAACCACGGCTCATGAATAAGAAAAAAGATGGAGACCAGAACTCTGGCTCCATCTTTTTCTTTTATTAACTGCTCACAGCTTATAATTCAGCATATTACCAAGCTCTCTCTTCTCCGTTTCGGTCAATTCACGCCACGCCCCGACCTTCAATGATCCAAGCTGAATATTCATAATGCGGATCCGCTGCAGCTTCTGTACATCATACCCGAGGGCACTGCACATACGGCGAATCTGGCGATTCTTGCCCTCGACGAGTATAATCCGGAACGTTCGATCTGAGATTCTTGTAATCCGGCACGGCAAGGTCATCGCACCTAGAATTCTGACCCCCTCCCCCATTGCCTTCAGGAACGAAGGGGTAATCAGGCGGTTCACCGTCACGATATATTCCTTCTCATGCTTGCCTTCAGAGCGCAAAATCTTATTAACAATATCACCATCACTGGTCAGCAAGATTAAACCTTCCGAATCCTTATCCAGACGTCCGATCGGAAAAATACGCTCTTCATGTCCGACAAAATCGACGATATTGCCTTTGATATGATGCTCTGACGTACTCGTAATCCCAACAGGCTTATTCAGAGCGATGTAGACATGCCTGGACGGCTTCTCCTGGAGATGAACCCCATTAATCCTGACATCGTCTCCCGGCTCGGCCTGACTCCCCAGCAAAGCTGTCACACCGTTGATTGTTACCTGGCCGGACTCAACCAGCTTGTCTGCCTCCCGTCTAGAGCAATATCCTGTCTCACTAATAAATTTATTAATTCTCACCGTTGTATGGTCACCCCGTTATGCTATTTCTCCTGTAGTGGACGTAACTACCTCTCCTTGCGCTTCAATGGAACGCGGAAGGGTAATCGTCACGGTCGTCCCCTTACCTAGCTTACTTTCAATTTCAAACAATCCCTTATGGCCTTCTATGATACGCTGACTGATCATTAGTCCGAGGCCTGTCCCTTTCTCCTTGCTCGTATAGAACGGTTCTCCCAGCTTATCAAGCCGTTCCTGCGATATCCCTTCCCCTTCATCAATGAAGCGAATAGCAACGTGATGTTCACCATGATTACCGACCTGGAGTATAATCCGTCCTCCCCCAGGCATCGCCTCCATTGCATTCTTCAATACATTGATGAACACTTGCTTCAATTGGTTCTCTTCACAGTGTACCAGAAGAGGGGAAGTAGAGAAATGGTGCTCGAACTCAATATTATGTAAATGCGCCTCACTATCCAGCAGCGATATCACATCGCCGACGGTATACCTTACATCCTTGATTTCAAACTGAACGGCCTGCGGCTTAGCCAGAATCAAAAATTCACTCACGATCATATTAATCCGCTCCAGCTCAGAGAGCATGATATCCGTATGTGTATCATTCACAGTATGCGCACGCTGTTGAAGTTGGAGAAATCCCCTAAGCGTAGTCAGTGGATTGCGAATTTCATGCGCTACGCCAGCCGCCAGTTGCCCGACCGTCCGTAGTTTCTCCGCGCGCCTGAGTAGTTCCTCCATCTTATTATGCTCGGTCATATCCCTGGAAATGCTGATCAAAGATACGATCTCACCATCTTCATCGAGTATAGGAGAAATGCTGATGCTGACATTAATTTGCCTTCCATCCTTGCATAGACGAACCGTCTCAGCAAGTACGTATGGACGTCCATCCTTCAACTCCTTGAGCCAGCCCTCTCTCTCCCCTAGATAAGAATGAGGTACAAAATCGAGCTTAACGCCAACAATCTCATCGCTATTCCAGCCATACAATTGTTCGAACGCCTTATTCACTTCCAAGATTTCGCCGCTTAAATCCGTGACATGAATCGCATCAGCCATCTGATTGATAATCGATTCCAGACGTTCTTTGATAGCCTGATTTTCATTATTCTTAAGCTGTAACTCTTCCGTGTAATGACCCATATTATCCGCCATCATATTAATCTGCCTACCCAGTACGCCGAGTTCATCTTGGCGCTTAACCTCAATCCTCGCCCGGAAATCCCCTGATGATAACCGATTCACCTTATACAGAATATTTTGCACAGGTCGAATCAACTCTCCAGCCAGAATATAACTGGAGAATACGACGATCTGCAAGAGAACAATGGAGATCGCAATCTCATTAATCAACTGCTTGGTTATCGCCGCAGATATCGGTTCATAGCTTGAGATGATCCGGATCATATAAGGACGCTGATTGTCCGGCTGGATGGGAATGTAGCTCTCCAGTACACGCTTGCCGTTAATCTTTGTATCCTTGAGTAGGCTTGCCCCCCTATCAGCTACTTCTCTAGCTTCTTCAAAGAGACTGGTATCACTCGCATACTCATACGAGCCAAATAGGATGCTGGGGCGATCATGAGGTTCATCTGGGAAGAAACCCATCACTTCCAATAGATGAGGGTTGGAACTGAGCGACTCGCTAACCATTTTCTCCGGACTCGTCATATCAAGCATTCCTTCAAAAGAAGGATCGTTCTCCGTCTTGCCAACTTCATTTTTCTTCACATAATCATTTATAGAACGGGACTGTTCCACAGCTACAGCAATTTGCTTAGCAATTAACATCATATTGGCCTCACTGTCCCTACGAAGATTGTCACGAGTTGACAGAAAACTAAGAACGATGTTAACCGTTAATAGAACTAGAGCAAAAAGAGACATAACTATAGATAATTTGGATTTAATGGACAAATGATCTTCTCACCTCTTGGCAGGACATTGAGGTTAATGTCGAATCTCGCTTGGTTACTACCCTCATCATAACCGTATTGTAAGATTTTGCAAAGACGTTGAAATTCCTATTTCCTTTATCTACAATTAAGAAAAAATATCTAATTTCTACGATTTATCACCCGAATCTAAAAAAAGTTATGCACAAGTTATGAACATATGCACAACTCTAAAGTCTAATATGTGTATAATAATGGGGATAAAGACGCAGTTATGAACAGTGTTATCCACAACATGTTAACAACGAATATTTGTTCGTTGGACAAAATACTGAATATTTCTATCTGAACAACCATGAAATGGAGCTGAATGGTCATGTCATTACCTTTGATACACGAACCCCCCGCATCAACATTTTCCCATGATTACTGGATGCGTGAAGCGATCGCTGAAGCGCGCAAGGCGGAAGCGATTGGGGAGGTGCCTATTGGTGCAATTATTGTTCGTGGAGATGAAATTATAGGTCGAGGATACAATCTGAGAGAAAGTTCGCGGGACGGGACAGCTCATGCCGAGATGATCGCGATTCGTGAGGCGAGTGAATATCTTGATGCGTGGCGATTATTACATTGTCGGCTATATGTGACACTGGAGCCCTGCCCGATGTGTGCTGGTGCCATTGTCCAATGCCGAGTACCACATGTCATCTATGGCGCTCCTGATCCCAAAGCAGGCTGTGGAGGGACCCTTATGAATCTGCTGCAGGAACCTAGGTTCAATCACCGTACAGAATTGACTGCAGGCGTTCTGGAAGAAGAGTGTGCAGACCTGCTTAAGCAATTCTTCAAGAAATTACGTCATAAATAGCGCACAAACAGATAGGCTGGCCCGGAATAGATCCGAGCCAGCCTAATTAATCATATTATTAAACGACGTAACCGGACTATTTTCCTAGCCATCAATGAATGGCTTTTTTCTTGAAACGCCCGCCTTTTACGTCATGGATATTTCCTACAGCCAAAAAAGCATTTTCATCGTAATGATTTACGATTTCTTTGAGCTTCGCTTCTTCCAAGCGAGTAACTACACAAAATATAACTCGTTTCGGGTCACCCGAAAACCCACCTTCACCCGACAAATAAGTAACGCCACGGCCCAATCGGCTCAATATGGCATCTCCGATCTCATTGATCTGATCGCTAATAATCCAAACCGATTTGGACTCGTTGAGGCCATCCACCACAATATCAATCGTCTTATAAGCAATATAATAAGCTAACAAAGAAAATAATGCTCGTTCCCATCCAAACACAAAACCTGCACTTAACAAAATGAAAAAATTGAAAAACATAATGATTTCCCCGACTGAAAATGGCGTCTTGCGTGAAATCAATATAGCTATGATCTCCGTTCCGTCCAGAGATCCCCCAAACCGAATAACGATACCTGTCCCTAAACCAAGCAAAATCCCACCGAATACAAAAGCAAGCAGGGTATCATGAACAAAAGGATCAACAGGGTGAAGCAAGGCTGTACCAAGAGACATGACCGAAATCCCTAGCAAGGTAGAAAATGCGAAGGTCTTGCCGATCTGCTTATAACCAATAATAAGAAATGGGAGATTAAAAAGGAACAGAAAAATACCAAGCGGCAATAAAGATAAATAAGAGGACATAACAGAGATACCGGTGATTCCACCATCGGTAATCTTATTCGGGACTAGAAATAACTCCAGCGCTACTGAGACAATAATAGCGCCTATAACGATAAAGATAGATCTCATTAGGATATTTCCTAACGACCTCTGTTTGTGTTGTATAATCGTTTGGGATTCCATCTTCTCAGAGATCGTATCCAAGTTTACAGAGTTCAAGCGCATCACTTTCCTTCCAGTTTTTAGTAGAACTTCAAGATTTCTCTCCCTCTTTCATCTAACATGGCCAAGGCCCTACTTATATTATGACATTATCTTTGTCTCATGTCTTGTTTATTTAAATTTAAACGAAAGGCTATGTTAAATCATATTGTTGATATTTGATAATTACGAACGTTTGTTCTAATCCTGCTTTCAAACCTGACTAACACTCCACTGCAACGCACCAGAAGATCTCACCTTTGGGTTCGATTCATTGAATGCATGATTGAGGGCTTTTCGTTGAGGAAATGTGCCGAGCTACACATTCCAACCGAATCATTCCAAGGCATCGTCGAAATGGACGAGACCTATTTCCTGTACTCCGAAAAGGGCAGAAGAAACATCACCGAACGTAAGTCCCACAAACGTGGTGGCAAAGCTAAATATCGTGGTATCAGCAACGACCAAGTCTGCGTATTAGTTACTCGTGACCGTCAGAAAATGACTTTCTCTGGCGTTCTTGGCCGTGGGCGTATACGGACTACGAAATTGGATGAGGCGATTGGCGTTCATTTATCAGATTCGAACATACTTTGTACCGACTCATGGCGGGCATTCAGTTCCTACGCCAATTCGAAAGGCTTAGCCCATTACCGCTTTAAGTCCGACGGTAAACAGCGTGTTAAAGGTGTTTACCACATTCAGAATGTAAACAGCTACCATAGCCGTTTGAAACGCTGGATTGACCGTTTCAATGAAGTAGCAACCAAGAATTTGCAAAATTACCTTGCTTGGTTTCGCTATTTAGATAGCAAGGAATATGAGAACACAAGGTCGAATAAGAAAAATATGTTAGTTACATTATGTTTGTTGCCAGTTAAGGAAACAGATTTGAAACTACGTCGAGCATCATTTTCGTTGTAGAAATTCGAATGGGCAGTGCTTAAGGGAAGGTGGGTGAGACATTCATGAATATTAAGAAAGGTTTTTTTTATGCTCTTGTAATCCTACTTATAGGTTTAGGAACATATTTAGCTTTCACTGTGTATGTACATTTTGGTCCTCGTAATGCTCATTATTTGACTGTAAAAACAACAAAGCTTGACCAAGAGAGAATTGGGAATTTGTCACTGAATCAGAGCCTCAATGACTTGAAGCCTGCTCCAACCGCAAATAAAGATAATTCCCTTTTTGAATATTACACTTGGGAATTTGGAACTAAAATCGCAACAAATATTAATGATGACAAAATAATTCGAATTATTGTTTATGAGAGTAGTCCATTTGCAACCTCAAAGGGAATTCAAGTTGGGGATTCCAAAGAAAAGGTCATTAAAGCTTATGGAAACGATTTTTACAAAAGAGTTGAACTAGGGTTAGATATTATCGGCTACGTTGATAAAAAGTTAAACCGAACAATTGAGTTTTGGTTAACGAACGAAACAGTATATTCTATTCGATTGGACAAAGGCTCAATGGATTGACCGCCCTTAACGGGCGGTTCTATTTCAATTTAAAACAACATTTAAGTTAAACATAGCCAAACGAAAAAATCCGGCATATTGCCGGATCATTGAAACATAAAAAAAGCAGCCCCATTCTGATGCATTAGCCTTGCGGATTATGATGACTCACGTGATTGCGATTCTTAACCTTCTTGGAGCCCGATAGCGGCTCAGGGCCATCATGCTCCTGTTCATCCCTGCGGCGGTTATTCTGGTCTGTCTGGGTTCCCGGGGTCGTATACCCTTTAGGCTTAGTCATATCGTGATTTCCTCCAATTCCATTGATCGATCCACCTGTAACTTGTGAAGAAATCGCCTGCTTTATACAACAAAAAAATGAGGACGTATCATCCTCATTTCAGCTCGTTCAATATAGTAACCTTCTTCAAGGTTTGTTATTAATAATATGGCGGAGAGGATGGGATTCGAACCCATGTGGGCTTGCACCCTAACGGTTTTCAAGACCGCCCCGTTATGACCGCTTCGGTACCTCTCCAAGTATGAATCTGATTCGCGTAACAAATCAGATTCTAACATAAACTTTTGACTTAATCAAGTTATTTCTTTAAAGTGATCATTTCCACGCCGCCCATATACGGACGAAGCACTTCAGGAATCACTACACTACCGTCCTCTTGCTGGTAATTCTCCAGAATAGCAGCTACTGTGCGTCCTACAGCCAACCCAGAGCCGTTCAGGGTGTGAACAAATTCTGGCTTCGCCTTCGGTTCTGGACGGAAACGAATGTTGGCCCGACGTCCCTGGAAGTCCTCTACATTCGAGCAGGAGGAAATCTCGCGGTACATATTGCTCTGTGGTAGCCATACTTCAAGATCGTACGTCTTGGCCGCAGTAAAACCAAGATCAGCCGTACACAAGGCCATCACACGATAAGGCAGATTTAGCAGTTGCAGCACACGCTCCGCATTCGCGGTCATTTGCTCCAATTCATCGTAAGAGGTGTCTGGATGAACGATCTTGATCATCTCTACCTTGTTGAATTGATGCTGACGGATCAAGCCGCGTGTATCCCGTCCAGCCGAGCCTGCTTCAGAACGGAAGCAAGAACTGTAAGCCACATATTTCTTAGGCAAATCTTCGGCATTCAAAATTTCTTCTCGATGATAGTTCGTTACCGGAACCTCAGCTGTTGGAATCAAGTAATAGCCTTCCTCTGTCAGCTTGAATACATCCTCTTCAAACTTCGGAAGCTGTCCTGTTCCATACAAGCTGTCGCGATTAACGATATATGGAGGCAGCATTTCCACATATCCGTGTTCATTGCTGTGCAAGTCCATCATGAAGTTAATCAAAGCGCGCTCTAATCGAGCTCCCAAGCCTTTATAGAAGGTAAAGCGGGAACCTGTTACTTTGGCACCTGCCTCGAAGTCAAGAATGTCAAGTTCCGTTGCGATATCCCAATGTGCCTTCGGCTCAAAATCAAACGAACGTGGCTCGCCAATGCGGCGCACTTCTACGTTATCATCCTCAGTAGTACCGATCGGTACGCTGCTATGCGGAATGTTCGGAATGCTCATCGTCAAATTATCGATCTTCGCTTCAAGCTCACGCACTTCTTCATCCAGAGCCTTGATCCGGTCACCAACCTCACGCATCTCTAAGATCAGGTCATCCGCATCCTCTTTATTCTTCTTCCGCTTAGCAACCTCCGCAGATACCGTGTTACGACGGTTCTTCAGCGACTCACTCTCTTGGAGCAGCTCCCGACGTTTCTCGTCAAGCGGTAAAAAGTCGGAGATCATCTCCAATGATTTACCCCGGTTCTGAAGAGCTTGTTCGACACGAGCGTAGTCATTTCTCAATATTTTAACATCTAACATGGATAGTCCCTCCTAGAATCATCCCGTAGCAGCCGTGCCGATTACAAGCTGAACAATACACGCCGGGATCGCTTAAACGACAAGAATCAATCAAAAAAACAACCTTGACCCTTGGAAAGGAGTCAAGGTGTCTTCACTATCAGCTTTATAGAGGGTGTTCAAAAAGTCCGCTTTTGATCACGAAGTGATTCAGGAAGTAAATTCGGCATCGAATCTTGAATTCAGCCGGGCCTAAGCAAATGCTTACGAAGTTATGTTTCCTACGGAAACATCTCAGGTGCTCACGTACCTACTACGTACGCTCCGCTCCTCAGTCCCTAGCTTCATCCAACCTCCTCGGTGCTGAAAACCGGTCTTTTTGAACACGCACTTATTGTACGGCCGCCTGGTAAGTCTTAATCATCTCTGTAAAATAAGTATGCAGGGAATAATCATCCGTAAGCTCTGGATGAAATGAAGAAACGAGTAAATGTCCTTGCCGGGCCGCAACGATCTCATCATTGTGGGTCGACAGAACATCAACTTCATTTCCTACCGCTGTAATTAATGGCGCGCGAATAAATACAGCTCGAAGCGGCTCCTGAAGTCCCTTCACATCAAGATCCGTCTCAAAGCTCTCACGCTGGCGTCCGAAGGCATTCCGGGAGACCTTGATATCCATCAGCCCGAGATGTGCTTCTTCTCCGCTTTCAATTTCGTTGGCCATTACGATCAGTCCGGCACAAGTGCCAAATATCGGCTTCCCTTGCTCCGAGAACGCCCGAATAGCGTCAATAAATCCGTACTTCCGCATCAATTTACCGATCGTCGTACTCTCGCCGCCTGGAATTATCAATCCATTCAGCTCTTCAAGCTGCTCAGGATGCTTCACAACAACGCCTTCTGCTCCCGCAAGCTCTATGCTTCGGATATGCTCCGCTACAGCACCTTGCAATGCCAATACTCCTACCTTCATGGCCAAACCTTCTTTCTCTATCCAAGCTATCATCTTAAGACGCGATTCACGAACCGGAACCGCGTCTTAACGTTATATTACCAACCACGATCGGACATGCGCTCAGCGGCGGACAATTTCGAGATTTCAATACCTTTCATAGGCGTACCCAGGTTCTTGGATACTTCCGCAATCAGCTTATAATCCGTGAAATGGGTAGTCGCTTCTACAATCGCACGAGCGAACTTCTCAGGGCTATCCGATTTGAATATACCGGAGCCAACGAATACGCCATCAGCGCCCAAATGCATCATCAAAGCGGCGTCTGCAGGAGTAGCAACTCCACCAGCTGCAAAGTTTACAACCGGAAGCTTGCCTGCTTCATGGACTTCAAGCAGCAAATCATAGGCTACGCCAAGATTCTTGGCTTCAGCATACAGTTCGTCCTTGGACATGTTCTGTACTTTACGGATTTGGCTGTTGATCAGACGCATATGGCGAACAGCTTCAACAATGTTGCCGGTACCTGGTTCACCCTTCGTACGAATCATCGATGCACCTTCGCTAATACGACGCAGTGCTTCACCCAGATCCTTCGCACCACATACAAACGGAACAGTGAATTCACGTTTATCAATATGGAATACTTCATCTGCCGGAGTCAGTACTTCACTCTCGTCAAGATAGTCTACCCCAAGCGATTCCAAAACTTTAGCTTCCACAAAATGACCGATCCGTGCCTTAGCCATAACTGGGATGGATACCACTTTCATAACTTCTTCAACGATAGTTGGGTCAGCCATACGGGCTACGCCGCCAGCTGCACGAATATCGGAAGGAACACGTTCCAAAGCCATAACAGCGGTCGCACCAGCTGCTTCGGCGATCTTTGCTTGCTCGGCGTTCATAACGTCCATGATGACGCCACCTTTTTGCATCTCAGCCATACCTCGTTTAACTCTCGATGTTCCAGTTTCCATAACTCCACGCCTCCCGATAATAATCTAACTTGTTATTTTACATTAGTAGCCTAAAATATACAACCCATTCACTCGGAATTTATTTGCTCTAGAACAAATTCTTAATGCCATGGAACAGATCACTGAAGAAATCACCAATTGCCCGCATGAAAAGTTTGAACCAGTTCGCCTTCTCAGCATCCTGAGCAGTGACCAAGTCAACCGTCTTCTCCAATGTCTGATTCATACCATCTGGCTTCAAGCTGTAAGTCACTGTTCCAACCTTGGTGCCTTTTGGAAGAGGAGCAGTTAGAGAGGCACTTTCCGGCGTCATCGTTACTTTCGACTCCACCTTGCTAACATCTGCACCCTTCGGAACGACGAAGGCTACTTCTTGGCTGCTCACCAGTGGAACATCGACGTTCTTCGCTTTCTTCACCTTGATTGTCTCTGATCCAGTCACCGTAGCATTAGAAGCAACGACCTGTTTCGTTTCAAAGTTATTAAAGCCGTAGTCGAGCACTTTACGTGTCTCCACGAAGCGAGCTGCTTCCGATTTGGCATCTGCCCCCATCACAACACTGATTAGACGATGGCCATCGCGTACAGCAGTACCTGTGAAGCAGTTGCCCGCATTGCTAGTATGACCTGTCTTCAAGCCGTCCAAGCCTTCATAAGCATACTTCTTAAAGTTAGTGATGCTCTTGTTAGCTTCCAGCATCCAGTTCAAATTAACAATCGGCGCTTTATCACGTTCCCGGAATTTATAAGACTGAATCGTCGTAAATTGATTAAAGTCTGGATGATCTGTCACGATGTATTTAGCGAGAATCGCTGCATCCTTCGCTGACAACACGGTCTCTTGATCACCAGGAGTACGGAACTCAGCCGGCATATCCGCGATATCGAGTCCTGTAGAATTCGCAAAGTGGGCGGTTGTCATGCCCATACGCTGTGCTTCTTCATTCATCAGCTTTACGAAATCCTGCTCCGAGCCAGCAGCAAATTCAGCCAGAGCTACCGTGGCATCGTTGGCAGAGCCAACAGCCATCGCGATATATAAATCTTTTACCGTATGTTGATCTCCTTCAGCCAGAAAGATTCTTGATCCTCTGGTTAAAGAAGCGTTCTTACCCACATTTACAACAGTATCCCAACCGAATTTACCTTGTTTAACATAATCTGCAATAATATATTCTGTCATCATCTTGGTCATGCTGGCCGGTTGAAGTGGCTGTTCAGCATTAAAATCCAGTAGGACTTGTCCAGTTGAAGCATCCAACAAAATAGCAGACTTCACTTTCAAGTCGAGAGATTCCACAGATGGCAAAGCTGTCGCCTTTGCAGGAGCTGTCGTCTTCGTTGTCGATTCCTGTTTCGTCGTTTGCTGCGTTTGTGCACCCTCAGCCAGCGCCATCGCTGGAACAAGAGAGAAGCACAACATATTCAAAACCAATATAGAAGCTGCACTTTTACGAATAAAATGCGGTTTCATAGGTTGTTTAGAAGTCGGAATTGCGCGTTGTTTTCTTTTCAGTTTCAATGTTTCTTAAGCTCCCCTCATATTCTCGATCATTGCTTAGTCTATTCTATCACAGGGCACCCTGCAAAAAAAGACAGGCCCAGCGATTTCCGCCTGGCCTGTCTATATCCAATCTTATCCATTTATAGTACGAGTTCAAAAAGACCAGTTTTCAGCACCGAGAAGGTTGGATGAAGCCAGGGACTGAGGAGCGGAGCGTACGTAGTAGGTACGTGAGCACCGGAAGGCCCGGCTGAATTCAAGATTCGATGCCGAATTAGCTTTCTGATTCACTTCGTGATCAAAAGTGGATTTTTTGAACAACATCTATTAACTAATAGAATAGTTTGGTGCTTCCTTCGTAATTTGAATATCGTGTGGATGACTCTCACGAAGTCCAGCGCCTGTAATCCTTACAAATTCTGTATCGTTGCGAAGCTCTTCCAGATTCTTAACTCCGCAGTAGCCCATACCTGAACGAAGTCCACCAAGCAATTGATGAATCGTATCGGCGAGTGGGCCTTTATATGCTACGCGCCCTTCAATACCCTCCGGAACCAACTTCTTGTCATCATCTTGGAAGTAGCGATCCTTACTGCCTTGCTTCATCGCAGCCATAGAACCCATACCTCTGTATACTTTATAGCGGCGTCCTTGGTAAATCTCAGAGTCGCCAGGGCTCTCTTCTGTACCTGCAAACATACTTCCCAACATTACAGCATGTCCACCTGCAGCCAAGGCCTTAGTGATCTCACCAGAGTATTTGATACCGCCATCGGCGATAATTGGAATGCCATATTCACGAGCTACTGTAGCACAATCATAGATTGCTGTAATCTGTGGTACACCGATTCCGGCGATAACCCGAGTCGTACAGATCGAGCCTGGCCCGATACCAACCTTAACAACCGAAGCGCCTGCCTCAATTAGTGCACGCGTAGCTTCACCCGTTGCCACATTACCTGCGATAATGGTCAACTCAGGATATTTTTTACGAATATCAGCTACTGCTTCAATAATGTTAATATGATGACCATGCGCAGAGTCAAGTACGATAACATCCGCACCGGCATTCACCAATGCCTCAGTCCGTTCAAACATATCCTTGGAGATACCTACAGCAGCACCAACCAGGAGTCTGCCTTGGGAATCCTTGGCCGCATTCGGGAATTGGATCGCTTTCTCGATATCTTTAATCGTAATAAGACCTTTGAGAATATTATTCTCGTCCACTAATGGCAGCTTCTCGATCTTATGCTTCTGCAGAATAACCTCTGCCTCTTGGAGGGTTGTGCCAACAGATGCAGTCACCAAATTCTCATGAGTCATAACCTCACTGATCTTGATGCTGTAATCATGTACAAATCTCAAGTCTCGGTTCGTCAAAATACCGATCAGCTTATTGTCCTCATCCACAATCGGTACACCGGAAATCCGGAATTTACCCATAACTGTCTCTGCATCAGAGACAAGATGATTTGCTGTCAAAGAGAACGGGTTCGTAATTACACCACTTTCCGAACGTTTTACCCGGTCTACTTCCTCTGCCTGCTGTTCGATCGGCATATTTTTATGAATAATACCAATACCACCTTCGCGAGCGATCGCAATTGCCAGAGCCGATTCAGTTACCGTATCCATGCCAGCACTGATCAAAGGCATGTTCAATTTCACATTATCGCTAAGTTTGGTCGATACATCGACTTCCTTAGGCAATGTTTCCGATTTGCGAGGGATTAGTAGTACATCATCAAATGTTAAACCTTCTTTGTTAAATTTGCTTTCCCACACCTTGAAATTTCCTCCTTTAGTTTGAACTACCATTCGACCAATTCCCTTATAAATCAAGGCCAATTTGATACTTACGAAAATATATTAATTGCAATCTTAGCAAAGCCCCTATAGGCTGTCAAGAAAATGTGTCAGGAAAAAAGGTTAGGCTACCCCATGCATACGACTGTCCTTCACTAGTGTACACATCCGCAATTTCGAACATTTTATGATCATAATACTACCCCAAACGCTCCATTTTGATTCCGGTTATTGGCTAGCGCTAGTTGCCACTAGACAAACAGGGACTGTCTCACTGTAGCGATAACTACACTTGAGACAATCCCCCAGAACTCCTTGGAAATGTTCAACCATCTTCCTGGACTATATATTATGCTGTCCTTGAATAACGTCATCAATAATCCCGTATTGCTTCGCTTCCTCCGCGGTCATGAAAAAGTCACGATCCATATCCTTTTCAATCTGCTTCAATGGCTGCCCGGTTCGCTTCGCTGCAATTTCATTGAGTCTACTGCGGATATTAACAATCCTTCTGGCACTGATCGCGATATCGCTGGCCTGCCCTTGCACGCCGCCATGGGGCTGGTGGATCATGACCTCACTATTCGGAAGCGCGAATCTCTTCCCCTTGGTGCCAGCTAATAACAGAATTGCTGCGAACGATGCCGCCATCCCCGAACAAATCGTCTGCACATCCGGCTTCACATATTGCATTGTATCATAAATAGCGAAGCCCGCTGAGGTCGAACCTCCTGGACTATTGATATAGAAATGAATATCCTTCTCCGGGTCCTCTGCTGCCAGAAATAACATCTGTGCCACAATACTGTTAGCTACCGTATCATTAATCTCTGAACCCAGGAAAATAATCCGATCTTTCAATAACCTGGAGTAAATATCATACGACCGTTCGCCATGAGCGGTCTGGTCTATAACATAAGGAATCACTGTACTCATTACTTTCAGCCTCCTTAAAAAGGGTTGCTTATCTCAAGCTTCATGACTAATCGTCCCATACGGTTCAACATCACAGTCTAAGCCGCCATGCTTCGGATAAGACCATAACTACTCATCAAACCATTCGTCTTCATCTCGGCATGACTCTTCTTCCTGGATCTATCCTTATGCACATAATGTACGGCCGGGAGAACATCCCTGCTTCCTTCGTTCATCAGCAAGAGTAATGATGCGGCATCTTGTTCATGGAAGGCCTTGATATAGGCATAGACAGTGCTCTCATCCACTTTTGAGGCAGGGTATGAGCCATATAGTCTCTTTACCTTCCCTGAATCATCATCTTGGCTAATAGAGGCTGTAAGCACCCTTAACTTGGCTCGAACACGATGTAGTAGAGCCTTCACTGCACCCTCAGTCATATTCAGCATCCCAGATACTTCTCTCGATGTGAACATAAGACCATCAATCAATAGAAGGACGGTTCTCTGCTCCGGAGAAAACTTCTGAATCATCAGCTCCATGACTTGGTGAAGAGTAGAATGATCATAAGGCTGATATGAGCGTAGCGACTCTTCCGTCTGTTCGGACTCCATCGGCATCGATACAGTATCTAAGCGTCTCCTTCGCCCCTGATCAATCCAAGCATTTCGAGCAGTACGATATAAAAAGGCTCGTGATATATGAGTCTGTGCGAGTGGCCTCTCCTGCACATAAGACCATACCTTCATCCAGGCCTCCTGAACAAGATCATCTCCCTCCCAGACCGAGCCTGTCAGAGAACGGCAGTATTTCTGCAGTGCCTGATGATGCTCCTGTATCCACTCGGGGAAAATCTTCACATTCTTAACCTTCTGATCCACCGGAATTCGATGCACTCGGTCATACCTCCTTACCGTCTGATGATCTTTCTGTTCGCTCCTTACAGAGCCTTCACTGTAATAAACGAAAAAATCACCGTAATCGATACGGTGATTTAAAATTATTGTAAGTTGTTCTCTTCTTATTTTATTCTAAAAACAAAAAAACCACCACCGATCAACGGCAGTGATTCTTATTGCTTGGCGACTTCCTACTCTCCCAGGACCCTTCGGTCCAAGTACCATCGGCGCTAGAGGGCTTAACGGTCGTGTTCGGGATGGGTACGCGTGGAACCCCTCCGCCATCGCCACCAAACGGGATCTTGTGCTCGTTACTATCAGTAACTTGCTTCAAAATCGTTCAGATGTTTGATCACCTGAAAACTGGATACGAAACTATATTTGCATTTTAATAATTGGATAAGCCCTCGACCGATTAGTACCTGTCAGCTCCATACATTGCTGCACTTCCACCTCAGGCCTATCAACCTCGTCGTCTTCAAGGGGTCTTACTAATTGGGAAATCTCATCTTGAGGGGGG
>DASYFA010000347.1:0-5146 GCA_036498705.1 Paenibacillus sp.
CTTTCCTGTGCTCCCCAATATTCAGGTTCACCCCTTGTTAACTACCGTCAATCTGGATCATCTCTTGCCAACGTACCGATTCGATACGGCCGCGGAGCATCGTGAGCAATTGCTCGTGAAGTGGCGGGAGGGGGATAGTTAAAGTTCGTAGAGTTTGGTCGGTAAAGATCAAAATAGTGCAACAAGTAGGCATAATTATGCAGGAGCATCCAGAATGAAAAGTACTATAATTAATATTGAAAACGCTTTTATAAGAGGCGGAATAGGTCGGTTATGGTTGCTGGAATGAACACTGGATTTCATATTCCGGTAGGGGGCTTAGGGATGTATAAGGTGCTGATTGTCGATGATGAGCCGAAGCAAAGAGAAGGGCTCAGGATGTTTATTGAGTGGGAGCTCTACGGATTCTCCGTAGTTGATACGGCATCCAATGGAGAAGAAGCGCTGGAGAAGTACCAGATTCATTCACCTGAACTGGTGATCGCGGACATCCGCATGCCAGGAATGGACGGTTTACAATTGATCCAAAGGCTGCGTGAGGAAGATCCGCAGCTGCATATTTTGATCTTGAGCGGTTATGCAGATTTTGAATATGCCAAGATAGCGATTGCGAACCGAACAGACGGATACTTGCTCAAGCCAGTTGATGAGGACGAGCTGATTCAATATCTGCATAGTATCAGGCAGGTCATGGATGAGGCGAAGAAGGCTTCGAAATGGCAGGATGTCTCAAAGGAGTGGACACGTGAAGCGTTCATTCAATCCATCTTGTCCGGAGCGATGGATCATGATGAATTTACGCTTCACGAGCAGGCAAATCGACTCGATCTGCTCTGGAAAAAGTATCAGGTTCTGCTGGTCGTCTCTGCACAGAATGAGAAGAACGACACAAATGAGCTTAATATACTGCGTCGGAAGCTGAACACCCGCTTTGAAGAGTGCGGACGCGGCTATGTATTTAGCCATCATGGCTATGTTGGCGTATTGTTAAAGGAACCACTGCTTGAAGTAGAATATGATGATGTGTATCAAGAGCTGCAAGGGAGTGACGGAGCGGAGATCACAATCGTATTAGGAGATCGGGTTCAGGAGCTAAGGGATATTCCCCATTCTTATACTTCCGCGCTAGAATTGATTAAGCTGCAATTTTTCTTCGATCGAGGCAGACTGTTGTCAGGAGAACTGTTAAGCAAGATTCGGAGTCATGCGGCTGAGGCTGCAACAGGGTCTCAAGAGAAGAGCAGCGATAGTGTTGAAGAGCACCTGTATTATGCTATGGAATCCGGAAATTTTGATGCTGTCAAGCAATGGATAGCCGAATTTGGACATACGTTGATAAGATTGCACTTAAGCGAAGCAGAGATCAAGCAGCGCTTTGTAGAGCTACTGACCTTGATATATGGGAGGGAATTGAAGCAGAGACCTGAGCTGCAGAACCAGTGTAAGGGATACTGCGATCAAGTCGCAGATATCTATCGTGTTCGTACAATTGGGGAGATGTTCAAGCAGGCCGAATCATTGCTGCAATCGATAGCCCTATCATCGGGCGAGGATACCGGTAAGCATCGCGAGGTCAGAATTATGCTTGATCTTATTCACCGCAATTTCCGCGACAATTTGAAACTGGAGACTTTATCAGGAGTTTTCAATTATAATAGTGCGTATTTGGGGAAATTGTTCAAAAATGAGACCGGCGAGTATTTCAATACTTATCTGGATAAAGTGAGAATTGAGAATGCGAAGGGTTATTTGGAGGAAGGCCTAAAGGTTTATCAAGTGGCCGAGAAGGTAGGGTATACGAATGTCGACTATTTTCACGCCAAATTCAGAAAATATGTAGGCACATCTCCTTCTGCTTATCGCAAGAAGGCAGGTAATGAATGATCCGTAATTATATAGGAGCTCGGTAGTCCGATAAGGGATACTGCGCTCCTTTTTAGTATTGGTCAGACTTAAGGCAAGTTAAATTTCTATATGAAAAAGCATCTAATTATCAGTGTATGAACCAGGATAGATGCAAGTTAAGATAGACCTCAGTGGAAGTATGATTCTCACTACTTTTAAAAACGCTTTCATTATTAATCTATTTAGAGATGAGGTTGGAATCCTATGAATACGGAAGAACGTTATCCATTTCAGAATCCTGATTTGCCGCTGGAAGAGCGCGTGAATGATTTAATATCGAGATTTACTTTAGAAGAGAAGGTTCAATTGATGTGCCAATACCAAGCGGAAATTCCTCGTCTTGGCGTGCATAAATACAAGCATGGTACGGAAGGAGCACATGGTGTTGCCTGGCTTGGCGAAGCGACGGTATTTCCGCAAAATATCGGCCTTGCCTGTACCTGGGATGCGGATTTGATGAACAAGATCGGTAGTGTAGTTGGCGATGAAGCTCGCGTCTACTATCAGCGCGATCCGGCGATTAACGGGTTGACGATATGGGCGCCTACTGTTGATATGGAACGCGATCCTCGTTGGGGACGTAATGAGGAAGCCTATGGAGAGGATCCTCATTTGACCGGAGTTCTATCTACAGGGCTTGTTAAGGGTATGCAGGGAGATCATCCATTCTATTATAAGACGGTAGCAACGCTGAAGCACTTCTACGGCAACAATAACGAAGTGGATCGGGGCAGTGCTTCTGTGAGCATCGACCCGCGAAATAAAAGAGAATATTATTTGAAGGCATTTGAGATGCCATTCCGAGAAGGTAAGGCAGGTTCGATGATGACCGCCTATAACGGAATTAACGGAAGACCGTGCAATTTCAATCATGAAGTGAACGATATCGTGAAGGGCGAATGGGGGATGAATGGCTTCGTCGTCGGCGATGCGGGGGATGTGCTCGGTACGGTAATGGATCACCATTATGTGGATTCTTACGCCGAAGCGGTAGCCGGTTCGGTGATGGCTGGCATAGACAGTATGACCGATGAGCAGGATATTTCTTTTCAGGCGCTACATGATGCTCTGGACCAGGGCTTGCTCACTGAAAAGGATCTTGACCGTGCGCTTCGTAACACATTCCGCGTCCGCGTCCGTCTAGGTGAATTCGATCCGGCTGAACGAAATCCGTACAGTTATGTACCGGAATCGAAGCTTTGCGCTCCTGAGCATTCGGCCTTGTCGTTAAGAGCGGCTCGGGAGTCGATCGTCTTATTGAAAAATGATGGTTTGCTTCCATTGAAGCCTGATATGGAATCCGTTGTAGTGATTGGCCCGTTGGCGGATGAGGCGTTTACGGATTGGTACAGCGGAACGCCGAAGTACCGGGTAACGCCGCTACAGGGAATCGAGGAGGAAATGACGGGCCGTTCCGTCCAGTTACATAACGGGTTTGACCGCGTACGGATCCGTTCAGCTGTTACAGGCAAGTATGTTGTCCTATCCAAGGTGGATGACAACAGGTTAGAGGCAACCTGTACGGATGCAGAGCAGGCCGAAGTGTTCGAACGAAATGACTGGGGCTGGGGCAATGTAACATTAAGAGCACAGAACTGCGGTAAGTATGTTACAGAGACAGATACAGGTCTCGCTGCGTCTGCCGATGAAGCGAAGGGCTGGTTTGTGAAGGAGGCCTTCGATTTCGAACCAACTGCAGGCGGTGGCTTGCTGATGAAATCATGGGAAGGTAAGCCGATTGTTCAGGATGAGCATGGCTATCTGGTCGTGGGTGATGTCGGAACAGGCGCGACAGCAGCAGGAGCTATCGCAGTAGGTTCGACCTCAGTAAGCGCGGATGAATTTATTGTGGAAGTTATGTCCGATGGCATCCAAGAGGCGGTAAATGCCGCCAGTCAAGCGGATACGGCGATTGTTGTCGTCGGCAACAGTCCTTTTATCAATGGTAAGGAGACGATCGACCGCCCGGATATTGTATTACCTCCGGCACAGCAGGCATTGATTCAGGCCGTTCATGCCGCAAATCCTAACATCGTCGTCGTTATTGTGGGCAGCTACCCGTTCGCCGTGAATTGGGAGAAGGAACACATCCCTGCGATGCTATTCACTTCTCATGCTGGACAGGAATTGGGTCACGCGGTAGCGGATGTTCTGTTCGGAAATTATAACCCAGCTGGCCGATTAAATATGACTTGGTATAAATCAGTATCCCAGCTGCCAGAGCTGATGGATTATGACATCATCAAGGGAAAACGAACCTATCAATATTTTGATGGAGAGGTATTGTATCCATTTGGACATGGGCTAAGTTACACCCAATTTGTTTATGATGATCTCTCGCTGAGCAGCTCGACAGTCGATGCGGATGGTTTCGTTTCGCTATCCGTGAAGGTGAGCAACATCGGAGAAATGGCTGGAGATGAAGTGGTACAGCTCTATGTCAGAGCGAATTCTTCACGCGTAATTCGTCCACTCAAGACGTTGAAGGGATTTCAGCGAATTCATCTTGAAGCTGGAGCTTCACAGATCGTCAGCTTTGAATTGAAGGCATCGGAGCTTGCTATTTGGGATGTAACCCGTGAACGTTATTGCGTAGAGAGCGGTGAGTATACGATCTGGGTCGGTCCATCCTCGGAAATAGTGAAGCTGTCTACGGTGCTTAAGGTTGAAGGCGAGATTGTACCGCCTCGTTCGCTTCGCGAATTGGTTAAGGCGATAAATTACGATAATTACAGCGGCGTTTATATCGATGAGTGCCGTGAAGGCGGAGAGAGCATTGCACTTCGCCAAGAAGAAGGCTGGATTGCTTTTCATGACGTAGATCTGGGAGAAGAAGTCTCAATACTAGAAGCTAGAGTCTCCGGAAATATCAAGGGCGGCGAGATCGTCGTAACGCTGGATCGCCCTGACGGGTTTGTTGTAGGTAGCTGCAAGGTTCTTGCTACGGGCGGCCGCCAGGCTTGGACGACAGTAAGGGTTCCACTAGAGCAGTTCACAGGTAGACAAAATGTGTATCTAACGCTGAAGGGCGAAGTACAGCTAAGCCGCTTCCGGATAGTGTGAATGGATGTTTACTAGTTTAACTAAAAAAATGAACAGGGAATAGGCAAGAGGGTGAAATGATTCTGGAGAAGCGTAGCGTTCGCCTTTGTGAGCGGATTTCTACCTTATATGATTTTATTAAATCAAAGAAATCCGCGAACAACAGCGATCGGAAGAACATTTCACCCGGCTGCCTTGA
>DASYFA010000348.1:0-27379 GCA_036498705.1 Paenibacillus sp.
CATTCTGGATGTCATGCTACCTGGTCTTGACGGATTTACCATTGGACAGCGTCTGAAGAAGCAGTTCCCATATATTCCGATTCTAATGCTATCGGCTCGGGCTTCGATCGATGACAAGCTGCATGGCTTGCAGTTCGCCGATGATTATTTGACCAAGCCTTTTCATCCGGAGGAATTAGTAGCCCGGATCGAGGTGCTTCTGCGCCGTAGCGGAACTCCTTCTGCCACCCCGCTCCAACTCCGCCATCTGTTAATTCATGAGAAGGAGAACATCATCGTGAACCAGGATACCGGGGAGGAAGTTATTCTGACTGGCAAGCAGTTTTATATCTTTCAGTTTCTACTCCAGCACCTCGGGCAAATACTGACCAAGGAACAAATATATGAAGGGGTCTGGGGAGAGCCCTACCTGGACGGAGACAAAACGTTAATGGTACATATCCGCCATTTACGAGAGAAAATCGAACGCGATCCAGCGACGCCTGAGATTATTGAGACCATTCGCGGCATCGGTTACCGGGTGCGGTCATGAGACAGCGTCACTGGAACAAGCCGAAGTTTCGCAACTCGCTGTTATCGAGATACGTTCTGATCATCGCAATCGCTTTTCTGTTCATTCCCGTGGCGCTTCCTGCCGGCTTCATTCTATCCTTCGGCGTGAACTACTTATTCTTCCCAGAACATCAAATCGAGCAGCCGTTGAGATACGATTCAACGGACCTCGAAAAGATGTGGCATGAAGAAGCTAAGCGGCTCGGCGGTCATAAATCACCAGAAATAATAGATGCCAAGCTGCAAGAGATAAAGAACAAGTATCCGGAAACCTCACTATTCTGGGTAGATGGCAAAGAGAGAACACGTCTACAGCTTCCTAAGCAGAATGATCTGCCCGCGGAGTGGTCCACCGAAGATGCCATTCAATATATGAAGACAGCATCCAATAAGAATACCTTTGGCGTTGTCGCCTTTATTGGCGATAATACGGCTCGTGGGGAAGGGTTCATGGTTCTACAAATCTCGCGCGAACATTTGAATCATGGCAGAGACTCCGAAAATCGCCTATATGGTTTCATCATGCTAATAATGCTATCTATCTTCCTCCTGCTCTCTTACTTGTTCTTCCGGAATATCCGCAAACGGCTACTTAACCTGGAGTCAGGCATGATGCGTACGAATAAGGATGGATTACCAGTGCGGGTTGATGAAGGGCGAGCGGATGAGATCGGCAGTCTAGAAAAGGCCTTCAATCATATGGTTGGCAAGCTGGAGGAAGGAAAACGACGGGAACAAGAGGAAGAGACGCTCCGTAAGAACTTGATTAATAATCTCTCGCATGATTTACGGACACCGCTAACTGTGCTGTCCGGACACATCTATGCGCTTGATAAACAACCGCTGCCCGATGAGGCTCATAAGTCCGTTCAATTGATGAAGACAAAGATAAGCGACCTCGATCATCTGATCGACCACTTGCTGTCGTACAATTTGCTCACTAGCGGGCGGTATGCCATGTCTGCGAAAGCTCAGGATATACTCCGCATTGTCCGAGTGAGCGCTGCGGCTTGGTACCCGATATGGGAGAAATCAGAACTCGAGATCGACATTGATCTTCCGGACGAGCCGTTGATCTGGGAGGTCGACGAGCAGGCATTCCGTCGGATCCTCGATAATCTGTTCCAGAACCTGTACCGCTATGCTAGCTCCGGCAAATATGTAGGTATTTCCACTGTACTGAGGAACGGACAGACGGTCTTGTTAATCTCCGATCACGGCCCTGGCTTTAATGCAGAGACCCCTTCCAAAGGAGCGGGGCTTGGACTTACGATCGTCGACCTTATAATGAAGCAAATGAAATTGGTTCTGGATATAGACTCATCAGATACCGGCACAAGCCTTTATATTTATCCAGCTAACCATTCATAATAGAGATAAGTATCTGGCAGATTTCAGAGTAAATTTAAACCATTCTTAAACTTCGGCATTCTTTCATTTAAACTAACCCAAGTAATATAATAGCCGAGGTGATTAATTGTGAGTGATATGGTCATTCAAACGAGGGGATTAACGAAGAAATACCGCGGACGAGCCGCGGTCAATCAATTGAATCTTGAAATCAAAAAAGGCGATATATATGGCTTCTTAGGGCCGAACGGAGCCGGCAAGACAACAACCATCCGGATGTTGCTAGGTCTAATTAGACCGACATCTGGCTCCATCTCGATCTTCGGCCGCGATTTACGTAAAGATAAATTAGCGATTCTGAAGCGAATCGGCTCCTTGGTCGAGTACCCTTCCTACTATGGACATCTGAACGCCATCGACAATCTGGAAGCGCTGCGCCGGATTCTGGATGTCCCTAAATCACGGATCGACGAAGTGCTGGAGATCGTCTCATTAACTTCCGAAGCGCGCCGTCCGGTCAAGGGCTACTCGCTCGGGATGAGACAACGTCTCGGTATCGCTGCTTCCTTGTTAGGGAATCCGGAATTGCTTATTCTTGATGAACCAACGAACGGTCTAGACCCATCAGGAATTCATGAAATCCGCGAGCTGATTAAAAGTATGCCGCAGCAATATGGAATTACCGTGCTGGTCTCCAGCCACCTGCTTGGTGAAATCGAGCAAATGGCCGGAACAGTCGGTATTATCCGCGAAGGCCAGATGGTATTCCAAGATACGATCTCCAACCTTCAGCAGAAGGCATCGCATCATATCAAGCTTGTCGTATCTGAACCGGAGTCAGCACTCTGGATGGCCCGAGACCTCGGTTCCATCGGCAGCTTGGAAGAGAATACACTCATATTCCCAGGCATGCAAGATACCAAGGTCGCCAAGCTTGTGAAGCATCTGGTTGAGAACGGTCACGATATTTACCGGGTTGAACAGGAGAAGAAATCGCTTGAGGATATCTTCATGCAGGTCATCGGGGAGGGAAATTAGCCATGATGCTCCGTTCGTTATCGGCTGACTTCCTGAAAATCCGCGGCAAAGGAATTTGGCTTCTCATCCTTCTCGCGCCGCTCGGAGTAGTAGCTATTGAAGCGCTGAACTTCGGGCTCCGCTTCGATTACCTAAGCAAAATATATGCCGACGACCTCTGGGGAGGACTCATCGGGGAGACGACAATGTTCGTTCCGATCTCCTTATATCTAGGCTGTACATTAGTCAGTTCACTCATTGCCAATGTCGAGCATCAGCTGAATTCATGGAAGCAACTGCTCGCGCTGCCTATCTCGCGCACAGCGGTATTTAGCGGTAAATTCACACTTAGTGTGCTTCTCCTATTCGTGTCCTGTATCGTTCTGTCTTTCGGAACTATCATACTCGGTACGTCGCTTGGATTCGGTACGCATATACCTTGGAAAGACCTGCTGACAATGGGCTTCTTCCCATTCTTGGCTACTATGCCGGTCTTGTCCCTGCAACTATGGTTGTCGCTTACGTTCCAGAATCAGACGTTGCCGGTATCACTCGGTGTTCTGATCTCCCTGGTGTCGCCCTTCTTCATGCAATTATCAGAATGGTTCCCGTTGAACTGGCCAATAATGGCCCTTCGTTCCGAGCATCAACTCTGGTTCATCGGCATTGGGATTGGCGTAGGGATTATCATTATGCTGATTGGCCTTATTCATTTCAATAGAAAGGATGTGGATTAAGATGCGATCTTTTACTCGTATACTATCTTCCGAGCTGCTTAAAATGTCGAAGTCGCGTCTGTGGCTCATCCTAATCGTCAGTCCCATCCTTGCCTGTCTCATCGGCCTCTTCGCCAATCTACCGGAGGGCCCGTTAGCATGGCCGATGTTAATCGCTGCCATGGTTATGCTTCATGGCCTGTTAATCCTGCCGATCATCACCGGAGTAATCTCGTCTTCCATCTGCCGCTATGAGCATAACGGTGGTGGCTGGAAGCAGCTTCTGACGATGCCGGTGTCACGCACGTCTGTATACTTCGCCAAGCTAAGTATCGTAGCTGGATTACTGGCATTCTGCCAGTTGCTCATGCTGGGAGCCTTCCTCGTCGCTGGGACATTCCATGGCATATTGGGAGATATCCCATGGGGAACCTTAGCCACCAGCCTGATCGGCGGATGGGTTGCCTGCTTGCCGCTAGCTACCCTACAGCTTGGTGTCTCCCTGGGCTGGGCTAGCTTTGCCGCTCCGCTTGCCCTGAACGTCTCATTAACGATACCGAACATGCTCATCGTGAATTCAGCGGAATATGCCCCTTTCTATCCATGGGCACAACCTTTGTTAGCAATGATGCCTACGGGGCAAAAAGACTTCGGAGCATTCAACCTTCCGTTGGAGAGTCTGATGATTACCGTGCTAGGCAGCTTGATTGTGTTCATGCTCGTTGGTCTCGTCAGCTTTCAACGTAGAGAAATTTAAAGCATTCATGGAGCTATCATCATAAAATCGCCCGTTCGACGTTCAGAATGAACAAAAAAGGCGCTTCCAGTTCTCGGAGGTGTCTTTTTTCGTATTAAGACTCTTGGCTTTTCCTTTGTATCGGCGATAAGGCGCTTAAAACAATAAAACGGCCACCCCACACCAAAACTCTGTGCAGGGTAGCCGTCTTTAACTTTTACATCTTGGCGTATTTCTTCGTCCGCTCATCCTGGATCACACCGCTCCAGTTCAACCCATAAGCGAAATCATACATATGCTGCTCCGAATCCACATGACACTCCATGTCATGCGCCACATCCTCAAGCTGCTCTTCTAACGTCTTCATATGGGCTGGCATCTGCATCGGCAACAAGCCGGAAGGTTCAAAGGATCCGCTTAAAACATCCATGATTGCCTGATCCAGCAGACCGAAATTAACGAGGATCGCATCGACCTCACTCTCAAATTCCGCCACAACAGCAGGATTAGAGAGACGCAAGGATACAATGACAGGTTTGCCATTCATCCGTTTCTTCGTCTCCAGAATTGTATTCAAATCCGCTTCGTTCTTAGACGTTACAGTCTTGCCTTTATACGAACGGTTCAACACATCGCCTTCACGAGCATCTCCCGCCAGACTCATCTCACGCGCATATTCGGCGGTATATGGACGATACTGCAGGCTTAATGGAACATACCCGTTGCCCCCCTGCTCCGCATCCTCGCGGCTGTATCCGGTCATCCCAGAGGTTGGACCTTCGATAAATACTAACCCGAAGTCCGCTTCTTCCGGATTCTCCGTTACCGTAAAATAGCGACTCACGATATCGAGATTAACCGGATCCACCAGCTTCTCAGCGACAGGGTTCCTGAACCAGTCATAACCAGCCGCGATATACCGCTTCGGAATATATACTTTGCTCTTAGATGCTACCGGCAGCACATTCTCTTTGTTCTTAAGCATAACCATAGATTTCAACTGTGCATCATAACCTGCTTGCATAAATTCAGGTCGACCAACTGTATCAGAGCTTAACGCCGGATCTAGGTACGGATTCTCAAACAGGCCCAGGCGAAAAATATTAAGCAATAAGCGTACTGCGGATTGCTCAAACCGTTCGCGCATATAGGCTTGGCCGTGCTCAGCCACTCCCATCCGATAAGCCTCTAGCACTGGCCCTTTATCATTGTTCCCACCGAACTGGTCCACTCCGGCCATCAGTACTTTATAATGGCGTTCGGCGACCGTAAGAGCTTCAACCCCCCATGATTTCCCGCTCAGGAACTCATCTCGGCTCGTCTCATCGGCAGTAATCATCCAGTCCGTACATACTACACCATCGTAGCCATACTTATCGCGCAGCAAATCCTTGATCAGATAACGGCTGTACGAATTGCCGACATTCTCATGATAGACCGAATCCTGATCGGTTGAAATTGTATAATACGGCATCACTGCGGAAGCTTGCCCTGTCTTGCCATCCAGCTTGAAGGCACCATCTACAAAAGGAAGCAAATGTTCTTCAAAGTTATTACCTGGATAGACAGCATATTTCCCGCTCCCAAAGTGCGCATCTCGGCCAGATTCGCCGGAGCCGCCGCCAGGCCAATGCTTCACCATCGCATTAACGCTATCATGGCCCCAGCCATCAGTCAGCTCACTCTCTCCTTCAGAATTCTGGAAGCCATCTACATAGGCTCTAGCCAGATCTGTCGAGAGCTTAGAATCCTCGCCAAATGTACCGTTAAAGCGGAACCAGCGCGGATCGGTCGCGATATCGATCTGCGGTGATAGAGCCGTAGTCAAGCCGAGCGCCCGGTACTCCCTGGCCGCAATCTCACCGAACTCCTTCACAACCTCTGGATCGAATGCTGCAGCCAGCCCCAAGGTCTCCGGCCACATGGAGATCGTGCCGCCTGAGCCTGCATTGAACTCTGAGCTCGTCTGCGTGC
The DNA here is from genome assembly GCA_036498705.1 of Paenibacillus sp. Classification (GTDB taxonomy): domain Bacteria; phylum Bacillota; class Bacilli; order Paenibacillales; family Paenibacillaceae; genus Fontibacillus. The sequence continues at coordinate 6,346 of DASYFA010000348.1, forward strand.
CATGTCGCGGATCAGAGCTGTTGTTAGCCGGAATGCCCAGACCCACTCCCTCGACAAAGGACTGAATCTGGTTGTTCCAACGGGCTGCTACCTCTGGGCTCTCTACGGCAGCGACGAGAATATGACGCAAATGATCCTTGGCGAGAAAAGCGATCTGCTCGTCGGTCATCTCCCATGGCTTGGCACCGCTCTCCTCGTAGGTTTTGCCTCCGTAAGTGCCTGAGAACCAGCCTCCGCTGGCTCCCGGCACATTTTGATGACTGCTGTACAGCATTAAGCCGGCGATTTGCTCTATAGTCATTTTCGAGGCAAGATCCTTTGCCCGTTCTTCTGCAGGCAATCTCCAATCCTCATATTTATCCAGCTTGCCATCCTTGCTCAGATCTTTGAAGAAGAGGCCATCCTGCTCCAGGATCTGCACGCCTGACGAGGTTGAATACCCTAGTGTCGGGCCTTCTGGATTTTGTACATAATTTATTTGATTAGCAATATCCTTAATATCCTTATGCTCTCCCATCGTTCAAGCTCCTCCTATCATGTACTTATCTATTTGGTAAAGTCTGCTCGGATCACTACTTACAGACCGAGCTTCTGATTCAAATCATCAATGAGCTTCTGAAAATCCGCTTCCGACATGCCTGAGCCAAAGAAGCTGATCATAGAACGCAGTCCGTCATATTTCTTCCATTTAGCTACTTCTTCAAATAATAGAAGCAAGCCTCCGTCCCCCATACTCTCCGCGAAGAGTGCTCCCATATGCTTAATGCTCTCGAGACTCTCGTTCATCGCTTTCTCAGCAAATTCAGCCGTCTCTGGAATAGCCAGTAGCTCATAGAACTTCGTATTACGGGTTACCTTGCGGAATGGAACCATCGTCGATACCACTTTTAAGGTCTCTCTTAGCGGCGCATCAACGGAAGACGAACCAACGACGATATCATACGATCCCGTCTCCGCGAACCAGTCATGGATTTCCGTGTTGAAATAGGCGAAGGAGCGTTTGTCGAGCGTAAAGCTTACCTCTGCGGACTCTCCCGCCTGCAGTTCCACCTTCTCGAAGCCTTTAAGCTCCTTCACAGGTCTAACCACCGTGCTATCCAGCGGCTGTACGTAGAGCTGCACGATTTCTTTCCCCGCGCGATTTCCGGTATTGCGTACAGTAACCATAACCTCGACCGTATCGCTATCCTTCATGATCTCTTTGCTCAACCTGATATTTTCATAAGCAAAGCTCGTGTAGCTAAGACCGTGTCCGAACGGGAACAACGGCTGCTCCTCCTTGGCCTCATAATAGCGGTACCCTACGAACAAGCCTTCACCATAATTGACTTCACTCTTCCCTCCAGGGAAGTTCAAGTATGCCGGAGTCTGCTTCAGACTGACCGGGAAGGTCTCAGCCAGCTTGCCGCTTGGGTTCACCTTGCCGAAGAGAATATCCGCTGCCGCGCCAGCGCCGGCTTGCCCACCCAAATACCCTTCAAGAACGGCTTTAGTAGAGTCCAACCAAGGCATAACTACTGGCGCGCCGTTCGATAGTACAACGATTGTATTCGGCTGTACCTCGGCAACCCTGCGGATCAGCTCGCAATGGGACTCTGGCATATCCAGATGCTTACGATCAAAGCCCTCCGATTCGAAGCTGTCTGGCAACCCCGCGAATATAATCGCTGCATCCTTACTAGCTGCAAGTTGAACCGCCTCAGCGATCAGAGCTTCATCTACCATATCTTGATTCAAATGGTATCCCTCAGCAAAACCAACCGCATCACCGGCTATCTCACGGATTGAATCAAGAGCATGGTCCAACTGTGTCGGGGAAATATGCGAGCTGCCTCCGCCCTGATAGCGAGGTTGTGTTGCAAAAGCTCCGATGACGGCCACGGATTGCTTCGGATCAAGTGGCAGTAGACTATCCTCATTCTTAAGCAGAACCATGCATTCACCAGCTGTCCGTCTTGCCAGCTCGTGATGCTCCTCTTTGCTATAAGTAAAGCCTTCCTTCCGCGCATCATAGGTTTTGAAGATGACGTTCAGTAGCCTTTCTACCGTTTGGTCAAGCACAGCCTCATCCATCTTGCCCGATCTTACAGCATCAACGATCATCTGATCGCGATCCGGCCCGCTATATGGCATTTCCAGCTCAAGCCCAGCCTGAAGCCCTTTGACACGCTCGTTAATCGCGCCCCAATCGGTCATGACAAATCCTTGATGGCCCCATCTGTTTTTCAATATATCCGTCAACAAATATTCATTCTCCGAGCAGAACTCTCCATTAACGAGGTTGTAGGCGCACATGACCGTCCAGGCATCGCCCTTGGTAATCGTTCCTTCAAAAGCCCGTAGATAGATTTCGTTCAATGTGCGCTCATCCACGATCGTATTGATCGAGTTGCGCAGTGTCTCCTGATTATTGGCTGCAAAATGCTTCACAGAGGTGCCAACGCCTTGCTCCTGAACACCTAACACATGATGAGCTCCCATCTCCGACGCGAGGAACGGGTCCTCCGAGAAATATTCGAAGTTGCGTCCGCAGAGCGGAGACCGCTTAATATTCACAGCCGGGCCGAGAATAATCTGAACATCTTCCGCCTGACATTCCTCGCCAAGCGCACGCCCGACTTCTTGAATAAGATTACGATCCCAGGATGAGGCCAAGGCCGCACCGCTCGGGAAGCAGGTTGCCGGAACGCTTTTACTTGACATATCGCCCGGATTGGCCTGCTTACGAAGACCATGCGGGCCATCTGTCATGACGATGGAAGGAATACCGACCCTTTCCACTGCCTTGGTCTGCCACATATTCAGGCCGGAGCATAGACTTGCCTTCTCTTCAATCGTCATCTGGAAAATGATGGATTTAATATTTCTGTCCAAGGTATTCGTATGTGTCATATGTTGAAGTCCTCCTTAGTTTTAGTTGCCTCTTGGTACTTCTGACCGATCTCCGGCAATGGTCTAACCGCCATCATACTAAGCACTACGCAGAGCGCCAGTACAACATAGAAGAATGACCAACCGCCGATGCCCAGCAGAACCGGTGCGATCGCAGGCACGATCGATTGCGGCAAAGCATTTGCGACATTCATCAAGCCGAAGTCCTTGGCCGAGTCCTCTTTGCGAGGGAGGATACGGGCAACAAGGGCCATATCAACCGCGGAGAAGCATCCTCCGCCCAAACCAATAATCGCTGCGGCGACAACGAATATGATGTAGTTCGGAATAAAAGCGAACATTAGAAGGCCAATAACCATAATAAAAGCGGAGCCATACAGGAACGGTTTCTGCTTGCGGTATTTATCCGAGAGAACACCGCCAAAGATACTTGTAACCGCCATAGCCAGCATCGCAATAATGTTAATTGTCCCCACACTATTCGTTGCCTGTGTCTCCGTGAAGCCCATCCGATTAACGAGCATGACCGTCAAATAAAGAGTGCTGCAATAGCCCATCATGAGCAGAAATTTTGAAATAAGCGCCCAAGTGAAATCCGGGAATTTCCGTGGACTGGGATAAATTTTGCTCAGCTGATCACCAAATGGAATTCGCTCTTTTGGAGCATGTTCAATTTCTATCTTGCTATCGCGGATTAAGAAGCAGCTGATCACCGGTCCGATTATCCCCAGAGCACTCAATAAGGTCCACTTCGTAGTCGAGGATACACCAGGCATCAGCATCATCAATACCATCCCCACCGTCATCGCAATCGGCAGAACTAAGCCAATAAGGCCCGAGATGGTTCCCTGTTTCTCCTGCTTAACTTGATCAGGAATCAGCGCGGTATAGGCCGCCATTGCAAAATTGAAGAACAATTGAGCAACCGACCAGCCAATAATAATCTGCCACACCTGAGTAGCTGTACCTACCCACAGCAAGGCCAGGCTTCCAATCACAGAACCGATAAAAATCCAGGTGCGCCGACGGCCAAACCCTATATTTGTCCGGTCACTTATCGCTCCGCCAAGCGGATTGCCAATCAGGGCAAAGAAAGCGCCGATACCGGCGACTAGACCGTAGGATGATGTGTATCCATCCGGGTCAATCTCTATCATTTTAAAAGTTAGCAGCAAAACCGCCGGAGTCATTAGAGCTAACATCATTAATCCGTAACCCAGCATGATACCAGATGTTAATCTTCCTAGCGGTGTTACGACCTGCCCTCTTATCTTGGACTCAGCCATTTAAAGGCCCCCTTGTGATACAAAATGTTTGACAGCGCTTTCATATACTTATGATATAAAATAACGCCCATCTTCCGACAGGCGCTTAATTAGCTTCTTGTATGGTTATTTTTAATCATTTTTATGCAAGCGCTTCATTTTTGCCCGGAAAGGACATTAAATAACGACATACTCGCTACAAATCTCCTTGTCCATTAAAGCAAAGGCGTCAGTACCATCAGTTCTAATGCATGCGGCTCTAGCTGCGCTATGTAGGTCATTCCGCCAGTAACTGCAACTTCCCGTATATGCTTCCGGGGACGCGAGGCAGCTGTTAAATAGACGCTATCCTCTTTCGTTACATAATCCGGGGCTCCCATCCTGACCCATTCATCATAGCTACTACCTTGCTGACGTGATACGGAGTAGGTCACCATCCGGTACCTTCCTTCCGGAATCCCTTGAAGATCCAGCTCCAGCCTAATGACCTTCTCATTCTTAAATCCGTTATAACGATTCGTTGAGTTAATAAATGAGTTATCCCCCAACGCATACAGATCATCGAAGTGACAGTAATTATAGCTTAGCACCTGATATCTGCCATGATCTTCGGTAACGACATAACTATCGCCTTGGGTGATCATCCGATCCCCTAGCTTAGACAGAAGCTCATATGCTGTCATTGCAGCTTTGGGAATCCCATACTGGGCAATCAGACCAAGCCCTCCATGGAACAATTGCTCCGATGCCGGAGTCTCTTCGATATTGTCACTAAGCACCCAATATCCGAAGCCTTCAATGCTATCCAGATTCTCCGCAATATTCTTAGCAATGTATGCTGCCTTATATAACGTATCATTCGTCAACTCACGGTGGTACGCCGTAGAATTCCATTCTGTTAAATAAAGATCGAGATGGGATAGCCCCAGATCATCCAGCAATCTCTTCTCTTGCGCCAACATATCCCTAAGAATATCGGGGTTCGGCGATATCGATACAAACTGCTCCATGACAACACGGAAGGACAAGTCGCTCATTTTATATAGATGCTCTAATTTACGATGATCATTCTCGATCAAATCCTCATGAGGGTAGAAATGGACCGGAAGAAAATCTGGCAAACAGCCATTCTCTCGGCAAAATGCAATAAAATTGTGTAAATACGCTACCGTGTCCGTCGAGATGATCCGCCCTGGAGCGCCAATCTGCAATCCGCCTGCGACCCGTTTCACTGTACGATACGACTGCAGGTAGAACTCATTATATTCATCCACCGTCCCTGGCCAGAATACAGCCAGCTCCGGCTCATTCCAGAATTCAAACTTCCAGCTCTCCACTTCTTCACGTCCATACCGATTAATACAGTGACGCATAAATCGATCCAACAGCTCGCACCAGTGCTCTATTGAGTGTGGTCCGCTCACCAAGCTGGGGATGAAGAATACAGACTTGCTCTGTTCAGCCGCAAGCTCAGAAGGCATGAAGCCTAATTCGATAAATGGCTTCAAACCGATGGATAATAGGAAGTCGAAGAGCTGATCTATAAAGCGAAAGTTATAATAAGGCTGCCCTTCATCTTCGCGGTAGATCATCATACCATCATCAAATATTCCGTGAAAGCGGATCCCCCGAAAAGGACAGCGCTGCTGCAAATAACGCAGCTGATTCTGCACATCTTCATGCAGCCCTTCCTTTGCCTTGCCGATCGTGATGAGATTCTTCCAGGTATGCCGAAGCTTCCGCCCCTGTACCGATAAGTCGACGGCCTGGGTAACGACCTCAATTCCCAAAACCTGAAGCTCCTGACCGGATTGGCTTCGCTGCAAATACTGATTAATGATACCAAGCGCGCTAGCCCTATTAAATGCGAGATAGCCTTGCGATATACTCTCATTCGTCTTGCCTATGACCGGATTGTACTGCTTACGATACTCGTTCGGAGTCATATGATAACGATTCTTGAACGCAGTATAGAATGATTTCGAATTGGGGAAACCATGCCTCAATGCAATTTCATTGACCGGCGTCTCTGTATGATTAAGCATATCGTCTACCGCATTTTTCAAGCGTATTCCACTAACGAATGATTGAAAATTCAGACCGATCTGCTCACCCAGAAACTTCGATAAATACGGCACCGATAGAAACTCCTGCTCCGCAATTTCCTGCAGCGTGATCGGTTCCTGATAATGCTCTTCTATGTAATTAATAATGCGCAGCATGCGATCCATATATTTTTCCTTAATCGCACCTTCCCCCTCCGGCTCTTCTGTCCGGAATCGCTGCATCAGAGTGGAGAATACGCTCAGCATACGAATTCGCATCTCGAGCTCGTATACCTCTCCCCGCTTATAATTCATCTGCACCATCTCCGCCAGCAGCTGACGGACTCGGTCCAGAGCCGGTCGGGACTCCTTACCCGCCGTACTGGAATCACAGTCGAAGTAAGCATGCTCCACACCTCTGATATTCCCTTTAATGAAGGTATCCGGAATCTGAAAAGTCGCGATGATATTGTTATGAAATCCAATAACCTCATGCACATGTCCCGAATTAATCAGCTTAACATCGCCCTCCGACAAGGTCTGCTGTATATGACCGACTGTTACCTCTAGGCTACCCCGGAGGACAAAGATGATCTCCACGCTGTTATGCCAATGACTCGGTACATAATTCACACTATGTAGGGAGACATCAAACGGCAAAGTATCGCTTGTCTCCACCAGTTCGTATATCGATTTTCTCGTCTTCATCATTAGCCTCCTAGAAATCAAATTAAGAATTAAACATCTGATTCATCTTTATGACATCTGTCACTTTGAAGTCATGACAAAGCTTACTACTGAGACTTTTGAAAATTCTATATCCTTAGATTATAGACATAAAGGTGAACAAGTACTTTAAGTTATGGAGGCGAATGTATTGAATCCTGTTATAGAACTGCATCACACAAGCAAAACCTTTAATAATAGAATAGCCGTAAATGATGTTTCTTTTCAAATCGAACAAGGCTCAGTTACTGCCATTCTTGGACCTAACGGAGCTGGGAAGACAACCACACTCTCGATGATGCTCGGCCTGCTCGAGCCATCCCAGGGAACAGTCAAGCTGTTTGGCGGCTCGCCCAAAGAACGGTCCGTCAGAGAACGAATCGGAGTCATGCTGCAGCATGTCAGCATCATGGATCGCTTGAAGGTGCGAGAGATTCTCGAACTGACTCGCAGCTATTATCCGAATCCCATGGACATGGAATTCCTTATTCATCTCACCGGTCTAACCTCTAGCGACTTGAACCGCTATACCGAGAAGCTGTCCGGCGGACAGAAGCGCAGTCTCGGCTTCGCCATGGCCCTAGCAGGCGATCCAGAGGTGCTGTTCTTCGATGAGCCTACGGTTGGCCTCGATACGATGGCTAGACGCCGTTTCTGGGAGACGGTGCATAAGCTGGCCAAACAAGGCAAGACGATTCTTTTCACTACCCACTATTTGCAGGAAGCAGATGATACAGCGAACCGGATTATCCTGTTTAATCAAGGTTCGATCGTCGCCGATGGAACTCCGGGAGAGATCAAATCGAGAATCATCCACAGTTCTCTATCCTTTCTGTCCGATCAAGACGGGCCAGAACTACGGAACAAGCTCAGCTTATTGCCATCCATTATTAATTGCTATGACAAGGATGGAAGAATTCATATATCTACCGATGATACTGACACTGCACTTGCCGCAATCTTTGGCAACGGGTTACCTGTCCGGGATATACGGATTCATTCCGGAAGCCTTGACGAAGTATTTGAACAGTTAACGATGACCCAGGAGGAGACCGCGATATGAAACTGGTAATTACACAATTCAAAATGGAGCTACTACGGATATTCCGTAATCCCTATTATGTATTCTGGTCATTGGCTATGCCGATCGTCTTCTATTTTCTCTTCACTCGTATCATTAGTACTGGAGCTCCCGACGCAGCAGCCTGGAATAATCATTATCTCATGTCGATGGCTGCGTTCAGCATCATGGGCTCAGCTATTATGACATTAGGTATACGTATCGTGCAGGAACGCAACCATGGCTGGAGTACATTTATGCGCGTTACTCCGCTTCCGGGAGCGATATTTTTCCTGGGCAAAATGTTCGGGCAGACGATTATGCATCTAACCTCGATCATTTTCATCTTCATAGCAGGGTACCTGATTAACGGCGTCTCACTGCCAGCACTTACTTGGATTTATTGTGGGCTATGGCTTCTGATTGCCTCCTCGCCCTTCCTGGCATTAGGTACACTTGTCGGGTGTATGAAGCGAGTTGACACCGCCTCTGGTGTAAGTAATGCCTTATATCTAGTGATGGCCCTTCTAGGAGGTATGTGGATGCCGCTCGAGATATTCCCTAACATCATGCAAAATATCGGCAAATGGCTGCCTTCTTACAACTTCGGCAACGGAGCCTGGGAACTCGTCAAAGGAAATCCACCGGAATGGAGCAATATTCTCATATTGGCAGGCTACTTCATCCTATTTATGTTAATATCCATATATACACGAAGGAAGCAGGAAGCGATCTAATCGTTAATGCGTAGGAAGGAGTTCTCTGAATGTTCCCTAAAAAATACGGATTCTTCCCTTATATATGGCTGATATATATCATCATGCCGATCATCAACATTCAGAATGAATCCGGGATCAAGCTGATTATCGGTTACTTGATGATTGGCTTGTTCGTCCTAAGCTATCGTCAATTATATTGGGTCACTGGGAGAAGCTTCTTCTATTGGCTTGGTCTTCAAATGCTGATCATCCTCATCATGAGTGTGTTCTACAGCTTCTACAATCTCTATATGGGCTTCTTCACCGCCAATTTCATCGGCTGGTACACTGATAAGCGAAGGTTCAAGACCGCTATGGTGGCCTTCTCCGCTGTTGAATTATTACCGGCACTTTTCCTAATAAAGCAGCTGTCGATTAATGAGCTGCTGTTCAGCATCCCCTTTTTCCTTATCATGCTGGTCTCTCCATTTGGCATTCGCTCTATGAACCGGCGGCAGCAGTTGGAATGTGAGCTGGATCAAGCCAATGAGCGAATCAAGGAGCTCGTCAAGCGGGAGGAGCGGATGCGCATCGCTCGTGATCTGCATGATACGTTGGGCCACACTCTGTCATTGATCATATTGAAGAGCCAACTCGTTGAGAAAATGACGACCAAGGACCCGCAGCGTGCCCAGAATGAGGCGCGGGAAATCTATCAGACCTCACGGGCAGCATTACGGCAAGTGAGAGAGCTTGTCTCCGATATGAGAGCCATCACTGTCGCCGAAGAGCTGACGGAAGTGGCCGAGATATTACAAGTGGCGAATATCAAGCTAGAGATCGAAGGAGATGCGAAGCTGGAGGATGTCGCCCTTTTAACACAGAACATTATTAGCCTTTGTATCAAAGAAGGTACTACGAATATCGTCAAGCACAGTCAGGCTACTCACTGTCGTATCACCATAACAAGAACAGACCGGAAGATCACGGTTCAAATCGAGGATAACGGGACCGGTCCCGCGCAGCAGGATCAGGAGGACATCAGGTACGGTAATGGGTTGAACGGGATGTGTGAACGACTGTCACTTATCGAAGGCTCCCTGTCTGTAGCTGCCGGAGCTAGACAAGGGACAAATATGACTATTACAGTGCCACAGATCATTAAAGAACGGGAAGATGGTGAGACAGCATGATCAAGATTCTTATTGCAGAAGACCAACGTCTCCTGCGGGGAGCCCTAGCTTCCCTGCTTGATCTAGAGGATGATATAGAGGTCGTTGGACAAGCGTCAGACGGTGCCGAAGCACTGGAGCTGATCTTCAAGCTTCAGCCGGACATCTGTCTTATGGATATTGAGATGCCGCAGCTTAGCGGTCTTGACGTCGCAGAAAAAATAAAGGCTCAAGAGCTACCTTGTCGGGTCATCATCCTAACCACTTTCGCCCGCCCCGGTTATTTTGAACGGGCTATCAAGGCGAACATACACGGTTATTTATTAAAAGATGAGCCTAGCGACAGGCTAGCCGAAGCGATCCGCCGCGTCATGGCAGGACATCGCGAAGTTTCGCCGGAGCTGATCTTCGGCAGCTTGCACAATGAGAACCCATTAACGGCCAGGGAGATTGATATTCTCAAGCTGGCCGCCCAAGGGCAGAGCGCTGCAGACATCGCTAATTCTTTACATCTATCCCATGGTACAGTCCGCAATTACATTTCGGAAGTTATTAATAAGCTAGAAGCCAAAAATCGAATAGAAGCCGTCCGGATCGCCGAAGAAAAAGGATGGATTTAAAGGTCGGTTTTAAAGACTGTCCTAAGATCTTTGTTCAAAAAGCCGCTTTTCAGCACCGAGAAGGTTGGATGAAGCTAGGGTCTGAGGAGCGGAGCGTACGTAGTAGGTACGTGAGCACCGGAAGACCCGGGTGAATTCAAGATTCGATGTCGAATAAGCTCTCAGTGTTACTTCGTGATCAAAAGCGGACTTTTTGAACTACCTCTTATAGCTATTAGAGCATTTTGCTCCAATCATGGACCATGTCCCCATCCAGATACTTCTCACAATCCATCGCAGCCATACAGCCTGATCCTGCAGCTGTGATCGCCTGACGATAGCGTATGTCCTGGACATCGCCGCAAGCGAATACCCCTGGGATACTGGTCCTGGTTGTGCCCGGTGCAACGACAATGTAGCCATGTTCATCTGTCTTCACGGTGCCTTCCAGGAGCTTCGTATTCGGAGTGTGCCCAATAGCGACGAATACCCCCTCCGCTTCGATCAACTCCTCCTGTCCATTCGCATTATTACGTACCTTCAAGCCGATCACGACACCCCCATCATCTGTAGCAACCTCAAGCGGTATCCGGTTAAGTGCCCACTTCACCTTCTCATTCTCCCGCACCCGATCCTGCATGATCTTGGAGGCGCGCAGCTCGTCACGGCGATGAACTATCGTTACGCTTGAAGCGAATCGGGTCAGGAACCCCGCTTCCTCCATCGCTGAATCACCGCCTCCGACGACGATAATTCTCTTGCCGCGGAAGAAGAAGCCATCACAGGTCGCGCAGGTACTGACTCCACGCCCGACATTATCCTGCTCGCCCGGAATACCAAGGTATCTCGCAGAGGCGCCAGTAGACACGATCACCGTCTCCGCTGTAATCTCTTCTCCGTCTTCCAAGATAAGTCTCAATGGCTCGCCTGAGAAATTGACCTTCTCCACCCACCCATTTCTGAACTCCGCACCAAAGCGCTCGGCCTGCTTGCGCATCCGATCCATCAGTTCCGGTCCCATAATGCCTTCAGGGAAACCAGGGAAGTTCTCCACCTCTGTCGTCGTCGTTAACTGTCCTCCTGGCTGCACCCCCTCGATCACTAATGGATTTAGATTAGCACGTGCCAGATAGATCGCAGCCGTCAGGCCGGAAGGTCCAGTTCCTATAACAATTGATTTATACATTGCTATACCCCTCTCAATAAAAAAATTCATTCTTACAGGTTGTCTAACTCCTTATCCTATAGATAAGTTGTACATGTTAGACTCTATTTACCCATAAAAATGAATTCATATATAACCGTTTAATTCAATTGTTATTGCACATCGGAAAGATCGTCTTCAACGCGTCCTTTTCCCCACATACCTCTTCAATCCGGCGGCAATACCTTCTTACCGTCGATGATGATATGCCGTAACGCTCCGCAACCTTCTCATAGGACATAGGGCGGTGATTCATCTTCGCTGTCAAATATTCCAATGCGGCTGCCCAGCCTTCAATATGTGAAATCGATGGGGTATCAGGATAAGATAAGTTCAAATATTGCACCCATAATGATTCCAAATCATGCTGCTGCTGGATATCTGAGTTGCTGCGCATCTGTTCACTAGCCAGATCCAATACGGCCTGCCACTCGTTCTTCCAGATCGGAAGTTGCGACGAAGTCCTGCTCGGGTCTATCATCAGTGTCGCCTCTCCCGTACATACAGGAAGCTCATAATTAACGCCGAGACTGCGTAATACGTATAATGCCAGATCCTTCAGATAGATATCTTCATCCGGCTCTAGCAGGAACGACTTCAGAGCCTCTTCTACTTCATGATCACCTATAAGCCCAAAGGCTTGAATGACTTGGAGTTTGGTTCTATCATCTCCATAACGCAGAGCCCAGAAGAAAGACGATCGAACCAGGGGATTATCAGCTAGATCGGCTGGAACCCCTTCCCCCGGTAGCTCCCATTGCTTGATCTGCTCCTCGAACGGGAGATGATAATGATAATGAACGGGTATCGGTCTCGTTCCAGTTGACATCTCTTCAATCCGGCTTAAGTAATACTCGGATATTTCACTGCCCGGGTCGAGCCTGCCTACATGACGCCATAGCGTCTCCGCCTCAGTAAGTCGCCCAATATTGCATGCAGCTACAGCTGTATAGTGATAAAGAGCCGGGTCCGACCTTAATTCATCATCTTTGAGCAGACGCCGGAAATGTCTGTACGCTACATCATGTGCGCCAAGAACCCCCATCGTAGTCGCCAATTTAAATAGATGCTCTTGATGGAACGGGAAGATCTTACGAAGCTTCTGTTCAAGCTCCTTCAGTAATGTCGTCTCTCCCTCATGCTGGTACAGAATGGCCAAATTGCATAGGGCATGCAAATTACCAGGTTCCTGCTCAAGCACCCCATATATCGTCTCAATAGCCTTAGAACATTTCCCCATATAATAATAGCCCAAGGCCAAATTGTTGCGCGCCGCCCAGAAATCAGGCTGATCCTCTACGATGCTCTCCAGCAGCTTCACCGCTTCGGTGAACTTGCCCTGCTCCAGCAACTCGCGCGCCCGGTCATGCTCCAGAACACCCGCCAATGACTTAATCTTCGTAACCTTCGCAGGACGTTCCAACTCATATTGGAGCAGTTCCATCATTTCCTCAGCTTCGCCTAGAAATTGACCGTTCGGGTCCTCTTCCAAGTAAGTAATCAGTGCGTTCTCCGCTTCTTCAAACATATCCATATTCGCATAATTATTTGCCATATAAAAATAGCATTCTGTCATCGTAGGATCGATCTTCTCCAAAATGATGGACAAGGCGGTGTTCGAATCCTCGTAATTGCCCATCTCCGACAGGATGCCTGCCATATTGCAATGATTGACCGGATTATCCGGTTCATACTCTACTGCTTTGCGAAAATACTTCAATGCCTTGTCGTAGTGAAAACGATCCAACGAAGAGACAGCTCTCTCGAAAAAGAAGCCAGCATCCATAGATATAGGTAGCACTTTGGCTTGCTTGCTCCTCCCGGGTTGTTGATTCTCCTTCAAACAAGGCACCTCCTTCTATAATTCATTCTTTAAATACATGTTCAGATTAACATCTTCTAAACTATCCACCTCACAGTATAACACAGCCGACCCCGTCCTCCCATGAAAAATGCATTTGGAGAATTACGGTTGTTAACTGAAAAAGCATGATAAATCTAATATTTAGCGATGTAACCCAACATAAATGGTAAAATGATTATTGGACATATATTTATTAGAAGGAGTGGGATAATTTATGAATTTTGTCTGGGAGAATATAGTTATTTCCTTGATCGCAATCATATTCTTACTAGCATGTCTAGGTGGCTTGGTGTATCTGCTTGTTACTACGCTCCGGAAATAGAAGGAGGAAGCTATAAGAGTAGCGGGGATTTATTGTAACGGCAATGTGATAATCAGGCACTGTTAATATAAGCACAGCATTCTTTGCGATTCGAGGAAGAGCGGAGACAGTGAGTGTGGAAATCAATTACTCTACAATACCTGTATTCGATTTCATCATAGATCATACCAGGTTTTGCTGCAAAGCCAGGGCAGCCTGGCGTCAGCTTATATCCCCTGGTCTTTGAACAGCGTAGCGATCGAGCCGCCATCTAGAATGTATTGCGTTGCCCGCGCCAACATAGGAGCTACGGGTAGGACAGTAACATGCGGACCATGCTGTTCCGGTTGAGCAATCGAGTCCGTAATGACCACTTGAGAGATCCAAGGATGACGCAGTTTCTTCTCCGCATGATCCGAGAACAGACCGTGCGTCGCACACACAATAGCTTCGCCTGCCCCGCGTTCCCTCAGTCCCTCGGCCACATTCACTATCGTCGTTCCAGTATCGATCAGGTCCTCGATAATAATGGGTGTGTATCCAGCTACTTCGCCTATCACATGCGTAATGACCGATTCGTTATGGGCCGGACGCTTCTTAATCATAATCGCGAACGGGGCATCAAGACCGCTGGCCAGCTTCTCTGCCATAGAGGCCCGTCCCGCATCCGGAGATACGACGACCGGATTAGAGATATTCTGTGACTTCAAATAGTCTGTCATTAAATCCAGCGCGGTCAAATGATCAACGGGAATGTTGAAGAAACCCTGGATCGCTGCCGCATGCAGATCTATAGTTACAACCCGGCTCGCCCCGGCTGTAGTAAGTACATCGGCTACCATCTTGGCCGAGATCGGCTCACGCGGAGCCGACTTGCGCTCCTGCCTCGCATAGCCGTAATAAGGCATTATGATATTGATCGTCCGGGCCGATGCCCGCTTAGCAGCATCGATCATCACGAGCAATTCAACGAACAGCTCATTGATCGGATGCGCCAGAGATTGGACCAGGAACACATCGCAATTGCGAATGCTCTCTTCATAATGAACATAAATCTCGCCGCTTTTGAAGCGGGACAAGGTGATTCTACCTGGTTCAACCCCCAACCGCTCACAGATTTGCTGCGTTAGTACGGGGTTGGAAGAGCCTGAAAAAATTCGTAACTTGCCTTCCATAATGCCCTCCTAGAGTCATTGAATTCCATGCCAAAAACTATAAAGTTTCTAACACTATTATGTCACTACTGTCGAACATTATTTATGATCGCTCTTGAGACTGCAGTGGTACCATCACCCTCCGCCGCTGTTCGAACGTTGCCAATTCACGAATACCCAGATCGTACAATGCGTTGCGGGCGATATCTAGGTTCTCGCTCAGCTTCATTGGGTCGTGAGCATCAGAGCCGACCGTCAACGGAATGCCCAACCCTATCGCACCCTTCAATATTCGATCGCTAGGGAACATCTCCGCGCATGGTTTCGTTAATCCCGAAGCATTCAATTCCATCGCTATACCAGCCTCGGCAACCGCAGCTAGAGTCAATTGCTCCAGTTCGATTACCTCCTGCTCACGCCCCTGCTCTGGTTTATAGTTGAATCGCTTGATCACATCCAGATGACCCATGATATCATAGAATCCTGTTCTAGCCGCTTTCTGCACAGCGTCATAATAGGTTCGGTACACCTCAAATACGTCTCGCCCTTCCCAATGATGAACTTGGCGAAAATCGGAGACGTCCCATTCCCCAAGAAAATGAACCGAACCAATAACGTAATCCCACGGATAATTATTGATGGTCCTCTCGATCTCATTCTCCCAGCCTTCAATATAATCAGCCTCGAGTCCGACCCGAACCGCAATTGAAGTAGCATATTTCTGCTTCAGCTCAAATGCTTCCTCCACATAGCGCGGCAGCTCATCCATTGGCATAGCCATCTCTGGATAATAAGTCTGCGGGTTCACATGCAGGAGCGGCATATGATCGGAGACCCCAATCTGGGACAACCCAATTTCGATACCACGCTGGATATATTCCTCAAGCGTTCCAATGGCATGCCCGCAGCGGGCATGATGCGTATGGTAATCTATAAGCATATTGCCTCACCTCCGCCTTTAATCGCGGCGTGGGCGCTCATGTCGGCGCTCCAGCTCAGCCATAATATCATCCAGCGGCAGATTTCTCTCTCGCAGCAGAACCAGCAAATGATAGATGAGATCACTAACCTCGTATCTTAACTCGTCGTTATCTTGATTTTTGGCAGCGATAATCGATTCTGCCGTCTCTTCGCCTACCTTCTTCAGGATCTTATCGATGCCTTTCTCGAATAGATAAGTCGTATAAGCCCCTTCAGGGCGATCTATATAACGTTGGGCAATCAGACTCTCCAATTCGGCTAATACGGTAAAGCGACTGTCTGCTTCGGACATCGGAACACCTGCGATTGATGCCTTAACCTGATCTGGGTTCTCCGTTACCGATTCGTCTGATGCCAGTCCCTCATGATCTACAGCAGCCAACGTCCGATAAAAACAAGTTGTCTCACCGGTATGACAAGCCGGACCCTGCGGATGAACAATAGCCAACAGCGTATCCCCATCACAATCATAGTTCAATGAGAGAATCTGCTGCGTATTACCTGAAGTTGCCCCTTTATTCCACAGTTCAGAACGAGAACGGCTCCAGAACCAAGTTTGGCCCGTCTCAATCGATTTCTGCAGTGACTCTTCGTTCATATAGGCAAGCATCAGCACTTCCTTCGTAGCAGCATCCTGGACGATCACAGGGATAAGCCCATCCGTACCCCACTTTATATTCTGCTTCAGCTCCGTGATTGATAACGCCAATTGTAACGGCTGATTTATCGTCATCTTACTTCCACTCCTCTGGCCTTCAAGTCTGCCTTAAGCTCAGGTACTGCGATTTCCTTATAATGAAAGATCGTCGCCGCTAACGCAGCGTCCGCCTGCCCTTCCGTGAACACGTCATAAAAATCGGTCATTTTGCCTGCTCCACCAGAAGCGATCACCGGTATACCAACCTGACTGCTAACCGCCTTTGTTAGTGCAAGATCGAAACCATCCTTGGTGCCGTCGGCATCCATGCTCGTCAGCAGAATTTCGCCCGCTCCCTTTGCTTCGGCTTCCTGGATCCAAGCTATTGCTCTCATTCCTGTAGCCTTGCGGCCTCCATGGGTGAACACTTCCCAATCTCCCCATTCCGCATTGTATTTGGCATCTACGGCCACTACAATGCACTGCGAGCCGAATCTTCTCGCTCCATCTGAGATCAGCTCGGGATTTAATACAGCCGCCGTATTAACAGCTATCTTGTCCGCACCCGCCCTCAAAATCCGCTTCATATCGTCCACCTGCGATATTCCTCCGCCGACTGTGAAAGGAATAGCGATCTCTCCAGCGGTCTGACGCACTACCTCGATCATTGTAGCTCGGCCCTCATGGGAGGCAGAGATATCAAGGAATACGATCTCATCGGCCCCTTCCCGGTCGTAGAGAGCGGCCAGCTCCACCGGATCTCCGGCATCGCGAAGATTCACGAAATTAACGCCCTTCACCACTCGTCCGTCCTTCACATCGAGACAAGGAATAATACGCTTTGCGAGCATGTTCATCGCTCTCCTCTCCAATTACGGTATAGCAAACCTTATACTGCGGATACTTCCTTAATTGCCTCGGCCAGATCAATATTGCCGGTATAAAGCGCCTTGCCAACAATTGCCCCGCCGATGCCTTGATTCGCATAAGCAGCCAGCTTCAGCAGATCATCCTGTACCGTCACCCCACCAGAGGCAATCACCGTGCGCCCTGATACTTCAGCCAAACGGCGGATTGCTTCTACATTCGGACCCTGCATCATACCATCGCGCGATATATCGGTAAAAATAAACGTCTCGGCACCTTTGGATGCCAATTCCTTGGCCAGTTCCTCTGCCTTAACCTCCGATGTCTCCAGCCAGCCGCGTGTGGCAACCAGTCCGTCCCGGGCATCGATACCAATCGCCACTTTATCGCCATAAGTACCAAGTACCGACTCAGTGAACTCACGGTCCTCAATCGCAGCGGTTCCGATAATAACCCGGCTAACTCCAAGTGATAGAAGTCGTTCTACGTCCTGAACAGAGCGCAGCCCGCCTCCAACCTGAACAGGAACCTGCACCGCCCGTGCAATCTCCCCGATTAACTGATCGTTCACCGGATGGCCTGCCTTGGCCCCATCAAGGTCAACCAGATGGATGAACTTCCCGCCCTGCTTCTCCCATGACTTAGCCACTTCAACCGGATTATCATTATATATTGTCTCCTGGCTATAGTCGCCCTGAATGAGACGTACACATTTCCCATCTCGGATATCGATCGCCGGATAAATGATGAATGATGACATCTGCTTTCCCCCCGCACTGGTTAGTTAAGATTTATATAAATGTTATAAGTTGAACTTGCCCATTCGTTCTCCATTGCACCTAGCATTAATCAGCTTATCACTGCACCTGACTCAACCATCGCGAGGAAATTCCGTAGCAATGCCATGCCCAGCTCACCGCTCTTCTCGGGATGGAATTGCATCCCGAACACATTACCGCGTCCTACGATCGCGGTAACTGGCTGGCCGTAATCGGTCACGGCCAGAAGGTCCTGCTCCCGCTCTGGCAGTACATGATAAGAGTGGACGAAGTACACATGTCCTTCGTCAAGTCCTGCCAGGAGCGGGTGATCCGGCTGCTTGAACTGCAGCCGGTTCCAGCCCATGTGCGGCACCTTTAGGCCGCTCTCTGGGCTGAAGCGCACGGCACGGCCGGGGAGCAGGCCCAGGCCGTCGTTCGTGCCATGCTCTTCGCTGGCGGTGAAGAGCAGCTGCATGCCGAGGCAGATACCAAGCAGCGGCTTGCCGCTGTCCACCGCCTGCCTCAGTGTGCCATCGAGGCCGGAGGCGGTAAGCTGCTCCATCGCGTCACCGAAGGCGCCGACTCCAGGTAGCAGAATGCCGTCCGCAGCCAGTAACACGGCTGCATCTCCGCTCACGACGGCCTCGTAGCCAAGACGCTCGATGGCTTTGGCAACACTATGTAAGTTGCCCATCCCATAATCGACAATCGCGAGCTTCATGACTAGAGAACTCCCTTCGTCGAAGGCACACCGCTGACGCGCGGATCGATGCTCGTCGCCTCGTCAAGCGCACGACCCAATGCCTTGAATACTGCCTCGATCATATGATGGGTGTTCTGTCCATAATGAACGATGACATGCAGCGTAATTCGCGCTTCCAGAGCCAGCTTCCACAGGAACTCATGCACAAGCTGCACATCGAAGCTACCTACGCGATCCGAAGGATATTCAGCCCGATATTCGAAATGAGGGCGGTTGCTGACATCGATGACTACCTGAGCCAGCGCCTCATCCATTGGAACGAACACGCTAGCATAACGTTTGATCCCCCGCTTGTCACCGAGTGCATTATACAGACATTGGCCCAGACAAATACCGATATCCTCCACCGTATGGTGATCATCAATTTCAATGTCCCCATGTGCCTGTACTGATAGATCGAACTGACCGTGCTTCGTGAACAAATCTAGCATATGATTCAGAAACGGAACATCTGTCTCCAATTCGGACTTACCGCTGCCATCCAGGCCGAAGCTCAGCTTAATCTGCGTCTCATTCGTGATACGACTGATCTCCCCTTGCCTTACTATTACCGCCTTCTCTTCATTTGTCGTCATCGTATGCCCCCGCCTTTCCTTCTAATGGAGTGCCAGATTGTAATCCTTCTTTGCGGAGCCGGACCTCAATTGCTCGAGCGTGACCCTCCAGCCCTTCACGACGCGCCAGCTCCATAATGGTCTCTCCATTTGCGAGGAGAGCGTCCTTGCTATAGTAAATCAAGCTCGATTTCTTAATAAAATCATCCACGTCAACCGGCGACGAGAAGCGAGCTGTGCCATTCGTCGGAATGATATGATTCGGTCCCGCAAAATAATCTCCAACCGGCTCAGAGCTATACGGTCCCAAGAAAATGGCGCCCGCATTCTCGATCTTACCAAGGTGGACGAGCGGGTCCTCCACAATCAATTCGAAATGCTCCGGTGCGAGCCGATTAATGACCGAGATTCCCTCGTCAATCGAATCCACGATAATGATTGCTCCATAATTCGCGATTGAGGCCGCCGCTATATCCCGGCGTGGCAGCTCCGCCAATTGACGCTCCACTTCAGCCTGGCAGGCGGATGCGAACGAGGCAGACGGTGTGACCAGAATAGCTGACGCCATCTCGTCATGCTCTGCCTGGGACAGCAAATCCGCGGCAATATACGCCGGATCGGCGCTATCATCGGCCAGCACAGCAATCTCGCTTGGACCGGCAATACTATCGATATCTACGACTCCATACACTTCTCGCTTGGCCAAAGCTACGTAAATATTGCCTGGTCCACAGATTTTATCCACCGGTGCGATCGTATCCGTGCCGTAAGCCAATGCAGCGATCGCCTGTGCGCCGCCAACTCGGTAAATCTCATTCACTCCAGCCTCAGCAGCAGCGACGAGAATGTATGGGTCGATCCCTTCCTTACCGCCAGTCGCAGGCGGAGTTACCATGACGATCTCAGGGACACCTGCAACCTGGGCAGGGATGACGTTCATCAGTACGGAGGAAGGATATGCCGCCTTGCCGCCAGGGACATATACACCAACCCGCTTCAGCGGGCGGATGATCTGCCCAAGCAGACTGCCATCCGGCTGTAGATCCATCCAGGAGTTCCGCTTCTGTCTGGAATGGAATGCACGGATATTCGCAGCAGCCGCAGAGATCGCCGTGATGAATGAGGGTTCTACGTGATCATAAGCGTCTTTAAGCTCAGCTTCAGTAACCCGCAGCGCTCCCGCTTTCAGTCTCACCCTATCAAACTGCTCCGTATATCTTAGCAGAGCCACATCACCTTCTAGCTTCACATCCGCGACGATTTGACGTACAGCTGCATTCTGCTCTACTGAGCCATACTCGACTTCCCGCTTCAAATCAAAATCCCGTGCCCTTACGATCTTCATCCTGGCTCCTCCTCATCAATACTGCTTCACATTCATCCTACTCATGGGGCTTATTAGTCTCCTTCTATTCATCCCAACCGCTCTACGGCTTCCTGTTACCGTTCGATCACCAGGGCTAGAGCATCACATAGAGCCTGGATCTCGGC
>DASYFA010000349.1:0-9649 GCA_036498705.1 Paenibacillus sp.
CGGACATTATTGACCGTTAGCGCTGATTCTTTGAGCACTCTGTTTCTGTAACGGACAATTATGTCCTTTACAAGAGGAAATGTCGCGGGAAACCGTATTTTTTGCTTCTAAGGGTCAAAAGTGTCCGTCAGAGGAGAAAAATTGCTCTTTTCCTGTTCTAACGGACATTTTTGACCGCTAGATAGTAATAGTCGCCAAGTCACACCCCATACTTAAGGATAATATGGAGAACCACAACATCATCGGAATGATTGGTGTAGGAATGTGTTTTGTCGGCACGAAAACTTATTGAATCATATTGGTTCAAGTGATAGGGCTCATCATTAACGGTGATTGTAATTTCTCCCGACATCACGGTGACAATCTCGGTTGTATTAAAATGGTGTTGCTCCGGGTAGTAGGTGCTATTGGGTTGCAAATAAGCCCGGCACATTTCAACCTCATCGCTTGCATTTTGGAAAATCGGTTCTACGACCCAAGTCTTATCATCCCCGGCGATCCTTAACCCTTCTCCAGCCCGTGACAGGCTTACACTGCTTCCAGTTGAGAACAAAGCCATGAGGGGGATGTTCAGGCTTTTTGAAATTTTCCATAACATTCCTAGCGTCGGATTGGTCTCTCCCCGTTCAATATTCCCGAGTGTTAGCTTACTCACACCCGACAGCTCCGCTAGATCGCCAAGACTCATATTCCGCTCTTTGCGAAGTTTCTTTAATACGGCTCCAACCTGTAACACCACTTGTTTTGGATCATCGGCTTCCATGGCATTTAGACCTCTCTTTTTAATGACAATAATATCAAGGATTAGTATATCATAGCTTAAAATTAATGCGGTAAAGTAAATTATACTATACTTTTTTAACTGGACAAATTTTAATTTTGTATATTATAATATACCAATAAATATATTTAATATATTATATTTTACTTTTTGTAACATAGAATGGAGAGGATACATCATGAGCAAGTCAAATCAAAATAACCGTATGCAGCATATTCAATCAGAATCTAAGTCCGCTGCGTGGGCAGTCATTATTGGAATTCTGTTTATAGCCGCTAATTTACGAGCGCCCTTAACTTCGGTTGGTCCGTTAATAGGACTTATTCGCGATCATATGCATATTTCAAACACCTTGGCTGGAATGATCACTACATTGCCTTTGCTCGCCTTTGCGATTTTTTCGCCCTTCGTGCCTCGTTTAGGGCGCAAGCTGGGAATTGAGCTAATGGTACTGGTTTCTGTTATTTTTCTGACGCTTGGCATTATGTTGCGTTCATTGTCGGGAATGACTACCCTTTATCTCGGTACCGCTATTCTGGGCTTGTCTATTGCCGTTTGTAACGTATTGCTGCCTAGTCTGATTAAGAGGGAGTTCCCTCAACGAATGGGTCTGATGACAGGTCTGTATTCCATTTCTATGAACTTGTTCGGGGCTGCTGCTTCCGGAATCAGTATTCCACTGGCAACCGGATTGGGGTTAGGCTGGCAGGGAGCGCTAGGGGTATGGGGCATTTTAAGCTTCATCTCTATTCTGTGTTGGCTGCCACACCTGAAACGCCGCACTGCAGGATCGGTCGCTGTGCAAGGCCAGATGACAGGCCAGCATGTGAATTTATGGCGTTCTGCGCTGGCATGGCAAGTGACGATGTTCATGGGACTTCAATCGATGGTATTCTATGTCATCATCGCCTGGTTACCTGAGATATTGAAGCAGCAAGGTATATCTGCAGATCAATCTGGCCTACTGCTCTCCGTGATGCAGCTTGCGCTGCTCCCATTTACATTCATAGTTCCGGTCATCGCCGGGCGTATGCGCAATCAGCGCTTGTTAGTTACCTTAACGTTCGGGCTGCTGCTGTCCGGAACACTTGGCCTGCTATATGGTAGCTCCGGCTTGATTGTTTTATGGATGATCATACTTGGAATCGGGGGCGGTTTCGCTTTTGGTCTAGCGATGATGTTCTTTGGCTTGCGAACGGAGAATGCCCATCAAGCGGCAGAACTGTCCGGGATGGCTCAATCTGTCGGATATTTACTTGCCGCAATCGGTCCTATAATGTTCGGTTACTTGCATGATATTACAGGAGGTTGGACGCTCCCATTATGGATACTGGTTGGCGCATCCGTTCTGCTCTTTATTTTTGGCCTTGGTGCGGGTAGGAATCGTTATGTAAGCACCGGCAAATAGACGAACCTAGGAACGCTAATATAACAATGAACACAGCCCCTTCTGCTTTTGATTAAGTAGAAGGGGGACAGGTGATTCCCGTATCATCCCCTCCTCTAATGATTTGCCCACTCATCTAATACTTCCATTGCTTTTAACCGGAGAGACCATGTTTGCTCCATAATATTTAACATGTCACGTTTGTTACGGTTCATAGGGCGATTAGAGAGCCGAGTGGCATGCCAAGCTTCCCGAGGTAATCGATACAAGGAAGCAACCAACTTACGTTCATTCTGGTCTAGAGGATGTAGCTCCTCGTACCCTTTTAACAAGGAATATAACAAAATGGGATTAAACTGAGTTGTGTTCATAAGGGTAGTTGCAATGTCAACATAGATGGATCCTACCTTAACACGGTCCCAATCGATGATGAACAGCTCGCCGTCATCTGAAATAATGATGTTATATGAAGTAATATCGTTGTGTATCAATGCGGGATGGATCTTATCCCTCTTCAGGAGGTCTACAATCTCTAGTTCTGTTAATTGGGTCCAGGACCGATCAGAAAATCGACTACAGGCTTCTCCAAACTTTTTATACCATCTACGGGTCCATACATTCGTTTGGTTTGCTCTCGCCATTCGTCTACGAAAGAGACGGTCATGGTTTTTCCATAATTCGATATGATCATAAAAGGGGCCATTCATGGAAAGGAAACGGCTGGATGTGATATGCAAAGAAGCAAGAGCCTGGCCAAGTTTTTCATAATCCTCGGGGTGTTCCAATTTTCTTCCCTTTATCCATGGGGTTACGTAGAAGGGTCTTCCTTGGTTTAGAGTCCACAACCTTCCGGAATTGCTCGTAAGCCATTTAGGCATGTGACTGAACCCGTTATCCATCAGAAGTTGTATATAGTTTGCAGTTGTTTTCATTTGATCCATTGTATTCGGGCGGAGTAATGAACTCCGAAAAAAAGGCTTCACAGCATAGGCTCCGTTTTTCGTCTGTACTCGGACGACAGCGTTTTTTCGGTAAAAGGAAGCGACCGAGTTCGAACTCAATGGAACCAGGCCGAAGCGGCGGACTATTCTACGTATTCGGCTTTTTGTATAGGAATTTGCCATGGGGTGACCTCGCTTCTTTTGAGAGAAATGTGAGGAGTAAAGTTATAAGCAGGTTATTCATTGAGAGCCAATAATGTATAGCCTAACGTCCACAATCCCTTTTCGTTTTTAGCAAAGTCTATGCATCCCATCTACCCCGGGCTATAATTTTCAGTAATGGAGGGGACGAAAGACATGCCACATAACATATTGTTAATTGAGGACGATACTGAAATCATCGAAATGCTGCGAAATTATTTGGTCAAAGAAGGCTACGACGTCTCGGCAGCGTTTAATGGACTGGACGGAATCACCATGTTTCGGCAAGGCGCCTTTGATATCGTTATAGTCGATATAATGATGCCGAAGCTGGATGGTATCGAGGTGATTAAGCTGATTCGGGAAAATAGCTCGGTGCCGATCCTCATTATGTCGGCGAAGGACAGCGACGTGGATAAGGCGATCGGGCTCGGCTTCGGTGCCGATGATTACATAGCAAAGCCATTTTCTCTGATTGAAATTTCTGCCCGGATAAAAGCGTCAATTCGCCGGGCCACGATGTATTCGAATCCCAGATTGACTACCTCAGACCAAGCGCCCTCAGGGACCCAAATGCTGACTTTTGGCGACCTTCGTATTGACCTGGACAATTATTCAGCGTCGAAGAATGATGCCGATCTGAAGCTGACGGCCAAAGAGTTCGAAATTCTGAAGCTGTTCGCTACGAATCCGAATCGCGTGTTCACGAAGGCGCAATTGTACGGGTTTATATGGAACGACGAATATTATGGTGACGAGAACGTGATTAACGTCCATATCCGCCGTTTGCGTGAAAAAATCGAAGACCAGCCGTCCGAACCTCGGTACATCAAGACGCTTTGGGGTATCGGCTACAAGTGGGAAGGACAATGACATGGTGATCGCGTTAGTCGTGCTCGTCGTTGTTTTGATGGTAGTGATTGTGATTCAATATCACGCTTATCGAGAAAGAAGCTCCAACTTGGAGCAAATTCACAACCGACTACAAGAAATTATCACGGACGGCACAAGTGAGAAGCTACTTGTTTTTACGGACGATCAAGCATTGATACCCGTCTTGATCGAAATCAATCATTTGTTGGAACACAATCAGCAGAAGGAAGCCAATTTCCTAAAGATGGAGCAGTCCATGCGAAAAATGATCTCGAATATTTCACACGATTTGAAGACGCCGCTTACCGTCGTGCTTGGTTATATTGAAACAATCAATCTAGATCCGGAT
Organism: Paenibacillus sp.; assembly: GCA_036498705.1. Taxonomy (GTDB): domain Bacteria; phylum Bacillota; class Bacilli; order Paenibacillales; family Paenibacillaceae; genus Fontibacillus. The sequence continues at coordinate 4,533 of DASYFA010000349.1, forward strand.
ATGGACGTGGAAGAAAGAGAGGTTCTGCTATCCAAAGTGCATGCCAAGGCAAATGAGGTGCTGGATCTGATCCGCGAGTTCTTCGATTTGGCGAGACTTGAGTCAGGGGACAAGCCGATCCCGCTCTCCCGGATTCACATGAACGATATTTGCGGGAAGAACATGCTGAACTTCTACGACACGCTGACGGTTAAAGGCTTCGAAGTCGCCATCGAGATCCCGGATAAGCCGCTGCTAGCGTGGGGGAACGAGGAAGCGCTGGACCGTGTTCTGAATAATTTAATCTCCAATGCGATTGGGCACGGCGGTGAGGGAATGGCCGTCGGATTAACATTGCGGGGCGACGACGAGTTTGTGTACATAGATGTATGGGATCGGGGCAAAGGGATTGACGAGCTGCATCAGGATCTGGTGTTCGAGCGGATGTACACGCTGGAGGACTCACGCAACAAATCGTATCAGGGTAGCGGTCTCGGGCTGACGATTACGAAAAGGTTGGTCGAAGCGCAAGAAGGAACGATCCGTATCCATAGTAGGCCTTACGAAAAAACGGTGTTTACCGTTAGGCTGAAACGAATCGCCTTTGCAACTTAAGGAATTTGTAAGAATCGGGTAAGAAAAAAGCCAAATTCGATGCTTACAATTAAACTTGTAAAGAACGAAGGAGGTAGGGAACGAAGATGACGCATATCGTAAGAACGAAGCAGCTGACCCGAGCTTACAGGGGCAATGAAGTTGTTTCGAACGTCAATTTGAACATCAAGCAAGGTGAAATATACGGAATGCTTGGTCCTAATGGAGCGGGTAAAACGACGGTCATGAAAATGATCACCAATCTGGTAAAGCCGACGGCAGGTGAAATCGAAATTTTCGGCGAGCGGCTGACCGATACGTCGTACCGGTTGCTGGGTAGGATGGGTACGATCATCGAAACCCCGATTTTTTACGAAAAGCTGACGGCCCGCGACAATTTGGAGCTGCACTGTGAATACATGGGCTACCATAATAAGAAGTCGATCGACGAGGCGCTTGACTTGGTAGATTTGAAGGGGAGCGACAAGAAAGCAGTTAAGGAGTTCTCACTGGGGATGAAGCAACGGCTTGGCATCGCACGGGCGATCGTAACGAAACCGGAGTTGCTTATTCTGGACGAGCCGATTAATGGTCTCGATCCATTAGGTATCAAGGAGCTTCGCGATCTGTTCAAAATGCTGTGCAAGCAGTATGGGATTACGATTCTCATTTCAAGTCATATTCTTGGTGAGATTGAGCTGATTGCCGATACAATCGCTGTTATGAATAACGGCAAGCTATTGCAGGAAGTTCCGATGGAACATGTCGTCCGGCAAACTACGGAATATATCGAAATCAAGACGGACGAGAGCAGCAAAGCGGCTTATGTGCTTGAAAACCATTTACATATATCTAATGTCCGTGTTACCGATGACGGCCAAATTCGCATCTATGACTGCAGCGTTCCGCAAAGCGAACTAATGAAGACTTTGGTGCTGCACGATGTATCGATTGAAGCGGTACATAAGAAAAAAGGGTCGCTTGAGGATTACTTCCTATCTATCCTGAATGGAGGTGGTATCGTTGCTTAAACTTATGAAGCTCGAAATGCGTAAGTTTCGGATAGGGTCTTATGTTCGGGCAGCGATAATCGCTAACATCGTGATTCTAGGATTCATTTGCCTGATGAGCCTTAATGCGGAATTTAAAGATCTCTTTATGAACTACAACATAGTGTTCTCTACCATCGATACGGTCGTTCGGGGGACATATATTGTGTTTGCGTCGGTGCTCATTTCAAGACTTGTTATTGACGAGTTCCGCAACAAATCAATCACTGTGCTGTTCATGTATCCGATCAATCGTAAGAAGCTCATTGCTGCCAAACTGCTCGTTGTAGTTCTATTTACGTTAGTTGCGGATATTGTAGCCAATTTGTTTATTGGTATAGGCTTCTATGTATTGAATCAGTTCGCATCCGTTATTCCGGAGCCGTTCACAGGGGCGGTTGCAGCCACAGCACTATTGAAGGTCATCATGAGTGCGCTGGCTACCAGCTTCTTAAGCCTGATTCCGCTATATTTCGGCATGCGTAAGCATTCCGGCGCTTCTACCATCATATCGTCGCTTATCGTCGTTGGGATCGTCTGCCAGAATATCGACGGCTTCACCTTATACTCGATCATTGCGATTCCGATTGGCATGGCACTTATCGGCGCAGCTATTGCGTACATGTCGATTCGTAACATTGAGCATGTTGATGTGCTTAAGTAATGGAAGTGAGAGGAGAGGTCACGATGATGAATAAAGTATTAAAATGGATATTGATACTTTGCGTTGCTTCAACGATTGTAAACGCAATTTTGTATGGGGTTACCGGCAGTATGGATAGACTTATTAGTCTTTTTGGTGGTGTGGGAATGGGAGTTTTGGCTGCGATCATCTTATTGTTCAATAGAAAGAGAAAGTAAGTAGTAATCGCATAAAATTAAGAAAACCCAAGCATTCTGCGGAGACGTTCCGCTGCTTGGGTTTTTTCTATGAATGAAACTCTTATTTCTTCAACAGCAAATAAATGAAATAAGGCGCGCCGATGAGAGCAACTACGATACCGGCGGCTAGCCCATCCGGATCGGCAACCTGGCGTCCGATGGTATCAGCGAGCACTAGCAGCCAGCCTCCAATTAATATAGCTACCGGAATAAACAGCTGATTGCGAGGCCCGACCAAAGCTTTAGCGATATGCGGGGCCATCAGCCCGATAAATGCGATCCCGCCAGTAACAGACACGGCGGAGGCCGCCAGCGCTACGGCTGCTAGCAGGAGTACGACCCGCTCCTTATTTAGCGATAGGCCTACCCCGATCGCTACAGGTTCGCTCAGTGACAACAAGTTCAATCGGTTAGCTTTGTAGATCGTAAACGGAACCAGAACAATAAGCCAGGGCGCCAGCGCCCAGATAAATGGCCAGTCCGTTCCCCAAACGTTGCCTGCAAGCCACTTGGAGATGAAATCGACCTTTTCCCGCTCAGCGGAGGAGATCAGCACGACCATTACGCCTGAGAGCGCCATGGAGAAACCTACGCCCATTAGCACCAGTCGTACCGGCTGCATGCCGGTTGTTCGGCTGTACGAAAAGATATAGATCAGGCATGAGGTCGAAAGTGCTCCCACAAAAGCTACTGCCGGTAGCAAATAGATAAACGAGCCGGCATCAATAGGGGCAAACAGGAAGAACAGCGCCACCGCTACCCCCGCACCGGAGTTGATGCCGATAATGCCCGGGTCGGCGAGATCATTGCGGGTAATTCCTTGCAGAATCGAGCCCGATAAGGCTAATGCCATGCCTGCCAGCAGCGTAATGATGATCCGCGGCAGACGTACGTCGAACAGTACGAAATGTTCCTTGAACGTGCCGTTGCCGAGCAAGGTTGGTATGAGTCGATCAAAGGAAAGGGAGGAGTATCCCAGCCCCATGCTGACAATGGAGGTCAGCGTGATAAGGATAAGCAGGGCCAGTAGAATCAGCCGCTGCTTCCTGATAAGAGATGGATGAATCATGAGAATGCCTTTCCTCCTTTACGTACGATGATGAGGAAGAACGGCAGGCCCAGGGCGGCGACGATGGCAGCCACAGGCGCTTCATAAGGGGCACTGATGGTCCGAGCCAGTGTGTCGGCGAGCATCATGAACGAGGCGCCTGCTAGCGCGGACATCGGAATGGCGAACCGGTAATCCGTACCGACAATGGCCCGTACAATATGCGGAATCATCAACCCGATAAAGGTTAAGCTACCGACTAACGCAACGGAGGCTCCTGCCAACAGAACGGTGACGATAAACAAAATGGACTTGATCCGGGTAGTTTTCTGTCCAAGGCCGACGGCGACTTCTTCGCTAAGGCTAAGAATGGTCAGTTGTTTGGACAGGCAAATCGCTATGATGATACCGATGACAATGAAAGGCACAATGACCTGAAGCTGTTCCCAGTTGGTTCCGATCAGACCGCCTGAAGTCCACATAGATACATCCTTGGAAATTTTGAAGGTAATGCCGATGCCATCTGCTACGGCATACAGGAAAGCCGAGATGGCAGCGCCCGCCAGGACGATTCGCAGTGGCGAGAAGCCGCCCCTTTTGACGGAGCTGATTCCGAATACGAGAGCCGCACCAACGGCTGCACCGATAAAGCAAGCCACCATCAGGCCAAAGTAGTTGACCGCAGGCAGAAAGGCAACCGTAACGGCAAGCGCGGCATTCGCACCAGCCGTCAGTCCGAGCAGGCCGGGGTCGGCCAGCGGATTTCGGGTCATTCCCTGCATGATGGCGCCGGAGACGGCCAAGGCCGCTCCGACGAAGATCGCCGCGATCTCGCGAGGTAGGCGGATTTCACGGAGCATCGTCAATTTTTCACCGCTTTGGTTGCTTGTTAGAGCAAACCATACATCCTTTATCGAGGTGTGTGCCGCACCTAATACCATCGCAAGGACGAAAACTGCTACCAAGATAACGGCTGCCAGGATGAATTTATAAGTAAAAGGGATCCGTTCGATTTTTTCGCTCATCACACATTACTTCCCGAGAAAATGTTTAATAAAGAAATCGAGCTGATAATCCAGTGTTAAAGCATCGTTGAAGAAGAACGCTTTGGCGTCGGCAACGAAAACATGATTGTTCTTGACAGCGGGGATATTTTTATAGGTCTCGGTATTCTCAAATGAGTTATCCGCGTCTTTATTTTTACTGAAGATCACATAATCGCCCGCGAATTCCGGCAGTACTTCAGGAGACAAGGCATAATAACCTTCTTTCAAAGCGGAGGCCTTCACTTTTTCCGGCATTTTCAGCTTCATTTGCTGATACAGAATTTCAGTGCCGCGTGCCCAATTGTCGCCGAAGACGTACAGCTGCTTGTCAAAGCTCTCAATGACGGATACCGTAGCGTTTTCGCCGATTTTGGCTTTGATCTCTTCGCCGGCTTTTTCCGCCCGTTGTTTGAAGCTATCAATCCAGGCTTGAGCCTCCTTTTCTTTACCCAGCAGCTTGCCGATCTCCAGGTGCTGCGTCAAATAATCCACTTTTCCATACGTAAAGGTAACGGTTGG
>DASYFA010000350.1:0-3747 GCA_036498705.1 Paenibacillus sp.
AAATATGGAAATATGCGTACGGACGATCAGCGTGATCAATGGCTCGTGGTCAAGCATAACGGCCGCAAGCTGCTGAAGAATCGGGAGACGGGCCACTATATGAATATTGCCGACATGCCTGACGGGCATATCCAAGCAACAGCACTGAGTGACTTGTCCAATGTTGACGAGACCTATATTTGGAGCGGCAAAAATATCGGTGGAGGCACGTATCTACTCAGCAATGTTACGGATAAGGTGCCTGGCGAGCCTTTTACCAAATATATTTCCATCCAGAATCTGACTAAATACGCCGAGTACAGCGTCATTAATCCGAATTGGGGTAGTCCGCAGTGGAAGTTCCTCCCTGTAGGGGAGAAGAACAATCAACTATATCGATTCCGGATTCCAGGGACTGAGGGACAATATTTGCAGGATGAGCGGACGTCGGATTCGGTGACCGAAGTGACTTATGGGCCAGCGGATGATGAATATTCCATCTGGTTCCTGGATGATAAGAATGGTGCGAACGGTCCGGTGATGATGAAGAATATGGGCAGCGGACGCTATCTGTCAATTCAGAATCTGGCGGATGCGCAAGTCGAGAACGAGGATGAACCGGAGCTGACCGTAGAGGCCAGATCAGAAGTTTACGATACATGGGGCAGCATCAAATGGAAGATAGAGCACCGGGATCAGGATGAAGTAAATATTAGGAGCGGTTGGACAGGACATTATTTATACGCCACGCTAAATGAGCAAGGTAAGCCTGTCTTTAAAGTTAGCAGAGCCGAAGGAGCGGCGGACCGTGCGGAATCTATTTTCATTGCCGAATCAGCACAAATCGCCGAGAAACCTTTGCCAGATGGACCTGTACGGATCAAGAGTGTATCGAATCATTCCTATTTATATGAGAACAGTTCAGGTGTTGTATTATATGGCGATCTAGCTGCAGATAATGGTTATTCGCATTGGATGATTGAGCAAGCAGCCGACGGAGTACAGCGGATTCAGAACCGGGTTACAGGGAACTATCTGACGTTGACGGAGGACTATACTTTTGTAGAGAGTAAGGGACTTTCTGAGGTCAGCGCTACCTCATCCTGGGCGGTAAAACGTGTCGCAGGTGGGGATCAAGTTCTGATTCGCAGTCAGTATGGGGATTACGACGATGAATTCATTCATGTCCAGAACAATACGGGGTATGCCGAACGAGGCCTGTACCCTGACTCCTGGGGATCGGTGCAATGGGAGCTGGAGTCAGCGCCGCTGCAGTTCAATACGCCTAATATGGACGAAGAGCGCAATCTGAGCACTGCTACACCTGTACAGAATGATACGAATGTCGTACTGATAGCACCACAAGGAGCTGGTGGCAAGGTACTTGCTGAACAGAGCGGGAAAATTAAGCTGATCAACGGTGATGATGCGAATGCAGCTTCCAAATGGATTTTACAGGATTTTAATGGCCGGCATCTGATCAAAAACACGATTACAGGCCATTACCTGGGGCTGGACAGCAGCAAGAAGCCGACCGTGTCGACATCCATGAAACTGCTGGGCTCGCAGTGGATATTGGAAGATCGATTAGGATATCGCACCTTGTCTAATGCGGTGGATACAGGCGGTCTGCTGCAGTACAACATGGCGGATGTCAGTTATGGAGCGAGAGGTTCCTCGGAATCGGCCTTATGGAACTTTACTCCTGTAGCATCGGATGTTGTGTATGCGGCGGCGGACGCTTTTAAGACAGAAAAGGTGATAAGGTTTGCCGTTCATGCGCAGGAGGCAGGTGAATACACCGGGCAAATCCGCTATAAAAATAACTCTGGCACCGAGCAGCAAGCGAGTCTGACAGTGAATGGACTCGGAGAAGAGTCGGTACTGCTTCAGCGTTCGAGCGGCTTGAACAACGCAGAAGTGAAGCTGAACTTGCGTGAAGGCATGAATACGGTGTCGCTGAGCGGTGTAAGCGGGGATATATCAGCGCTGCAAATTGACAGTTTAATCGTCAAGCATAGCTTGAATAAGTCGTATCGCGGAGCAACGGTTCCTTATGTGAGCTATGAAGCAGAGGATGCGAAGACGAACGGAGTCCTTATAGGACCGTCGCGGAAGTACCGCAGCATCGCTTCGGAAGCATCGGGACGCCAGGCAGTCCAGTTGAAGCAGACAGGAGACTATATAGAATTTCCATTAGCTGAAGCGGCAAATTCACTTGTTGTTCGCTACTCGATTCCGGATAGTAAAGATGGAAAGGGCGATGAGCAGACCTTGTCGCTGTATGTAAATGGGCAATTCAAGCAGTCACTTCGGTTGACCTCGAAATATGCATGGGAGTACGGGAGCTATCCGTGGTCGAATGACCCTCGCCAGGGTAGCGGGCATCGCTTCTTCGATGAGATTCATACTCTGATCGGCGATGTGCCACAAGGGGCAGTAATCCGGCTGCAGAAGGATGCAAGGGATCAAGCTGACTCCTATATCATCGATCTAGTTGATATGGAACATGTGGCTCCTGCTTATGAGATGCCGGATGGCTTCGTATCGGTTACGGATTTCGGAGCCGTTCCGAATGATGGTCAGGACGATACAATGGCCTTGCGAGATGCTCTGGCCGTGGCCAAAGATCGGGGAACCGGCGTGTGGTTCCCGGCAGGCAGCTTCGACTTCGGCGATCAATTGCTGGATCTGGATTCAGCGGTCATCCGAGGCGCGGGAATGTGGTACACAACGCTGAACGGAGCCAAGTTCTTCGGACATGGCGGAACGGTTGAAGTATATGATCTGCTCATCGATGGAGGCATTAATGAACGGGATGATGAAGCGTTCACGAATGCTTTTCATGGAGCGTTTGGTCCGGGATCGATCATTCAGCAGGTTTGGATTGAGCATACCAAGGCCGGCCTATGGCTGACACAGCCGATCGGGGAGAAAGCACGGACCAATGAACTGTACATGATGGGTCTCAGAATCCGCAATTTGATGGCCGATGGCATTAACTTCGCCGTTGGAACGACGAACAGTATGATGGAGCAGAGCGATATTCGCTATCCGGGGGATGATGGCATTGCGATGTGGTCATTTACCGACGGCAAGCTGGCCGATGTGAACGGTTCAGAGAGAACGCCTAGTGTGAACAATACAGCCCGCTTCAACACGGTGACCTTGCCTTGGTTGGCTGACAACATCGTCGTATTCGGCGGCAAAGACAATAAGATTCAAGATAATGTAGTCAAAGATACGGTAGCGAATGGTACGGGGATTGCTGTGTCTACCCGCTTCAATGCTGAACCTTTTACCGGAACGACTGTTGTAGAGCGGAATACACTGCTTCGTACCGGTAGCTATGATACCGGATTTGGAGTGAGTCTGGGAGCGCTCTGGTTGTTCGCCGGGGAGAGCGATATGAAGGGGAAGATTGTGGTTCAGGATAATGTAGTGAAGGACAGTACGTATGCTGGTTTGATTGCCCATGGTGATTTCACGATACAGGATGTATTGCTGAAAAATATCGTTATCGATGGAACAGGTACGAATGGGGTCGATGTAACCTCTGGCCTTAAAGGTTCAGCAACCGTCGACAATGTGATTATTCGCGGAGATCGGATGAAGATGGTATCCAATCCTTCGGCTACCTTCAGCTTCAAGGAGATTAATGAAGGCTTTGCTTCGGGTAAGAAGCCTCCGGTCGATCCGGGTGAACCAAGTAATCCAGGCTCAGGCGGAGGAGACAACCAAGGTACGGGCAGTTCAGGAGGGCCAAAT
>DASYFA010000351.1:0-2724 GCA_036498705.1 Paenibacillus sp.
ACCTCTTCCATTCCGGCCATCAACGGGCCATTGATGATCTCAAGTGCACCGTAACGCTTCAACGCTTCATCCAGATCCGGAATCAGACCTTCCTTCGTGCCCTCCACTACATAAGAAGCGAGTCGCTCCTCAAGCGATAGGTTGACGGCCTTCTCCTTCTTCTCTACCTTCTTGTTACGGAAAGCAGCGACAAATGCAGCCAATGTCTCATCATTCGTATTATAAATCAGCTCTTCCGCTAATTTGCGTTCTTTCTCAGGAATCGACGCATAACGTTCAAGTTTCTCGGTATTCACAATCGCATAATCGAGCCCTGCCTTCGTACATTCATACAAAAAGACAGAGTTCAATACTTCGCGCCCTGCTTCCGGCAAACCGAAGGAGACGTTACTGATCCCAAGTACAGTGTGACAGGCAGGTAGTGCCTGCTTAATTAGACGAATTCCCTCGATCGTCTCCTTAGCCGAGCCAATATATTGTTCATCCCCTGTACCAACCGGGAACACCAATGGATCAAAAATGATATCCTCCGCAGAAAGTCCATACTTGTTCACAAGCAAATCATGCGAACGCTTGGCAACCTCCAGTTTATCTTCCCGAGTAATCGCTTGTCCCTTCTCATCAATCGTACCAACGACAACCGATGCCCCATATTTGTGAATCAAAGGAGTCACGCTCTCGAATTTTTCTTCACCATCTTCAAGATTAATGGAGTTAATTATCGATTTGCCCTGGCAATATGTCAAAGCGAGATCTAGTACCTTGGGATCCGTCGTATCGATCATCAGCGGCACTTTCACCTTCTTGGCTACGAGCTCCAAGAACAGCTTTATATCCTCTGCTTCATCACGATCCGGGTCCTGGACGCAGACGTCAATCACCTGAGCTCCATTTTTCACCTGAGCACGGGCAATCTCCGATGCTTCCTCATATTTGCCCTCCACAATGAGCCGTTTGAACTTGCGCGAGCCAAGAACATTGGTTCTCTCACCGATCATATATGGACGATTGTCCGCTTCAACATAGACCGGTTCAATACCGGACAATGCCGGAGGATGCTCGCCGCTGATTGTTCTTGGTTCGTACTGGCTCATCTTGTCGACCATAGCAGCAATGTGAGCAGGGGTCGTTCCACAGCAGCCACCAGCGATATTCAGCCAGCCTTGCTCAGCGAATCCCGCCAGCTTCTGGGCCAGCGAGTCCGGCGATTCGTGATAGTTGCCGTTCTCATCAGGCAACCCGGCATTCGGATAGCAGCTAATTGCTGTTCTTGCCATATCGGACAAAGTTCTTATATGATCACGCATAAATTCCGGTCCTGTAGCACAGTTCAGTCCGACCGAGATCGGTTTTAAATGCTCCAGTGAGATATAAAATGCTTCAATATTCTGTCCGGCCAACGTCGTTCCCATCGGCTCGATCGTACCGGATATCATCAGCGGTAGTCTTGTACCCGATTTATCATATGCACGAGAAATTCCGATACTTCCCGCCTTCACATTAAGCGTATCCTGTGATGTCTCGAGCAGTAGCACATCGACACCAGCCTCGATTAATGCCAACGCTTGTTCCTCATAGCTGTCCGTAAGCTCATCAAAAGTGACTCCGCCTGTAACTGATAATGTCTTCGTCGTCGGTCCAAGAGCACCAACGACGTATCGCGGATGATCCGGAGTGCTATATTTATTAGCTGCATCAATTGCTAGGCGCGCAGCGGCTAAGTTGATCTCGCGTGCACGGTCTTGTAGTTCGTATTCAGCAAGAACTATAGAAGTGGCACCAAATGTATTCGTCTCTATGAGATCGGCTCCCGCCTCTAAATATTGCTCATGAATATCCTGAATCACATCCGGACGGGTGAGCACAAGCATTTCATTACAACCGTCCAGATCTTCCCCTCCAAAATCGGCTGGTGACAGGTCCCTCTGCTGAATCATTGTACCCATAGCCCCATCGAGGATTAATATTCGTTCTTTCATTCTGGACTCAAGACTTGGTTTACTCATGTTCTATCCCTCCCGCAAAACGTTAAGTTTTAGTGTATCAGAAGTCAGCCATTAAGAAAAGATGCAATTCCAAATCGGGAAGTACGCGCCATGACTGCCCTTAGGGCTGAATTTCAGCGAACGCTTCAAACGTAAAAATCAACAGTTAGGTCGAATCAAATTCTTCTAACGAAGAAGTAAATGTGTGTATCCCAATGTATGTAATCGGATTATTAAACACGAACAAAATTATACTTGGATTAATTATCGTTCGTAATTGGTGACTCTCTATAGACATAAGTTCAGACTGTAATAAGTTATTAAAAAAACTGCCCTTCGCATGAAGAGCAGCTTTTCTTATCAAGACAATTGGATTGAATTCTTATTCATGAACAGTAAATTCCTCTGAAGGCATCGAATGTTGATCTCTGGCCGTAACATGAGAGGTGACATGGTAGTTACCCGCCTCTTTGAAGGTTTTCTCAAAGACGTAGCTTCCTTCTCCAGCACTCTTGACGGTTACCTTACTATGCTGGTCTTCGCTATCTCCGTCCTTCCAGATTTCAAACATGACCTCTTTGGCATCATCCACCGTCTTCCCTTGATAGGTCACCTTGGCCTCAAAGTGGACCTTTTCACCTACTTGAATCTCAGTCGGATTCACTTGAAGCCCCACCTGAATCGGTTCCATAGCCATGCTGTCTACGTGATTGGTAGAACTTTTATCTCCACAACCACT
>DASYFA010000352.1:0-31871 GCA_036498705.1 Paenibacillus sp.
ATGTTGTCGAAGAGCTGACCGAGGCGGCCAAAGCCGCAGACGCACTGGACAAGAAAATGTGCGGACTGCGTAAAGAGATCATGGGAAGCTCCGATCCTGACGAGCAAAATCTCCCTAAACTCCTAACTTAGCGCTCCATAGTTTCGTTAACAGCACAACATCAAAAACAGCTGCAAGGAGCATGCTCCCTGCAGCTGTTTTGCGTATCTTGATCTATGACAGTCTTATGACTTACGGGCTCGAAGCGACTTGGCCAGCTGCTCCGCATTTTTACTCGCTTGTTCTATCACAAGTGATAAGCCCTCGGCAACACCTGGCACACCGGGAAGAAGCTGGTTCCAGAGATGTACAGCGGTATCCTGCGGAGATAACTGCATAGGGGACAAGCTAATCTCCACATCATGAAGCTCAGGTCCAGGCTGATGCAGGCGGCCATTATGGGCCATCTCCGCCATCCATTCCGCAAGATTCGCTTCGCCTTCCTTGTTTCGATACGCAGGTGTATCCAAGTGGGCAATGAATCGCTTCAGTTCTGACTCAGCGTCCTTGATCGGCGGCTTGCTAGCCCATCGATCCAACACGGTATTCAACAAAGTATCCGCCGTCCATCCGATCCATGCCAGCCGATCCACCACAGAGGCGCCCCTCCAGGAGCCCTCAGCAGCCTGTAAAGCTTCCCGGATATGATTACAGTCCATTTGTCCACAAGTGCATTCAGACCTGCTTACAATCGTGCTCAACGTCCCCTGATAATCCCCTTCATTCGAATAGGGCATACAGGACAGCAGATTGGAGATAGCTTCGGCCCCTTGTTCTCCGAGAGCAGCAAGCTTAAGCGAATCTCGCTGCAAATGTTCAATTAGCCGTCTGCTGGCCTGCTCAAGTGGCTCCCGGGGCAATTGGATAACCCATCTGTCCTGCATGGGCTCTTGGACCGATAATGTCACCCGTAAACCCACAGCAGTCCATTGCAATTCTATATTTTCATTTCTAACACTTGTTATACTCTTCTTCATTGTGGGTTCCCCCATTACGACCAGCCTTGCAAGGCGATCAGATTTTGCAGCTCTTCATTGGACATTTCCGTCAACCAGTGCTCACCCGAGCCAACGACCTGCTCCGAGAGAGCTCTCTTCCGCTCGATGAGTTCATCGATTCGCTCCTCCAGCGTCCCTTGACAGATTAACTTATGAACCTCCACATTCTTCTGTTGGCCAATGCGGAATACACGGTCAGTGGCCTGATTCTCAACGGCTGGATTCCACCAGCGATCATAATGAATAACATGGTTCGCACGCGTAAGATTGAGGCCGACCCCGCCCGCCTTCAGCGAAAGCACGAACAACGGGGAGCCCGCTCCTTCCTGATATTCATGCACCATATGATCGCGGTCAAGCTTGGCAACACCACCGTGAAGGAAGAACGGTTTTTCTCCGTATCTTGCTAGTAACTGCTCCTGCAAAAGATCCCCCATTTGTACATATTGCGTGAAGATGAGCGCCGACTCTTTATTGTCCAGAATGAGATCAAGCAGCTCGAACAATCGGTCCAGCTTCCCTGAGCGTTCCCCACTTGTCGCCGCACCTCTGCGGGCCCCAGTCAAATGCGGATGATCACATATTTGCTTGAGCTGTGTCAGCGATGAGAGAACGATCCCCTTCCGGGCGATCCCTTCACTACTGGAGATTCGCTCCATCAAGCCATCAGTGACCGCTTGATATAACCTTGCTTGTTCCGTAGTCAGACTGCAATACGATTTCAACTCGATCTTCTCCGGCAGATCCTTGCGGATATCTGGGTCGCTCTTGAGACGGCGCAGTAGAAAAGGCGCAATCAGCTTCCGTAACTTGATGAGCTCGGCATTCTGTCCTACTCCATTGCCCGTAAAGCGGGAACGGAAGGAAGCATTCGAGCCGAGATACCCCGGGTTTAAGAATTGAAAGATCGACCACAGCTCGGTCAGCCGGTTCTCCACCGGAGTACCGGTCATGGCGATCTTATGTCCTGAATTCAGCTTCATGACGCTCTGAGCCTGCTTCGTGCCGAAGTTCTTAATATATTGAGCCTCATCCAGCACAATCGAGCTCCAGGATACCTCTCTCATCTCCTTGGCGTCCCTGCCGGTCAACTGATATGTCGTAAGCACGATATCGTGGCTTTGACATGCTTCAAAGAACTTCTCGCCATGGAGCCGATCGCTTCCGTGATGCACACATAAGCGCATTTGCGGAGCAAATCTGGCGAATTCACGCTGCCAGTTCCCCAGCAATGAGGTAGGACAGACAATCAGGGTCGGACCTGCTGATTGTTCAAGTCCCTCCAGCAGCACGGAAATGACTTGGACTGTCTTGCCAAGCCCCATATCATCGGCAAGCAACGCCCCGAATCCTAATTGTCGCATGGAGGCAAGCCATCGGAAGCCCCGTTCCTGATAAGGGCGAAGTGTCCCGTTCAGAGAGGACGGAACAGGTGCATCGTCAGGCTTCGACATGAGTGCGCCATTACCGCTCAATAACAAGGACAGCATGCCTTCCGCTTCTATCGCTTCCACTAGAATGCCGTCAAGTTCATACCCGTCATCCGCAGACAAGTGCATGAGCTCGCGAAAACTCATCTCCCCTGTCTCCTGACGCTTCATAAACTTAAGCACCTGTCTGATCTCCTTGGCATCGATCTCTATCCACTCCCCGCGGAACAGCACGAGTGATGATTTCGAGGACGCCAGCTCTGCCAATTCTCCGTAGCTCAAGGGACTCTCGTTCAATAAGACCTCCGCTTCGAATTGGACTAATTTATCGATGCCAAGCTTTGATGCTTCATGCTGAGAACTTCCACTGCCTTCCGACCATCCGTCAACTTTAAGTCTGACACCGACACGGCGTCTGCCTTCCTTCGTCCAGCGTGTGGGCATTTGCACGGTTACCCCTTGCTTGCGTAGCATGGATACCGATTTGCTCAAAAATGTATATAACTGCTGTGGATGAAGAATTACGGATTCAGGATGTGGTCTCCCCATCGCTTCCTTGATCACAGGCTCAATATAAGCCGCCTTACTTAACCGCAGCAGCAAATTTTGTTGGACATTCCGGTATTCCCGTTCCTGAATCTCCATATCCCGCTTTGGATAACTCCATATTAATCCCGCAGGAAGAAGCACCCTGGGGTCCTCCACGCCTTCGGCCCAAAATGACAGCTTCCACATCTGATTGTTACCCACGTCCGTAGAAGCAAGCTCTTCCTCACCAGATTCCTCTGGTTCAATACGCAGACACAAGCGGAATGAACCCGCACTTTTTCTCCTGTAATCCTGTGCTTGATCGCGCGGAGGGACTCCCCCTGTATCTGTAATCTCTTCGATCATTTGACTAATTTCCGCCACTGGACCTTGCAGATTGGAGGGGATGCCGCTACCTAACAGCTCATTCCACCATAATTCCGTCATGGGAGAGTAGCCTCTCCTATATCTAGCTCGTACCGGGTATAAGTTCCGTCCGAGTTGTTCGTTCCCTCTACGCACTTCATTATCGATCATCGCTGTTAAAAAAGAATACAGCAGTGTCATTCGACGATTCAGAATAGATCCTGACTCCAGCGCCGAACCAAACTGCACCGCAGCCAGACAAATCGGCGGCATTGCTTCAGCTAATTGCCGGAAGCGAGCCTCATCCTCCTGTGCAGTGAAAGATGGAACCCAGACCGACTGAGCAGACGCCTGGCCCGTACGCCTTCTGCCACTCACCGTTCCCGGCCTGATTCCAGGAGCAATTTTTCCACGAAGCAACAAATCCAGGGCGAACTGCGCTGCTTTACTCCAGAACTCCATTTCTCCGCCAGCTTGAATCTGCTGACCAGTCAACGCTGTCCCATCCCAATTCAACAGCATTTCCCATGTATCTTGAACCGAGAGGGCAAGACCTTCCAATGACCTCCCGATTAATCCTTTACGTTCTGTGGTACTGGCCCTTGCCTGGGCCGTAGAGACCACCGGATATCGCACCTCCGCCAGCCGCAATGCGGCACGCTGAAACGGCCGTATCCCCGGCTCCAACGTGAGCCGGCGCACAGCAGCCGTCCAGGCATCTACTTTAGCCTCCGATATCTCCCCGGAGAAACAAAACATAACTTCACCAAGCCATATTCCATAAAGACGTTGATTCATGCTGATCTCCCGCCATTTCTTAATACCAAACATTCCCCATCCTTACTATCTTATACGAAATACTGGCTAATATAAACTTGATTCAAACTTCTAAAATCATATAAATCGAAAAAACCGGAATGTAAAGGAACCGCCCATCTGTGGTCCCTCTACATTCCGGCTATCTCATGTTAATCCTGTTATTTCAAAGCGATGACTTCGATCTCAACCAACCCATCCTTCGGTAAGCGAGCTACTTCTATAGCGCTTCTTGCCGGATAAGGCTCGGAGAAGAATGAGCCATAAATCTCATTGACCTTGGCAAAATCATTCATATCCTTCAGAAATACAGTTGTCTTCACGACCCGATCAAGCCCAGAGCCTGCGGCTTCCAGTATCCCGCTCACATTGCGCAGCGACTGATTCGTCTGCGCTTCAATCCCCTCTGCTAATTGACCAGTCTCCGGGATCAAGCCAAGCTGCCCTGAAGTGAATATGTAGTCACCAACTTGTACAGCTTGGGAATAAGGGCCTATCGCCCCGGGTGCCGATGTAGTTGCTATTGTCTGTTTTTCCATTTTAACTCCGCCTTTTTACTAATTTTAACTCATTGTATCCACTAACTCGTCTCCATGGCAACCTTACATTTCCTTCTGCGCTACAAAATTGTTATGATAATGCTAGTATTATTTATAAGGTGGTGTGTTCTTGCGGCAGTTTCTATCCAAATCTTATCTCCGAGCTTTATGTTTCGCGGCTTCTGTGGGCCTGATGGGCTTGTTATACGGCTTGCTCAATCATGGAGGGCGACCTGTTCATGTCCTATCCTCACCTATCGATGATCTTCTGCCGCTTATACCGGCAATGGCTATCCCTTATATAGGCTGGTATC
The DNA here is from genome assembly GCA_036498705.1 of Paenibacillus sp. GTDB lineage: Bacteria > Bacillota > Bacilli > Paenibacillales > Paenibacillaceae > Fontibacillus. The sequence continues at coordinate 5,031 of DASYFA010000352.1, forward strand.
CTTATATCCTCATCGGTATTGCTTATCTCTGTCTCAAGGATAGATCGGCCTACTACCGCACCCTGATTGTGATGAACATCGGACTTATCGTTTGCTATCTGATTTATTTCTTCTACCAGACCACGGTCATACGTCCCGAATTGTTCCCCGATCGCTGGGACCGGAAGCTGCTGATTGATTTTGTCTATGGCGTGGATAACCCTTTTAACTGCTTCCCAAGCATCCATGCTCTGCACTCCTATGTCATTATGAGGGGAGTCTTAGCCGCAAAAACAATACGCAAATCCATTAAAGCCGTCTTTGTTATCGGAGCGATGACTATCATTGTATCAACGCTGCTAGTAAAGCAGCATGTCATATACGATGCGCTGGCCTCAATGCTGATTGGAGAAATTGCATTTATCCTCGTTACGAAAGTATGGAACTCCTACTCGCGTTCACGTAACAGATCAGTGCCCGGGGCTACGCTCACCAAGTCACCTCGACCTGACCAAGACATGAATATATAGCGTAATGTACAAAAGAACAAGTCCTTATCTTCTAAGGACTTGTTCTTCGTATATCGAGATTTTGTTCTTCAAAGCTGTCTTTTTGCATGTACTCGACGAACAAAGCGACAAAATAAGGGTCCCACTGAGTTCCCCTACCTTCCTCCAGGATACCTAGCGCCTTCTGACTGTCCAATCCTGCACGATATGGACGATCCGAAGTCATCGCATCGAAGGCATCTGCAACCGCGATGATCCTTCCGAACAGAGGGATGTCTTCTCCTTGAAGACCATCGGGGTATCCTCTGCCATCATATCGTTCATGATGTGATCTTACTCCCGGCAGAATCGAGGCCATGAAGCTAGCAGGCTCGATTTGTCTCAATATCGTCTCTCCAAGCACTGGATGATCCTTGATCTGCACCCATTCTTCATCGGTTAGCTTACCCTCTTTTAATAGAACGGAATCACGAATCCCAATCTTCCCTATGTCATGCAATAGCGCCGATTTGCGCAGTTCATTAAGCTCCTCTTCACGCAGTTTGGCGAGCTTGCCAATCAATACCGCATAATCCGCTACACGTAAGGAGTGTCCCGCCGTATACGGATCCCTCGCATCAAGCGCAGCGGCTAACGTTGCGAAATAACTCTCCACCAGCTGATTGTTCCGTGCATGCTGCACATTGATTCCGCGCAGCATATGATTGAATCCCCATACGAGGCGAGAAAATTCATCCGAGAAGAGATCGCTGGCACTCGTCTGCATATACCCGATTTGCACATCAGACATTCGCTCATATAAATGTTGGATTGGCATGACAATCTCGCGCGCAAGCAATCTCGAACCGATAAACGAATACCCCAGTCCTACCGTCAGCACCCCAATCGCCCAATACCAAGAGGTCACTCTACCTAATTCCCATCCCTCTGTCCCGAATTGTAGGGACAGGCTGTAGAGTAATACGGGGAAAGCCCCCATTAGAAAGAAGCTCCATCTGAGTTTAAGTTTCAGCGGGATGAATACCCTGCCTCCGAGAGACAATTCCTTACCGAATTGTGCATGAGACCGAGTAGATAGCTCTAATAAGACCGGACGGATAAAATAATAGGTCAAATAAAATTCGATAAGCGTGAGCATGCAGACGATCAGTACCCCAGTAAAGAATACCAGCACGATGTAGTAATAGGGGATCGATAGTCTCCCCATATGGATGGATAACAGTGTCAACGAGACCATAGGCAGCATCAAGCCGAATAAATGAGGGCCAAGGATGCGTTTTGCGGCAAACTCCGGGAAGCGATGCGTGCGAAAATAGACACTCTGATAGGATTGGTAACTCTCCACTCCTTCAAGAAAAGCTATTCTAATCGGCTTTAGTTGAAGTTTGAAGACAAGCCATTCCAAGATAAGCATGATACATATCGAAATGACCAAAATGCCTATGATGATATGATGCTCCTGACGATCAAGACTGAACGGCATAAATATCATTAATCCACCAACAGTCGCGATGGCTAACCCAGTACTTAGTGCGTACATGATCAGAAGACGAGAGACGAATGTCTTATATATCGTCAAGGGAACATTCATTCCTTCCATGTGTACTTACCATCTTCTTCCTTATTTATCGGCAGAATAGGGTCGACTTTTCACAACTGTATGCAAATAAAAAAAATACTTTGTATAATAATACAGTACGTACTAATTAAATTATGGAGGCAGGCTATGGATTTAACAACTATGACAAATTCCATCGTGATTCTATTGGCCAGCCTGTTGCTTATCGGTGTATTTGCAACCAAATTCTCATCCCGCTTTGGCTTGCCCGCACTCGTATTCTTCATTGCTGCAGGAATGGTTCTCAATCGATTCATCTATTTCGACAATGCGTTCTTGGCGCAATTGGTCGGAACCTTCGCCTTGATCGTCATTTTGCTGAAAGGCGGAATGCAGACGAAGTTCCAGACGATCAAACCCATTATCCCAACCGCATTATCACTAGCCACAGTTGGCGTCATTATAACTACTGTAGTCATTGGGATCTGCGCAATGTATATTCTCGATTTATCGTTGGCGGAAGCGCTGCTGTTCGGCGCCATCGTTGGTTCAACGGATGCGGCGGCGGTATTTTCTGTGCTTAGTGGTAAGAATGTCAAAGAACGTATTTCTTCGACGCTTGAGGCTGAGTCGGGTAGCAATGATCCGATGGCTGTCTTTCTTACCGTAACACTGATCGAATGGATCCAGCAGCCCGATCACGCGATTCTTCCGCTTATCTTCAACTTCCTCCGTGACATGGGGCTCGGGTTAGTACTCGGTCTTCTGTTCGGGTGGATCGCTGTAAAGGCAATCAATAATATCAATTTCAATTCATCCGGTCTCTATCCGGTTATGGCTATCGCCTTCTCGATCCTGACCTACGGAGTCACCGCCCTACTTCACGGAAGCGGGCTTCTTGCTGTTTATGTCATGGCCTTGGTGTTAGGCAATAGCGATCTGACCCATCAGCAGTCGATTCTGCAATTTAATGAAGGCTTTGGCTGGATCATGCAAATTACGATGTTCACTTTACTCGGACTACTCGTATTCCCAAGTCAACTTCCGTCGATTGTACTGCCTGGACTTGCCCTCTCTATGCTGCTCATGTTCGTCGCTCGCCCAATTGGAGTATTTATCAGCACACTCTTCACCAGACTCCCTTTTAAAGAGAAAATATTACTGTCTTGGTCCGGGCTGCGTGGAGCCGTTCCGATCGTGCTCGCTACCTATCCGCTAATGAGCGGGCTGCCTAATGGGCCGTTATACTTCAATGTTGTCTTCTTCGTCGTACTTACCTCCGCAGTTATTCAAGGAGCTACGATCTCTCCATTAGCCGAGAGGCTTGGTCTGACCGATACAACGAAGAAGCCGAATCACTCCCTACTCGAACTCGTCGCACTGGGCAAGACAAAATCCGAGATCAACCATTTATTTGTTCTCCCGGATATGAGTGTCGTCGGCAAGGAGCTACAGGAGCTTGATCTGCCTGAGGAGGCGCTTGTCACTGCAGTTATTCGGGGCGAGCAGATTGTAACCCCACGCGGCAATACAACCATTCAAGCTGGCGATACACTGTATGTGCTAGGTCCAAAAACGCAACGGGAGAAGATCAAGCAAATTTTCATCTAAGATTGGAATACGAAACCTAGAATATGAGACCTGGAATCCGGGAAGCTTCTATATAAATGAAGAACAATACTGCAACATTAAAAAAATAATAAATATTTCAAAAATAAATTAAAAAATTATTTAAAATCGAAGTAATCGTTTCCATTCGCTCAATACCGCGGAATATCTAATTTTGCCCATGTACAAGGGGATGTTTTATGTCACACACAGAGTGACATTTTTCACATTGCAACGTATGTTTATATGCTAAAATTCCATCGAACAAAGCTTTTGTGATTACATTCACTAAGCCATGGGACACCCAATCCCAAAGCTTCATAATTAAAAAAGTTAAATACAAACTGGAGGTCATTAACATGAAAAAAGCTTCTATTATCTTGCTTAGCAGCGTATTGTTGCTCGGACTCCTTGCAGGCTGTGGTTCTAACAGCAAGAACGAAGGCGGTAATACCGCAGCAGGCAACACAACAAACAGCAGCACCAACAGCAACACAAACAGTAACGCAGAAGCAGGTACTTATAAAGATGGCGTATACTTCGCCAAAGGTGAAGTTGACGAAAAATCCGGTTGGCAGTCCATCATGACCCTGACTGTATCCGGTGGCAAAATTACTGATGTACAGTGGAATGCAATCAGCGAGAACTCTCCTGTAGACAAGATCACTTCTTCCAAAGAAGGCACATACGGTATGAAAGCTGGCGGCGCATCTTCCGAATGGCATGAACAAGCTGACGCTCTTGATAAATTCCTGATTGAGAAACAAGATCCTGCAGCAATCACTTTGAACGATGAAGGTAAAACTGACGCAGTATCCGGCGTATCTATCCACGTTGGCGATTTCGTTAACTTGGCCAAAGCAGCTCTTGATGCAGGCCCAGTTGAAGCAGGTCCTTACAAAGACGGAACTTACCATGCTGAAGGCGATGCTTTCGGAAAAACTGGTTGGAAAGATACTGTTGATATCGTTGTAGCTGCAGGTAAGATCGTAAAAGCTGACTTCAATGGCGTAAATGAAGCTGGCGAAAGCAAGAAACAAGCTGTTAAAGATGGCAAATACGATATTAAAGCTGCAGGCGCTCAAGCTGGTTGGGATGAAGAAGCTGCAAAAGCTGAACAATATCTCGTTGAAAACCAAGATTCTTCCGCTCTGAAATTTAACGAAGAAGGCAAGACCGATGCGATCTCTGGTGTATCGATCTCTGTTCAATCGTTCTACGATTTGGCCAACAAAGCGCTTGAACAAGCGAAATAAGGCAATGAAACAATTCGCCTTGTGCGATTATTATTAATATAAGAAGGTGACCCTTTTGAAGAAAATTGTCGTTCTAGGCGGCGGTTACGGCGGCGTTACGACATCAAAGCATCTTGCCAAACTGTTCAAGAAAGATAAAGATGTTGAGATCCAACTGATCGATCGCAATCCTTACCACACTCTACTGACTGAATTGCATGAAGTTGCAGCAAACCGCGCTCCTGAAGATTCAGTTAAGATTGAGCTTAAGAAGATCTTCCAAGGTCAAAAAGTAGATGTTGTGCTCGATTCCATCGACAGCATCGATTTCAATGCTAAACAGCTACATTCAGCTAACAACACCTACAAATACGACTATCTCGTTATCGGTACTGGTTGTAAGCCTACATTCTTCGGCATTCCAGGTGCTGAGGAGCATTCGCTCACATTGTGGTCCTATGAGGATGCTGTTCGTCTGAAAGATCAAGTTCGCCGCATGTTCAGCGAAGCTGCTAAAGAGACGAATGCAGCCAAACGGAAAAAAATGCTCTCCTTCATCGTTGTTGGTGCCGGATTTACCGGTGTGGAATTGATCGGTGAGTTGGCTGAGTACCGCGATGAGCTCTGTAAGGAATTCTTCATTGATCCTAGCGAAGTTAAGCTTACCGTTGCCGATATGGCTCCGAAGATCCTGCCTATCTTACCAGATAAGCTGATTGAAAAAGCCGCTAAACGTCTGCAGAAGATGAATGTTGATATCATAACAAGCGCTAAAATCACAGGTGTAAAACCATCCAGTGTTGTTCTGGGCGACAAAGAGCTTGAAGCAGACACGATCGTATGGACTGCTGGTGTTGAAGGTTCTGAACTCGTTGGCAAGCTTGATGTTAAGCAAGAAGGTCGTAAACGGATCGTCACGAACGACAAGCTTCAAAGTGTGGATCATGAGAATGTCTACATTGTTGGGGATAATATCTTCTATATTCCGGAAGGCGAAACTCGCCCTGTACCACAAATGGTTGAGAACGCCGAGCAGGCTGCACCAATTATCGCTCACAACATTCATGCTGATGTGCATAACAAGCCGAAGAAATCCTACAAGCCTGGATTCCACGGTACGATGGTATGTATCGGTAGCCGCTACGGTGTGGCTAATGTCGGTTTGCCGAACAAAATGTTCATGTGTAGCGGATTCTTCGCTATGTTCTGTAAGCATTTAATCAATATGTACTATTTGTTTACCGTATGTGGTTTCAATAAAGTTTGGACATATATGATGCATGAATTTTTCCACGTGAAGAATAACAGAAGCTTCGTAGGTGGACATTTCGCCAAGCGCTCGCCGAATTTCTGGCTCGTGCCGTTGCGTATCTTCGTTGGTTACAAATGGTTGCAAGAAGGTATCGACAAGCTGCCTAAGATCTTTAAGGATCCAAATAACATCTTCTTGATCCCTGCTTCTTCCAAGGCTGGCGACGCAGTATCTGCAGCAAGTGAAGCAGCAGGTGCAGTAACTCAGACAGTAGATGCTCAATCCGCAGCATCCGCTGTAGAAAGTGCTTCAACCGCGGTTACAGCATTGCCGGTACCAGGTTTTGTCAAGAGTATCGTGAACTGGTTCATGGATATTTTCTTCTATACTTCGGATGGCGGTTTTACCGCGCTGGCAACTGTATTCCAATTCTTCATGGTCTTTGCAGAGCTTGCAATTGGCGTTTGCCTCATTCTTGGTCTGTTCACCGCAGTATCGTCGGCGTTTACAGTCGGTCTAGGCGTCATGATCTGGTCCTCCAGCATGGCTTCGACAGAGATGCTCTGGTACATGACCGCAGGCGTTGCTCTGATCGGTGGATCCGGCAGCATGTTCGGTCTGGACTACTACGTTCTTCCTTGGCTTAAGAAACAATGGAAGAAAGTTCCTTTGGTTCGTAGATGGTATCTATATACGGACTGATATTCCTTAATAAGCAATAGCAAGCAATAGTTTGTATTAGAGTAATGTGCGCCTGCCGTACATTACTCTAATTTTTAACATCGATTTATTCTATGGATTACCATAACCGATCATAGCATTTCCCTGTATAATTACCTTTCTAAGTGTTTAGTTTACTTACATGAAATGATATTACCGTTATAATTTCTCCAATCGTAATTTCAAGCAAGAATATGCCAAGTCGGTGTCAGGCTCCCTGCAATCTTACCTGCTATTTAAGTGAGTGTTCAAAGAGGCCATTAGCACCGAGAAGGTTGGACTTTTTGAACTACCTCTTTAAGGAGTGTGCCCTATGGAAACGAAGCTCGTTCAAGATGCTTGTCTTTTGTTGCAGGGTGAAATTTCGCCCGAAACTGGCATTCGCCTCGAATTACGGCAAGAAGACATCCTGCCTATGGTCAGAGTTCTGAATCAATACGATCTCACTCCTGTCCGCAAGCAGCGTCACTTGTCTATTTACATCGCAATCAAGCTCGCTCTTCAGAGCCATGCAGCCTCTAACGGCTGTACCGGCGAAATGCTTACACGTAAAGTGCTGAACGGCGACTATTTATACAGCTTATATGTCCAATTATGCCTGAAATGGGATGAACAAGACCTTCTCACCCATCTGGCCCCCATTGTTAAGCGGATTCAAATCAAACATGTAGAAGGAAATCCCAAAGATACGCTGTTGATCGAAGGCTGGGAATGGTTCCTACAGCTCGAAGGGAATTGTGCCAGGTCGATCCAAGCGATATAATCTCTGGTTGTCCTCCTTGCTACGGCAGGAAGTATTTTAGTCAGAGGAGAGAGCCATCATGAATCTTGATCAGGCATTAGATATCTCGCTACGGGCGGTAGACCGTGAGATTCAGAACATCGTCAAATACGACAATGACGTTCCACGCTCCTCAAAGCTAGCTCAGAGCATTATTGGCCAAATACGATCCGGGGGCAAGCGGCTTCGTCCTTTGATGGTTATCGTCGGCAGTCGGTTCGGTAAACCTCAGGATAAGCGCAAGATCTGGCAGTTGGCAGCAGCGGCTGAGTTCATTCATGCCGCTTCATTAATCCACGATGATATCATCGATAATTCATCGCTAAGGCGTGGTCAGCCTGCGCTTCACGTTAAACTCGGCGTCAATGAGGCGCTGCATGTTGGCAATTATATGTCGGCACGAGTTGTGGAGTTAATCTCTACATATTCTGCAGAACGAGAACGGTATGCTTACGATCTGTCCTCCTTAGTTACAACTCAGCTATGCATAGGTGAATTTCAGCAGCTGACTCATCTGTATGATTACGATGTTACCATCGAGGAATACATTGAGAAGTCCAAGAATAAGACGGCCCAGCTTATGGCCGCCTGTCTTCGGATCGGTGCTCTCGCCGCAGGAGCGAATGATGCTACCGCAGATATGCTCTACAGCTTCGGAGAGAAGCTCGGAATCTCCTTCCAAATTCGTGATGATATTCTCGACTTCACGCAATCATCTGATAAATTAGGCAAGCCCGCTGGAAGCGATCTACGTCACGGTCAAGTTACACTCCCGGTACTATTCGCGCTTCAGAATGAATCTCTGGCTCCGATGATTAGAGCGGTCTCAGCAGAGACTCCACCTCATATGATCGATCCCATCATCACAGCCATTCAGGAGTCCGATGCGCTCGCCAAGACCGAGCAGTTAAGCAATGGCTACCTGAACGAGGCAGCGGCCCTAATCGACCAATTAAGCGACTTTCCTGCTCACAAGGATCTACGCGTACTGCTCCACTACTTCGGTGGCCGAGATCGTTAATCCCAGATGAACGCTCCATTAAAATAAAAAAGAAGCGGATCCTTGAGTACTGATATGCTCCCATCATAGTAGACAGTAGAAAAAACAAAAACTTCTACTGCTACAATGATGGGAGTTTTTCTAATGTTAAAAGAATGTTAAATTAGATAATATCTATATTTACACGACACTCCCTTAGGAGAATAATATGAATTTAAAATATACACTTGATGATACACAGTGGCAAATACTCATTCAGAAGGTCGGAGAAAGCTTCAATGACCTTACGATAAAGCGTGGATTTCAATATTTTAAACAAGAGCGTGTCCAGCCTGTGAAAATATCTAATCCCGAGCAAATTGAAGGCCTTGTCGAAGGCAATGATGAAGATAAATACCGCGTCACGCTCAATCTGGACTCCTTATCCGAAAGCCGTTGTACATGCCCTGTTCCGAACTACTGTAAGCATATGATTGCCGTTCTGCTTAATTACGTCAGCCAACAGGGGCGGTCCGTCCATGCCATCGTTAATGCTAATTCAACGGCGATGTTTAAGCAGACAACGAAATCTTCAACACATCATGCTACCAGCTCACAGATCATAGACCGTAACAAGGAAGCCCAAGCTAAATTGCGGGAGCAGGCCAGCCGGATTCCTTCTATGAGCATCAAAGAATGGCATGAATTATTTAAGCAGAGCGTGTCTCCCATTGGATTCAATAGCCCAAATGCAGGGGATGCTAAGAAAGCTTTGGCTTCAATCAACAACTTGCAGCCTCAGCTTTCACCTGTTGTAGAGCGGCTATTTAAACTTCATGCGCACCTATTTGTGCTTGAGAAACTAGTACATCCCTTACAGAATTCAGGAACTCATAGAGATATTTTCATCGGGTATCACACACAGGTTGCCGCTGATGATATGCACGAAGAAGTTCAACGTATATTACGCAGCACGCTTATGATTCCAGCTGAGCCTGAGCAGTGGCCTCGTATGAAAGAGACAATAAATTACTTACGCAGTCACATGTTGGTGGAATCTAAGAATCTCCGATACTTCTCTGAAATCTATGATCAGCTCTGGTTGCAGTGGATTCACCCGAATTTGCAAGATGAGACGTTGAATACGGCGGAGTTAGAACATTTAAAATCAGCTCAATCTGAACTCGGCACCACACTTTCCAAACTTCCCTGGTTGTTAGCCCAATGCCAAATGTACTTCTATTTAGCTCAAGATGGGCCGGCTTGGGAACTACTGCAACAGGCCAACAAAGGAGCGATCATCCCCCCCGGACGATTACTTCATTTCTTACATGTCCTGTCTTCAACTGAACAGTGGCCTCGGCTACAGGATTGGCTCATCAACATCGGGCCGATGTTAAGTAGTCTTCGGGAAGAGCATCTAAATGAGTATGTGGCTTGTTGGGACAAGGTGATTCAACACTTTCCTGATGCTGAGCAGCATCTGTGGAACAGCCTTGTCGATACGCTGCCTTATTCGAAGAACATATATGAAGAAGCTTTACTTACCCACGGTAAATGGCAGCAATGGATGGATTATCAGCTAAGCATTGGCAAGGAACCCTTAGATTTTCGTGTCAGCGTGATGCAGCCTATAGACAAAAATGCCCCAGAACTGCTCCTGCCTTTTTATCATCAGGCTGTTGAAAGATATATTCTGCTCAAGAATAGAGCTAGCTATAAAGCCGCCGTTAAGCTATTGAAAAGATTGTCCAAACTCTACAAGAGACTGAAGCAAGAGGAACGCTGGGAGCAGTTCATCACCGCATTCGCCAGCCGCCATAGTCGGCTACGCGCACTGCAAGAGGAGCTGCGAAAGGGGAAACTGATATCATGAGCCACAATACAGAAGCCATCACAGTCCATATCAGTCTCAGCGCTTACGGAGATGCTCTTATTTACGGATCAACTCAGAGTAACAGTTATGTACCTGGATTGTACTTGAAACAACGATTGTTCGCCTGGCATGAAGCTTCTTTCTATGGTACTGAATTGGAGATTCAACAGGTCCAAGAGGTTGAAGTTATTGTTCTTCCATCCGAATACGTCCTGCCCTTCTTGGCTGACCGTAAACTATTGAGTCATATTGAATGGATATGGGACGAGGAAGCCTCGCAACTGATTCAGCTTGTCTCAGCTTTGAATACATGCATTGAAGAGAAGAAATTTATTCCTAGCTTATCAGCTTTCCAGAAAGGAAAGCTACAGTGGACTTGGGACAAGAAGGCATTGAATGCTAAGGCTAAATTCGCTTTAGAGAACATGGATAGCAGCCTTCCTAGTGATTACGATGGATTAAGCGCTGCTTTCTCATCTACCGTCTCACACCGCTACTATGGAACAGAAATAGCTGCTTCAGATTTACGAAGCGAATATCCGATGCTATTTACTAAGAATAGTGCTGTCCAAGGCTTAAATGAGCAAGCATGGCTTATTTCCATTGGTTGGAGAGCAGATACTGCACCCTTCCGTCCCCTATTGCAACTGCTGGAACCAGACGATGAAGAGCCCATTTGGCGTCTTAAGCTGGTACTACAGGATAAGTTCGATCCCTCGGTACTTATGTCAGTTCGACTTGCCGAAGATGGACATGTATCTGGTCAATGGCCGGATTCTTGGTCAAGTCATATTAAGGAGCGTTCCGCTGGATGGTTGGAGCATTTGCGTGCAAGTCTTCCCAGGGAGCAATGGGCCGGGCACATGCAGGATGTTCTCGGCAAGCCGCTGTCCGATGAGGCGGCTTGGCAGTTCTTAACGGTAGACAGCCGCCGTCTGCTTGAGGCAGGCTGGCAGGTGTTGCTTCCGGCCTGGTGGGAAGCAGCTAGCCGCAAGAAGCCAAAGCTGCGAGCTAAGGTTCGCGCGGACGAAGGAAGCGATGATCAACAAGGGAGCAAAGGTAACTCATTTTTCGGGCTGAATTCTATTATTCAATTCGACTGGCGCATTGCTATTGGTGAGACTCAGCTTACTGAAGCTGAGTTTGCCGAGCTCGTCGCTCGCAATGAACGCTTAGTTCAGTTTAGAGGACAATGGATCCCGCTTGATCCAGCCCTACTGGCACAAATTCGCCAAGCTATGGATGGCGTGGATAGCTCACAGGGATTATCCTTTCAGGATATTTTACATCTCCACCTACTGGAGAGTAGTAATCCGTCCTATAGCGGACGATCAACTGACCAACCAGAGGAAGAGGAAAAAGAAACCTCGCAACGTATCCAGCTTGGGGTGGAGCTCAATGAACATCTGATCAAACTCATGAGCCAGCTTGGACGAAAAACGGAGTGGCCAAAGCTCCCTGTTCCAAGTAAATTACAAGCAGATCTACGGACTTATCAATATGATGGTTATTCCTGGCTGGCCTTTTTGCGGCGCTTTGGTCTAGGAGCCTGCCTTGCAGATGACATGGGGCTTGGTAAGACGGTGCAGTTTATTGCTTATTTATTGCACCTGCAAGAGAACCGCACCGATGGAGATACAAGGGTCCCTTCTCTCTTAATCTGTCCTACTTCGGTACTCGGTAACTGGCAGAAGGAATTAAACCGATTTGCCCCTTCACTTCGAGTCATGCTCCATTATGGTAGTGGGCGCTCTAACGAAGAGGTATTTCAAGAGGAGATCAAGCAAGCGGATGTGATCATAACCTCCTATGCCACCGCAACACTTGATAAAGAACTATTAAAGGAATTTACATGGGACTCACTATGCCTTGACGAAGCCCAAAACATCAAAAATGCCCAAACGAAGCAATCTACTGCGGTTCGTAGTTTCCCAGCCAAACATCGGGTTGTGCTTACGGGAACACCGATAGAGAATCGGCTTTCAGAGCTGTGGTCTCTCTATGACTTCATGAACCCGGGTTATTTGGGAAGTGCACGGGCGTTTAGTACCCGGTTCATTCAGGCGATTGAAAAAGATCACGATGAGCAGCGCACAATCAATCTTCAGAAATTAGTGAAGCCATTTATGCTTCGCCGTAAGAAGAAAGATCCCGCGATCCAGCTCGATTTGCCTGACAAGAATGAAATGAAAACCTATATTCAGCTTACAGGTGAACAAAGTGCACTCTATGATCAAACCGTTAACGACTTAATGAGTAAAATGAAAGAGCTAAAGGGGATCGAAAGAAAAGGGGCTATTCTAGCGACGCTCACCCATCTAAAGCAACTTTGCGATCATCCGGTACTGTTAACGAAGGATTTCTTACCGGATTCACAGGGAGAAAAAGAGGATAGCTCTTTAGTAACCGAGATGTTAATCAACCGTTCGTCCAAACTGGAGCGCTTGCTCGAAATGGTCAAAGAGCTACGAGATGAAGGCGAGCGTTGCCTGATCTTTACACAGTATATTGGTATGGGAGAAATACTGAAGCATGTTCTCATGCATGAGCTAGGAGAACCTGTGCTCTACCTGAATGGTAGTACTTCGAAAACGGCACGTGACCGGATGATTGATCAGTTCCAATCTCAAACCTTGCCGCCTGATGAACAGCCCAGCGTATTTATACTTTCGATCAAAGCAGGGGGCGTAGGCCTTAATCTTACGGCTGCGAATCATGTCTTCCACTTCGACCGTTGGTGGAATCCGGCTGTGGAGAATCAGGCTACCGACCGCGCTTATCGGATGGGTCAGACCAAAGATGTACAGGTGCACAAGTTCATCTCCCTTGGTACGCTTGAAGAGCGCATTGATGAGATGCTCGAGAACAAACAGCAGCTCAGTAACAATGTGATATCCAGCACGGAAAGCTGGATCACCGAATTATCGACCGAAGCACTCAAAGACCTGTTCACATTACGTCGTGATTTTGTCTGATGACATCATGTGACTCGTACGCCAAAGAGCAGATCATAGGAGATTATCCTTGATCTGCTCTTTGGCGTTTCCGGTCTATTCGTTGCAACCCATTATTTCGCCCAAAGTTTAAAAGTCATCATAGATGATTGAGGGGCCCCTTTTGCGAAAGTCGGGCAACTTAGCCAGAAAAAGAAATAGTCGACCGAGGAATACTTAAGATGAACAACAGCGATCGGAAGAACATTTCACCCGGCTGCCTTCATCTATATAATCATTAGTTCAATAAATATTCACTACAGCAAATAGAAGTCAGCCACCGTACAGAACAGAATGACCATGCTGATAACCTGATTCAGGTTGTACGATGCGACGTTCATCCGCTTTCGGTTAGACGGCTTAATAATTTTATGCTCTACCATGAGCAAGGCGATCGCTATAACAATCCCGAGCATATACAGCCAGCCTAAATGACGGATCGGGATCAAGGCAACGAGCAGCAACACCATAATGGAATGAAGACCCGCTGCAATCCGCAGCCCATTCTTCAGCCCGAAGAAGCTCGGAATGGACCAAAGCCCGTGGTTACGGTCAAAGTCGATATCCTGTGAACCGTAAATAATATCAAATCCGGCGATCCACAGCATCACGACCGTACCGAGAATAAACGGCGTAAAGGCGAACTTCCCGGTTACAGCGAACCAGGCTCCTATCGGCGCCGAAGCGATAGTAAATCCTAAGTACAGATGGCTCAGGAAGGTAAACCGCTTCGTATACGAATAGGATGAGATCAGAAAGATAGCTACCGGTGATAAAATAAAGCAAAGCATATTTAGCATCGCGGCGGCAAAAATAAATATCGCATAATTGACGGCAACGAAGATAAGGACTTCCTTAGAGTCAAGCAACCGTCTAGGTAGATGGCGATGCGCCGTCCGCGGATTCTGTTCATCAAAGACGCGGTCTACAACGCGATTAAAGGCATTTGCTCCGTTCCTGGCGGCGACCAGTGCGATCAACCCCCAGAGCATGACACGGCCGGAAGGGAGCCCTTCAGCGGCCCATATCATTGAGATAATCGCGAACGGCAGCGAGAACAGAGTATGCGAGAACATTACTAGTTCCCCATACAGTTTAATCTTCGAGCCGATTTTTCTGGCGTACTCCATTGTTTGTCACTCTCCTTCATATTCCACATTGACGCTTATGTGTATAACGGTACAAAGATGGAATATTTCTTAACTTTAGCTCAATACGATTCGCAGCGAAGAACGCAATGCGTTAAGCATTTCTTCAACATCCTGCGCCGTAATAACAAGCGGTGGCTGGAAAGCCAACACGTTGCGGTCTACGCCATTCTTGCCAATAATAAAGCCGCGATCCTTCATTTCCTCAAGCACCTCATCAACCAAGACGGCTCCGCATGCCGGATCATCGGCGCATAGCTCAGCCCCGATCATAAGACCAACTCCACGCACATCGGACATCTCCGTATACTGCTCAGCGAGTTGCTTCAGTCCTGCTAGAAGCTGTTCTCCGAGCTTAGTCGAATGCTCTGCCATATGATTTGCTTCGATATAATCGAGGACGGCCAGACCGGTTACAGAAGATACCGGATTACCTCCGAATGTAGATGCAGATGGGCGTGTAAAGCTCGCCGCAATCTCATCCGTAGAAGCAAACGCGGCGATTGGAATGCCGCTGCCCAGTGCTTTGGCCATTGTTATAATGTCCGGTACAACTCCCCAGCGGCTCATCGCGAACATCTCTCCGGTACGCCCAAACCCGGTCTGTATTTCATCATCGATCATGAGCACGCCATATTGCTCCAAGAGTGCCTTCACTTCAGGGAAATACCAGTCTGGCGGCACGATAATCCCGCCATTCCCTTGGATCGGTTCAACGAGCATGGCAGCGATAGAATCCCCTTTCTCGGCTAGAACGGCCTTCAAGGCATCGATGGAACGACGAGCCGCCTCGTCAAGACTAACACCATATTCATACGGACGAGGAATAAATGTTACATCCTCTGCGTCCAATTGCGGGTCCGCCCGCCACATGCTCAGCCCAGTTACGCTCATCGTCAAATAAGTACGACCGTGTAGGGCCTGCTCCAGTGCAATGAAGCCCTTCCTCCCGGTATGAAGACGTGCCAGCAGCATCGCACCTTCGTTCGCTTCCGAGCCGCTATTCACGAAGAAGGTCCTGCGCAGCTTCCCTGGAAGCACTTCAGACAGACGCTCCGCGAGGTCGACATTCGGCTGGGTCAGATACAGCGTACAAGTGTGCTGCAGTGACTTCAATTGCTCAGCGGTACGTGCAGCAATCTCAGGATTGCAGTGTCCGCTTGCGCAGACCGAGACACCAGCGAAGAAGTCGGTATATCGCTTGCCATCATGTCCGTATAGATATTGCATCTCTCCTTTAACGATCTGCGGAGGATTGCGATAAAAGTAGCCCGTGCAAGGATAAAAATACTGTCCGCGTTTGTCCAGAATACCTTCTGGTCCGATATATTGATGCATATTATCATGCTCCTTCCGATCTCCCGAATTTCTATAGAGGTTGTTCAAAAAGTCTGCTTTTGATCATGCACTATAGGGATTTTTGATGAAATTTGTGAAAAATTTCCCATATATTCTGAAGTTGTTGCTCTAAACCGACGCTGGTTCCTTCTTCGCTTCCGAATCTGTGTCTTCCAGTCCGCGACTCTTGCCAATATCCCCGCCATCGAACTGCAGCGCGCCCAGTGTATATCCAGCATATACCGGATTCATCTCATTGAAGCGTTCTTCTGCTGTATCCGGACTAGCAATTGCGGCTTTATATGCGCTCACGATCTGCTGCAATTGTTCCGGCTTGTATGTCGCACCTTCGATTCGGAATACAGACAACCCTGCTTCAAGCAGTTCGCGAACAGCCGGCATTAGACATAGTTCCTTGGCCATCATCAGGTGGCAGCGACCGTATACATCACGATATACCGGGTTCTCTCCCTTATCTGTCTTCATGACGAGAATGTTGTTATCCACGAACTGGTTCTCTTCTTCACCAATCGGTTGATATACCTCCGTGTTCTCGTACAGATCATGCTCCATATACATCATTGCCGGAGAACCATGCACGATGGCCTCGATCGGCAGCTCCGTATGATCCAACAGTCCAGCCAGATCGTTCAGCGGTAACTCCATCGAAGCAGTTAGTCGCTCTACTCCGAGACGATGGTAGAACTCAGCAGAGATGCGATTATAGACATTTAGGTTGAAGTCACCAATCAACGGATACCCTGCGTTCGCAAATTTATGAACAGCACCGAGATTCGTAACCATAATGCCATCGATCGGTAGTCGTTCGCCAGTGATTAGTCCGTTATACATTTCGAATTGCAGTTCATTCATCATACGCGGCAAGCAGAGATATATCTTCGCCTTGCCCTTAATCTCAGCCAATTCATTAATTTCTGCTCTGGTAAATGCATGATCCGGTTCAAATACATCGCCTGACAAATAGATATGATCCGCACCTGCCGCAAGAGCCGCTTTCGCTTGAGCTACGTTGTTCACATGAACGGATACTTCCGCTACTGCCTCAGACGGTTTACGGACCTCTGCAAGCTTGCTGCGAATATCCGCCACTCTCTTCTCACTTAGCTCCCTCTCTGAGGTAGGAGTGCTGAATACTTTGCCCGTGCTGTAGAATTTGCCGGTTCCTTCATATCGCCTGTTAATATTCGCTAGTCCAGGAGTGCCGAATGCATATGCAGTAGAGAAATCACGTTTACGCTTCTCGAAGAGTAGCTTCGAATCCCTTGTCCGTTCGAACCCAATCGGGTCAGCTATATAGCGATCAATCGCATCGCCGTAAGCATTGACCAGCATCAGTACGAATTCAGTATCGCGCATGCGGCCCTCGATTTTGAAGGAGGTAATTCCGCCATGGATCAATTCAGGGATGTTCTCATACATATACAT
Source organism: Paenibacillus sp. (assembly GCA_036498705.1). Taxonomy (GTDB): domain Bacteria; phylum Bacillota; class Bacilli; order Paenibacillales; family Paenibacillaceae; genus Fontibacillus. Next base: position 22,453 of record DASYFA010000352.1, read on the forward strand.
ATCCTTAACCGCCAAAGGGTATTCAGCTGGATAAATGTATCCATCCTTCTTGATGCGATAGTCCCAGCGGCATGGCTTCATACATTTACCACGGTTACTGCTCATACCGAACACCATTGAGCTGAAATAGCAGTTAGCCCCATGCACCGAACACATATCACCATGGACGAAGTATTCGATCTCAATTCCCGTCGCTGCTTTTAGATAACGAGTGTTCTGCAGATCCATCTCTCTAGAAGTAACTACTCGCGTCACTCCCATGCCTTGCAGCGCCTTAACCATCTCAACATTGTGCACATTCATCATGACCGAGGAATGGACATCCAGCGATAGATTCATTTCCTTGATTAACTCCAAGATGGCAAAATCCTGAACGATCAGGGCATCAGGACCTGCACTTTCGAGGAACCTTAAATAATCGCGCGCCTCATCCAGCTCATTCTCATTCAACAGGTTATTAACCGTAACGTATACTTTTTTGCCTAATGAATGTGCGATCTTAGCAGCTTCTACGATATCTTCTCGAGTAAAATTATACCCTTTACGCATCAGGCGCATGTTCAAGCTCGGTCCCCCGAAATATACCGCATCGCAATTTGCTTGAATCACTTCCTTGAAAATCTCGAACGTCCCTACCGGCGCAAGTAACTCAACTTCTTTTCCATTAAAATAACGTGCCATGACGTTTCCCCTCCAGCCCAAATATGTTTATATTGAACAACCTCTTATATAAATCGATATGTCAGAACGACTGCAACCAATAGTATATAACTCAGAACAAACAAGGTATCCTGGGCCCGCCACGTAAGCAGATGATATTCTGAGCGAGGCGCCCCGACGATATAGCCTCTTGATTCCATTGACAATACTAGTTCTTCTGCCCGGCGGAAGGCGCTGACCGTCACCGGTACGAGCAGGGATAAGAGCAGCTTCCCCTTCTCCTTCCATGGCAGTTCTTTAATATCTGCACCGCGTGCCGCTTGTGCTTTAAGTATTTTCTGCGTCTCATCGAGAATGGTCGGTATGAACCGCAGTGAGATGCTCATCATTAGCGTTAGCCGCTGAGTCTTGATGCCTATCTTCTGCAGCGGCTTCAACACCCCATCCAATCCCTGATTAAGCACGCCCGGCGTCGTCGTAAACGTAAGAATTGCCGTGAAGGACACAAGCAGCGCCATTCTCGCAGCGGCGATAAATCCGCTCTTCAAGCCTTCGGTATAGAGTGCCCAGTTACCAATCCGCAGAACGACATCTCCGCCCTCAATCGTTACACTCTGGACTATAAAGATAAAGACCATAAGTACCCACAACGGCTTGGCGGCTTTCACAAAATACTTCAGTGGAATCCGCGTCGCTAGCATGTACGCGAGCGAGAACACCGCTGTAAGCAACAGCATCCACCAGGAATTAACAGCGATGATCGCGATCAGATAGAGGATCATCCCTGTAATCTTGGCTCGTGGATCAAGCTGGTGGATCGAAGACCCCGTATCGATACAGCGCCCAAATAACAGCTTATCCCGCATCGTCAGCCCCTCCTCCCCGTGGCGGATGAGCATATAACCCGGCTATCCGCTCGGCGATTGCCTCAGCGCTGAAGCACGGCTCTTCATGCTCTAGACCAAATCTGGATGCGATCTGGCTCCAGATGCGAATACACTCTGGAAGAGCGAGTCCCGCCTCCGTTAGACGCCGCTCTTCACGAGCCAGTTCTGACGGAGGCCCCTGGAATAGAGTTTGGCCGTCCTTCATAACGATCCAGGCTTCTGCATAAGGCAACATCTCTTCAATACGATGTGTGACGACAATGACCGTCTTACCCTCTTCACGCTGCAATCGAGAGAGAAGCTGTGCAAGCTCAGCCCGGCTCTGCGGATCCAGTGTGGCCGTCGGCTCATCCAGAGCAATGATATCCGGCTCCATCGTAAGAATCGAGGCGATTGCCACTTTGCGCATCTGCCCGCCGCTAAGATGGAATGGGTTACGCGGTAGGAACGAATCATCCAGCCCCAGTAGAGCCAACGCCCGGCTGGCTCGCTCCTTCGCTTCCTCCAGCGGAACCCCGAAGTTGAGCGGTCCGAAGCAGAGATCCTTCTCGACCGTGTCCTCGAACAATTGCTGTTCAGGGAATTGGAATACAAGCCCTACACGCCGCCGTAGTTCACGCAGCGGTCCTTTGTCTCCTGGCTGAATTGTGAAATCTAGCACTTTCACTTTTCCCGTGGTAGGCTTCAGTATCCCATTAAGATGCTGAAGTAAAGTGGATTTTCCAGAGCCAGTAATTCCCGCGATGCCTACGAAGCTTCCGGGCGCAATCTGGATATTTACATTTTCCAATGCGCCATGCCTCCATAAACTACGGTCATCATATGCGAAGCTTACTTGCTCGAAATGAATTGCCATAGCTGCTCGCTCACCTCCTCGATGTCATTGCCTGGCCCAGTCGTAATGCCCCGTCTGCCCAATTCCTGAATCAGTCGTACCCGAAACGGGGCAGTCAGTCGACAAGAGGTTAACAACTCTTTATTAGCGAACAGCTCCATCGGGCTTACATCTGCCGCGATTCCCCCATCCTTTAGGGCGATCGCTCGGTCAGAGGCAAGAATCTCCTCAGCGTCATGTGTAATCGAGATGATCGTATATTCGCCGCTTCTGCTCATTTCTCTCATGATAGACTGCAGTTCCCCACGAGCCTTCTCATCGAGCATTGACGAGGCTTCATCAAAGATAACGATGCCCGGCTCCATGGCCAATATCGCAGCAACGGCCACCCGTTGTTTCTGCCCTCCGGATAGCTCCGCCGGGTGCTTAGACAACAGATGACCGATTTCTAATTTCTCAGCATAACGTCTTACCCGTTCCACCATCTCTTCTCTAGGCAAGCAACGCCCCTCTAGACCGAAGGCGATATCCTCCTCTACGGTCGCACCGATAAACTGATTGTCCGGGTTCTGAAACACCATGCCAATCCGTGGCCTAATGCGGGTAATCGTATCCTGGTTAAGTTCAGTGCCTTCTACATAAATCTTGCCGGTGTTTGCGGCAAGCAGCCCGCCGAGCAATTTCGCGAGCGTCGACTTACCGCTGCCATTGGCTCCAACGAGAGTCACCCAACTTCCTGCTGCAATTCGCAGATCGATATTATCGAGAATTCGCTGCTGCGGATGATAGGCAAAGGACACCTGCTGTATTTCATAAGCCAGTACTGTGTCTCTCATTTCACTCTTCTCCTTTTCAACCTTCTCATGCAGTCAGCGTCTATGTATCTGACCGACCACAAACTGCTGCTATGCTAAAAATCCTTCGAACAAGGACAGCTTCGATAAAGAAGGAATCAGATATTTAACGGCAATGCCTACCGCGATACCTGTAAGTACCCCCATAATCAGCAGCATCGGCAAATAGTAGAATATTTTCGACGTGTTGAAATAAATACAAGCCGCGGTCAATTGCCCGATATTATGAGCGATCCCGCCAATGATGCTGATACCGATGAAGCTAAGCTTGTCTCGTCCGACCAACAGCAAGAACCACATCGCTACAAAGCTGAATAACGCCCCCATAATACTAAATAGGAAGCTTGAGAATGTGCCGAAGATAAAAGCGGTTAGTAAAGTCTTAAGCAGTACCATCATCATGGCATCCCGAGCTCGTAGGAAATATAGGCAAGTTAACACCATAATATTTGCAAGTCCCAGCTTAGCGCCGGGAACACTCATATTAAGGGGAATCAAGGATTCAACCAAGCTAAGCACGACAGCAACCGCAGCGAAAATAGCTATGATAACTGTTCTTTTAAGCGCGATATTAGATTGCTCATTTAACCGTTGCATCGATACCATCCTCCTCTGACGGACCTTCGATCTCGACCATCAGCTTATGCGGCAGACAGATAATCGTACCTCCCGTTCGATCCACAAATCCGAAAGAAAGACATACTTTATCAGGGCAATCCGCGTCAAACATTTCAATGCCATAATCGTGAATCTTTAAAATATTAAGCCCGTGTTCATTTTTCACTTCCACGGTTTGCTCTTCTTTAGTAAGAGTTACCTCTTTAAATAATTTCCCATCGACCGTAATTTTAGCAGTCCGAAGTTCGTTGTGATTTTTTTCACTTGCATCTCGATCGAACCAGCGGGGAATAATAAATGCCAATGCAATAACTACGACTAATCCAATTAAAAGGATGTCTCCGCGTTTCATGTGCAACTCCTTATTTCCTTATTTTTGAATAATATAAATCTTAGATGAACTTATTATACATGTAACTTTCATCACGTAAGTGTGATAATTGTCTCATCCAGCGCCTATTCACAAAATAATCATTTAAATTTGAAGTTTTTTTCAATTGTGAAAATTTGTACTTTTAGTGCTGTTTCATTTCTGCTACAATCAAGGACGTTAAATGACAGGCAGAAAAGAGGTAAATCCGATGAATTTGAAAAAAGCAGCTATTTTACTGTTAACGATGTCTATCGTAGGGTCCCTGCTTGCAGGCTGTGGAAGTTCAGGAAATAAAACAGCTCCGGGTTCCAGCAGTGAGTCGCAGAATCAAACCGTTGAACCTATGAAGGAAACCTACTTTATCTTTGATACAGTAGTTAATATCAAGATTTATGACAAACGAGCAACCAAGAAAAATCTCGAAGAAATCGGAGATCTGCTCAAAGAGATTGACTATCAGATCAGCAGAAATAATGAGAACAGTGAAATATCCAAGGTTAACGCGAATGCCGGGATTGCTCCGGTCCAAGTATCCAAATATACATTCGATCTTGTTGCCTTTGCTGTCAAGTATGCCAAACTTTCGGATGGACTGCTTGACCCTACAATCGGTAGGCTCGTTGGCTTATGGAATATCGGCCATGAAGGCGCCCATGTTCCGGCTGCCGCAGATATTGCCGCTATGCAGAAACTATGCGACTATCATAAGTTGGAACTAAATGAAGCCAAGCATGAGCTATATTTGACGGAAAAAGGCTTGGAGATCGAACTTGGTTCTTATGGTAAGGGCTACGCTGCTGACCGCGTATATGATTATTTAGCAGATCAAGGCTTCCATAGTGCCATCATCGATTTGGGTGGTAACGTTTATGCCATGGGCCAGAAGCCCGGCGGCAAAGATTGGAATATCGGCATTCAGGATCCTGATCAGGAACGAGGTAAGCCAATCGGTACAGTCCCTGTAAATGATAAGACTGTCGTTACCGCAGGAATATACGAGCGTTATTTCGTCGAGAACGGCAAAATGTACCCACATATCATTAATCCTAAGACGGGCTATCCGGTCGATAACAATATCAGTAGCGTAACACTTATTACTGATAGTTCAACATTAGCTGATACGGTAGACACTGCACTGGTCCTCATGGGTGTAGAAGAAGGACTGAAGTTTGCCGAGACGATCCCTAACACAGAGGTTCTGTTCATTACGAAAGACAAAAAGCTGTATGCTTCACCTGGATTCAAAAAGCTGTTGAACAAGACCAATGATAGCTACACGTACGCTAACTAAACCAAAGAGCTTACTCAAAGCCACTATCTGATTATACACTATCCCGGCGGTTCTTCTATACTGCCGGGAATTTTCTTTATATCTTAAAAGGATTTATCTTGCTTGCCGCTACCTAGTGTGAAAGCCATCGCGTTAATCAACAATATATAGAAGGGATATAGAATGATTGCTCCAATTATCACCAGTCCTGCTGCTGGTGAGGGGAACTCCCCCCGATCCGTGATGGGGAACAAAGCAGCAAAAACATATATAAAACCCGCCGCATATGGCAACCAGAGGATAGACGTCAATAACATAACTCCTCCACTGCCTAATTGGAGCTTAGTCAGCCAGTACATAAAGAAGGAAGCGACTGCTAGGATCAACAATGATGACCAATCAATAATCGTACCCATCTTCCCTACTTCAATCTCCATCAGCCTGGCAAGCCGATAAATGTTCAACATACGCTCAGTCAGGATCGTGAAAAGAAGCCCATAAACGGCACTAGTACCATTGAGTTTCAGAAATTTAGCCATAATTGTGATGCCGGACGAGACGGCTAAGCTCTCTCCCTTCTAATTAGGTTGGTTCATAGTGTTACGCAAATTCAATCGTCTTTGCTGTTCTTTCAGCGGTACGTCTCCCCATGATTTGCTCAACAAGATATAATGCCATATTAATTCCTGAAGAGACCCCGCCAGAAGTTATAAGATTTCCATCATGTACAACTTTGCTATCTGATGTGACTCGAATATCAGGGTATTTTTGTTGTAATAATTTTAGAGCTAAATGATGGGTTGTGGCCTGTTTTCCATCAAGTAAACCTGTCTCCCCCAAAATATATGCTCCCGTACAAACCGAACATATATATTCAATGCTTTTATGCTTAATAATCCAATCAATAATTCTTTGATTTTTAGTCATAGATTGAACCGCTCGTAATGGTCCACCGGGAATGATTAGAATATCCAATGGAGGAGTATGATCCAAGCTGTAATCAGGTTCAACTTTTATTCCCGAATGAGTTTTAATTTTCAATCCCGATTCTGTAATCATATGTATTTCAAAGGGCCTTGTAGGCAAAAGTTCCTTTTTATATAGAGTAATCGCTTGTTCCGTTCTAGTATTCGTTGTTAATGATAACACTTCAGCTGGACCCGTAAAATCTAAAATATCTACATAATCATAAAGTAATATACCGACTTTTCGCTTCTTCATGGATCACCTCAAATATATAGCATACCCCCCTATAGTATTTAGTCAATTGAATGATCTTCTTCGTCTTAGGTAAGATTAGAAATATGGTAGAAAAATATTAAAAAAAAACGAAAAGGCGCAGTGCTCTAGAACTCTAGAACCCGCACCACTACGCGATTTATGCTGTATATGACATAATATCGCGTTATTATATATTGCATATACATTTCCAGTACTTTCGCATATAGCTAAAAAGTACGTAACAAGCCTAGGCGAGCTTAATACTGTCCTGTTCTTTGTTTTAATCCTTCAATAAATTCTGATTCAACTAACTTTTGGAGGTCGATGTTTTGACTATCAGCTATGTCTATCAAAGCAATACCAACTAATTCAAAATCATACCCGTCAACAGTAACCTTCCATGTATCGAGATAGTGTTCGGTTTTCTCAACACTAGCGGAAATTCCTTGAACTTTTAGTCTCTCTACAAGGTTAATGATAGACTCTTCAATTACGTCTAATTTCGTTTTGGTTACATTCCTACCTCTATTAGCTACTCTTAATATTGCGTCCACATTATCTTCAAAGCTCATATCGCACCATCCTTAAATACAATATTACCCAATTATAGCATTAAGAAAGGAGGACGACTACCATTCAGAAACTATTACTACTGGTGCGCAGTATCCACCTGAACGCGCAGCCTGATTATTTTCGACGGACGCCATCCGGAAATATACGAGCACGTCCATCGTTAGAACGGAGGCACTTAGCTAATTACTATCTACCAGGGAGGATCGCGACTTTGTTTACGTGGAGCCGCGGATTAGGGCGTACTTGAAAATGCGAAACTGGACTTGCGCAGGGATGCTGCAGAGTCCGGTGTTTGAACGGTTTATTATTTGAAATTAAGGTTAAGTGGGTTGATTATTTGGTGCTTCCGGACTATATGGTCTTTTACGTTTAGGTGTAGTAGACTATAAATGAAGAGAGATTTCCAACTGCTGGAGGTTTAAAATGAATCAAAAGCTTAATACAGCTATCCTAAAAGTTATTAAAAGAGCTGAAACTAATAATAGAGCACATCTCGTTTCGACTTTTGTTGACGTTGGCCCTCTTTTTACTTTACTCTCCAATATTGAAAATCAGATTTTGTTCGGTAGAAGGGGGACCGGGAAGACCCACGCTTTGTCATACTTAGCAAACTATGTAGATGAAAGCGGAGATATCTCGGTACAGATTGACATGAGAAATATCGGTTCATCTGGCGGAATATACTCGGACACCTCGCTCAGTATCGCAGAGCGTGCAACGATTCTCGTGATCGACACACTTACTGCTCTGCACGATTCGTTACTTGATTTTTCGATTCAACACAGTGAAGAGATAAACCTATCTGTGGTTGGTCCTCTTTTAGACTCTTTAGCAGAGTCGATTACCGAAGTTAGAGTTGTCGGGGATGTTCTGATTGAGGATCACCAATCAGATCGCTCTACAACCCAAGAGAATGATAGATTTAACATATCTTTTGACGGAATCCCTAAATTTGGAATTGAATTGGGAGATAATTATCAAAGCGAGCAAACATCCCAAAGAAGAGTTCAACGGTCAGGAAGAGTAAGGTACAGGCTCCATTTCGGGACTGTGAAAAAGTATATTTCGGCGATAGTAAAAAGCATTTCTCCAAAGCGTCTATGGATAATGTTGGATGAGTGGAGCGAGGTACCAATCGATCTTCAACCTTATTTAGCGGATCTGTTAAAAAGAACACTACTCTCTGTGGGAGGAGTTACTGTTAAAATCGCGGCAATAGAGCAGCGGTGTAACTTTAGGATATCTGAAGAAGGAAATTTAGATGTAGGTATAGAGATCGGAGCAGATGTTGCCGCCAGCCTTAATCTTGATGAATACATGGTGTTTGATAATAACTCGGAAAACGCGAAGCACTTCTTCGGTCAATTGGTCTTCAAACACATCGCGAGCATTCTGTATGAAGAAAATACTGGCGGATTGGAAAATTATGAACAGTTTATCAGAACTGCGTTTACCCAAGCCAATTCCTTTGATGAGTTTGTGAAAGCTGCAGAAGGAGTTCCTCGAGACGCAATCAACATTTTAGGAATTGCTGCACAGCGCGCACAGACTTCGCCAATATCAATTCCGAACATAAGGGATGCAGCAAAAATATGGTTTAACAGGTCTAAAGAGCCTGCAATTACACCTAGACCTGGCGCTAGCTTACTTCTCCAATGGATCATACATGAGGTTATAGCTCACCGTCGAGCTCGAGCCTTTTTGTTAAGAAGTGACATTAAAGACTCCCTAATTGATTTTCTCTTTGATTCTCGAGTGCTTCATGTCATAAAACAAAGTGTATCTAGCCACGACTCTCCTGGCGTTCGTTATACCGTGTACTCAATAGATTACGGTTGCTATGTGGATTTAATCAACACGACAAAAGCGCCGGAAGGCTTGTTCGAAGTCGAAACCGATGATGGCACGCATTATGTCGAAGTTCCCTCGAATGACTATAGAGCAATTAGGAGAGCAATTCTAAATTTGGACAAGTTTAAAGACTTCCAAGGAAGTCAGCTTGAAAAAGGCCGCGCTTAAGGGAGGCCACTGAAGAACTAACTGTTTTTCTTCTTGGCGACAAATATCAAAATCAAAGAAGACATCTACCCTATTTTTTTAGGGAGATGTCTTCTTTTTTAGGTTTTAT
>DASYFA010000353.1:0-3974 GCA_036498705.1 Paenibacillus sp.
ATGTTCTCTATCTTGTAATAGATTAGTAACAACTTGTGAAAGCCCGCTTACATCTCCTTTAACCACTAATAAATCCCCGTTACCCGTGTTTCTGAGAACTTCACCAAGTCCTCCTGACGCATAAGCAACCACCGGTTTTCCAAATATCATCCCCTCTAGAGCAGTCATTCCAAAGCCTTCATCAATCAAGCTTGGTACTACAACAGCATCAAGGACAGGGTATACTTGTTCAATGCGATTTTCGAACGGATGAAAAATTATACGTGATGGATCTAGTGTATCTGATACAAGGACCTTACACTGCTCAAAGTAGTCAGCCAAGTAAGACGACTCTGAATTTCCAGTAACCAAAAATTTTACTAGGGGAAACTGAGACATGAGTATGCCAGCCATTTGGATAAATTGATGAATTCCCTTATGGGGAGATAATATAGCAGAAACAATTCCAATTAGTATCTCTTGATCACTAATATGGTAACCCGCTCGAAAACTGCGACGATGCTCTTCCCATCTTTCAGGGTGTAGATCGGCTTCGTTCCAAGATGGGGAAATAAGTCTTGTTTTATTACCTACTAAGGGAATGTTAAATGGTGAAAGCACAGATTCAGATATTCCGATGATCCACTCAGCATAATGATTTATGATCTTCACCGCTTCAATCTGATGCTCACTTGTATATAAGATTTCGTTAATTATCCAAGCGACGGGAATGCCTATTTCTTTTGCCGCAGCTGCGGGTAATACGTTCACGGAAGTATTGACAATTACCCAATCTGGCCGATGCATATGCAGAAGATCTAATATCAAACGGTAAGTGTCAGAACTCTTTTGATTTAATAATTCCTGATGCATGACTGGAGACGATTCATACAGAGACCATAACAAAGGATAATCTTGAATGACAACACGAATACCTCTAGCCTCTGCTTCGATTGACAGCATACCATTACTAGGGACGACCAGGATAACCTCGTATCGTTTAATAAGGTTTTTGGCTATAAAAAGCAGCCATTTCTCAGCACCGGACATCCGAGCCGGATCGCTAATATGTGAAAATAACATAACCTTAAATTTTGTGTTCACGTTCAACATACCCTAGAATTTTCTTAGGTATGACCGGTCACCTCCTCTGGATAGGTAGTTTACTATATGACAAGGGTCTACCTGCCCGACACGACTATTTGCCATACCTCGCAAGCCTCCGCTTAGGCCCGGCTGAATTCAAGATTCGATGCCGATTTGAGCACAAGTAAAAAACATTTATAATCGTTCTTTCGCTTCCAACTACTGGCTATATATGAGTTAATATAGATGTCGGGCCGACGAATCACGTGAAAGGGGGCTGATCGAAGTGATTTCAGTGATTGAGGTGGTTTCCGCGTAAAGCGGAAGCTCTAACAGCGAGGGTGGCTTTACAGCCATCCTCTTATTTCCGTTTGATCCAGACTATGCTAATATAAATGTTATGTACGACAATAAAATGCCGAAAGGGGGATTACGTGCCATGTTAACTTTACTTGACCTGCATTTCAAATTCGAATTACTATGCAAGGAGGAACATGACCGTGAATTACAAAAATGGGAAGGATGTGCTTCCCCCTAGGCTGCTGAAGGAGCTCCAGTATTATATCCAAGGAGAGCTGCTCTACATCCCCAAACCGGAACGCGCGAAGGCGCATTGGGGAGAACTCAGCGGAACCCGCAAGCAAATTGCCAAGCGAAATGAAGAAATATTTTATCATTACCGTACCGGACGCTCTGTTAAGGATTTGGCTGAGGATTACTACCTGTCCGATGAGAGTATCCGTAAAATATTGTACAAAATGCGTGCTTCACTCAAAGAAGTCGCTTCGGTTACAGAATGAAGCTTATGAAAATCATGAAGAAATTAAAGAGACCGCCCGAACAATCGTAAGATGTCGGACGGTCTTTATTTTATCTATAACGGCAGCTCAACTAGAATTTACGATTCTATAGCCACATAATCAGGAGTTTGATCCCCATACAACAGCCACAGTTCATGCAGAGCCCGTGTGCATCCAACATATAGCAACTTTGCATCCTGTGCACCATAATGCTGCGCATCTACATCCGTAACAATAACGGCATCGAATTCAAGCCCCTTGGACAAATACACCGGAAGAACTGAGATTCCCCCCGCATACTGCGTCTTGTCACCATCGATTAAATTGGCCTGCAATCCTTCAGCTATTAATGCATCATACATCTGCTTCGCTTCATCCAACGTTCTTGTCAGAATCGCCGTAGTACGATACTCATCATTCAGCACTTTGGATAATGCCTGTTTAATTAACTTCATCTTGCTCTCTCCGGATGGAGCATGCTCCAAGCGAACAGGATCACCACTACGGAATACGGGAACGGCCAGCAAGTCGGTACCTACTCCGCGCTTCAAAATCTCATTGGCATACTCGATAATTTCCATCGTCGAACGATAGCTTCGAGTTAAAGCATAATACGCCGTCTCTTCCTGAGCAAACAGCGTCTGCATCTCTTGCCAATTATCAATTCCTTTGTAGTAATGAATCCCTTGCGATAGATCCCCCAATATGGTAAAAGAATGCCCCTTCACGAACCGATCCAGCACCGCCACCTGAAAAGGACTGAAATCCTGTGCCTCATCGATGACGATATGGTCAAAGGTTAGCTTGCTATCCAATTCATTGACTCCGGCGTAGAGATATAACAGTGCGGCTAGATCCGTTTCCTGCACGATCCCATCCTTCAAACAATCCTTCGTCTCCTTCCAGACCGCTGTCGGGATTCGGGCTTGTAAATCCTCCACCTCAAAATCAGCATTCTTCTTCACCTGGAACAGATTCCGGTACAGCTGAAGCGAATCCAGCTCAGGCCATTTCTTCGCGTAAGCCTTCTCGCGCTGCTGCGCCTTCTTCTTCCGTTCCTTCAATGCCGCAGCCGAAGGCGACTTCTTCAGTTCCATTTCAACCCAGCGATGAATCCGGGCTAATACCCGCTCCTTGCGCCGGGCCACCGGATAGTATTTATACTCTCCTTCGAACCACTCCATAATTTCCGCCCGTGACAACCGCTTGCCGTCCCAAGGCTCAAAATCTACCTGAGGTACACAGTTCGCCTCAATCCTCAAAATATAATCGTCCAGCAAAGCCTTGAACTCAATTGAACCTTTATATTTACCCGGATAGATTTGCTCCGTCCATCCTTTTTGCTTCTGTGCATCATCGTCGAACCATCGCATCAGACCAACAGAACCATCCGATGGTACTGTAGTAAGTCCGATGACCTTAGCAGCCCAATCGGTAAATGTACACTGCTGAATGTCGCCAACCCCTAACTCGGGTAGCACATCAGAGATATAATCGATAAACATCAAGTTTGGGGCGAAAATAACCATCCGCTCCGCTTTAATCTGTTCTTTATACTGGTATAGCAAAAAAGCCAACCTATGCAAGGCAACTGTCGTCTTCCCGCTTCCTGCGACCCCTTGAATAATCAGCGCGGTATTTTTCAAGGCACGAATAATCTGATCCTGCTCCGCCTGAATCGTCGAGACGATATCGCGTAGACGGTTATCCTTATTCTCACCGAGACGATAGACGAGAAACTCATCAGATACTCCGGGCGTATCGGCATCCTTATTAAAAGTATCCACGACCCGTTCCAGCTTCCTCTGACGGATCACGATATTGCGTTTCAGAGAGACTTCGCCCTCGATCAATCCTTCCGGAGCCTCGTATGATGCCGAATCTCCACCGGTAAAAGAATAGAATAAGCTGGCAACCGGAGCCCGCCAATCGATCACCATCGGCTGCTTGCCCTCTGTATCACTTACGCCCGCTTTTCCAATATAGAGCGGCATAAGCTCACGACCGGACTCCTCAAAATCCAAGCGTCCAAAATACGGCTCTTGTGCGGACTGCACCAGCTTCTGTCGCTGTCCTTCCCTACTTGCCTCCAGCGCCTGCTCCGTGAAA
>DASYFA010000354.1:0-3346 GCA_036498705.1 Paenibacillus sp.
ATTGTCGGTAGGCCGAATGTAGGTAAATCTACAATCTTTAACCGCTTGATTGGCGATCGTCTGGCTATTGTTGAAGACAAGCCGGGGATTACTCGGGACCGAATCTACGGTACGGCAGAATGGAATGGGGTACCGTTCAGTGTGATCGACACAGGAGGTATCGAGCTTAGCGATGAAGAACCGATTCTGAAATTGATTCGGATGCAGGCTGAGCTTGCGATTGAGGAAGCCGATGTGATCGTGTTCATGTGCGATGCCAAGACCGGAGTGACTGGCGCGGATGAAGAGGTAGCTACTATGCTCTATCGTAGTGGAAAGCCTGTTATTGTCGCGGTCAACAAGGTAGATAACATCGGCCGTCAGGATTTTATTTATGAATTTTACAATCTCGGTTTCGGTGAGCCCATTGGCGTATCGGGTAGCCATGGCACGGGAATCGGCGATCTGCTGGATGCAATTGTTGAGAATTTGCCAGAGCTAACCGATGATGAATATGATGATGATGTGATTCGGGTAGCGCTGATTGGACGTCCGAACGTGGGTAAATCCTCGCTTGTCAACGCTATATTAGGCGAGGAACGCGTTATTGTTAGTGATATTGCCGGAACTACCCGCGATGCAGTCGATACTCCGTTTGAGAAGGATGGCCAGAAGTATGTATTGATCGATACGGCTGGTATGCGTAAGCGGGGTAAGGTGTATGAGACGACCGAGAAGTATAGTGTCATGCGCGCGATGAAAGCGATCGAACGGGCCGATGTTGTGCTTGTGCTGATAAATGGGGCAGAAGGCATTATTGAGCAAGACAAGCATATTGCTGGCTACGCCTATGAGGCGGGCAAAGCTTCCGCATTTGTCGTTAACAAGTGGGATGTCGTCGAGAAGGACGATAAGACGATGCAGCAGTTCGAACAGAAGATTCGCGATCACTTCTTGTTTATGACCTATGCGCCGGTAGTCTTCCTGTCGGCCAAGACGAAGCAAAGACTTCATAAGCTGCTTCCGGTTGTACAACATGTTGCTGATCAGCATACGAAGCGGATTCAGACCCATTTGCTTAACGATGTTGTCTCGGATGCAGTGGCGATTAACCCACCACCTACGGATAAAGGCAGAAGGCTGCGGATTAATTATGTGACTCAGGTTGCTGTTAAGCCTCCGACGGTCGTTGTATTCGTTAACGATCCAGAGCTGATGCACTTCTCCTATGAGCGTTATCTGGAGAATAAGATCCGCGCCGCTTTTGATTTTGAAGGTACGCCGATCCGTCTGTTCACACGGCGTAAGTCTGATGAGGGTTAGGAGAGGACGATAAGTTGATTTTATCCGTCATTGCAGTTCTTGCTTCTTATTTACTAGGTTCGGTCAGCTTCAGTGTTGTGCTTGTCAGGGCGATCAAGGGGATTGATATCCGTCAACATGGCAGTGGCAATGCGGGCGCCACGAATACGCTAAGAGTGCTCGGTAAAGGTCCAGCGATCCTCGTATTAGCGCTTGATGTGCTAAAAGGGATTGCCGCAGTTTGGATAGGCCGCTGGCTTGGAGACGGCTCTGTATGGGTGCCTGCTCTTTGCGGTATTGCGGCAATCATCGGTCATAATTGGCCGGTCTATTTCCGTTTTCGTGGAGGGAAGGGGATTGCTACGACGATCGGAGTCATGGCGACCCTGTTCTTCTTTCCAGCTTTTTATGCCGGAATTATTGCAATTCTATCGATCGTGTTCACGAGATATGTGTCGCTTGGCTCGCTGATATTCGTATTGTTGACGCCTATCTTTCTCGTGATTATCGAAGGCGTTGGTCCTTATTTTTGGGTTAGTCTGCTCATATGCCTCTTTGCTGTATGGAGACATCGGACGAATATCGTCAAGATTGTACAGGGCAGAGAGAATAAGCTAGGTTCAAAAGGAGGAAGCAAAGTTGGCTAGGAAGGTTGCTGTACTGGTAGCGGGAAGTTGGGGAACAGCGCTCGCAAGCGTGCTGGCGGATAAGGAAATGAATGTTGTCGTCTGGACTCGCAATGAGTCACAGAAGGACGAAATCAACAATCTTCATAGCAATGAGCGGTTCCTGCCGGGAGTTACTCTATCCCCAAATCTGAGCGCTACGACGGACATGCATGAGGCGATAAACGGGGCTGAGGCTGTTGTTATCGTCGCTCCTTCGGCTGCGATTCGAGATGTTACCCGGCAAATGCGTCCTTATTGGACGGAAGAGATGCTGGTGGTACATGCTACGAAAGGCTTTGAAATCGAATCGCTCAAGCGGATCTCCACGGTAATCGCGGAGGAGCTCGGATGTGAAGAAGGACGTATTGTCGTTCTCTCCGGACCAAGTCATGCCGAGGAAGTCGTGAAGCGCTGCCCAACGACGGTTGTCGTTGCTGCACAGGACGATACACAGGCTGTTCGTGCTCAGGATCTGCTCATGAATCCTTATTTCCGCGTCTATACGAATCGTGATATGGTTGGCGTTGAACTGGCCGGTGCATTGAAGAACATTATCGCGCTTGGCGCGGGGATGTCGGATGGTCTTGGCTTTGGAGACAATGCCAAGGCAGCTCTGTTAACGCGCGGGCTTGCTGAGATTACACGGATTGGCGCGGGGATGGGAGCAAATCCACTTACTTTTGCCGGTCTAGCTGGAGTTGGTGATCTTGTCGTCACGGCGACGAGCCGTCATAGCCGTAACTGGCGTGCTGGTTATATGCTTGGCGAAGGCAAGAAACTAGAGACAGTGCTTAGCTCTATGGGGATGGTAGTGGAAGGGATTCGTACGACGAAGGCCGCTCACACACTCTCTGGTAAGTACAAGGTACAGATGCCGATTACCCAACAGATCTATCAGGTTTTGTTCGAGGATCTGGATCCGAGGACGGCGGTAGAGGCGCTGATGGGCCGCGATAAGAAGACTGAGATGGAACTGATGTCCATTGAGACTTGGGAGACCTGGCATAAGTAATGAATTGATAAAATGGCATTCATATATCTGAGCTGGAAGCCTACTCACCTTTTTCGTTCCGTTCTCATACTATGGGGAAGAGGACAACGGAGGAGGCGAACGTATGAACAATTTTTCCAAGGATGCTTTGAATGCCATCAACAAAAAAAGTGGTAAAAATATAACAGAAGGCACGGTCAAGAAGCTGGCTAGCAGTGTGAAGCCGTCTACGATGCAGAATGAAGATGAGCTGCGCAAGTTGATTAAGCAGGTATCAGCGGCTGCCAAGGTGCCTGTTACGGAAAGTACAATTAATGATATCGTCAGCGCAGTGAAGAAGAGCGGCATGAATTCGAACAATATGCAAGCTCTGATGAAAATGATGATGAAGAAGTAATCCGGATTC
>DASYFA010000355.1:0-12759 GCA_036498705.1 Paenibacillus sp.
TCATATTATTAATCATTATGCTTCTCGTAATATTCATTGGGTTCATCTTCTTCTTCAACAAGTCCAATAGCTCGTCGCAAGAGCAAAAGGGCTTTAAGGCACATCGTATGATTGCACACGCTATGGGCGGGATTAGCGGTCAGCCGTATACGAACAGCTATGAAGCTTTTATCGCTAATTATGAGAAGGGTCTACGTATTTTCGAGACCGATTTTCTACTTAGTGCGGATGATGATCTGATTGCCCGTCATGAATGGGGAGAGAGTTTCACCAAAATGATGGGGCAAGAGGACGGATTGAAGCCAGAGCGTTATGGAGCCGTATTTACCACCAAGGAATTCAAGGATGCGAAGATTATGGGCCGGTATGAACCGCTGACTTGGGATAATATTCTCGATCTGATGGTTGACTATCCCGATATGTACCTGGTAACGGATACGAAGCAGATTAAACCGGAGGAAATCGACCAGATTTTCTCCAAAATCGTAGACGGCGCCAAGCAGCGTGATCCGGAGATTCTGACGAGAATTGTGCCGCAGATCTATAATCATCCAATGTGGGATCAAATCGAGTCGATTTATCCATTTGAATCTGTGATTTTCACCTTGTATCAGACCCATGAATCCGATGATGAAGTGCTGCAGTTTGCTAAAGAGAAGAGCTTGGCGGCGATTACGATGTCGGAGGCCCGTGCTAACAAGAATCTGGTCTCAAAGTTAAACAAGCTGGGCATTCCTTCTTATGTTCACACCATTAATGATGTGGAGAAGATGCAGAAGTTCAAGAATATGGGCGTTTATGGCTTCTACACAGATTTTCTGACCGAGCCTGACGGCGATCGTTCTTGGTGGCGTAATTACTTAGGATTATAAGACAAGATGCCTTTCCATTCGAGGAAGGGTATCTTTTTTTGTTCGCCTTTTATGCGAACATTGACAGCTTTTCTATAGTAAACTAGACTAAGAAGTGCGAGAAGATCGGGGGTTACAGGACCCGCATTCTTCCAAGGAAATGACCGGGTTTATATCTTTGATTTGGACTGGGTTATTTAGCATGAAGACGGTAAGAGGTTGAGCACACACGATATGACAGCGGGGCGAAGATGGCCCCCTTTTTTCATGGAATAAGGAGTTAGGTTTCGAATAAGTAAAACTGGAGGAATCGGTATTGAAGCAAATGGTGCAAACTTGGCGTCATGTGTTCAAATTGGATCCGGATCGGTCTATCGATGATCAGACGTTGGAAGCAATCTGCAGCTCTGGGACGGATGCCATCATGGTGGGCGGCTCCAGTGGCGTGACCTATGAGAATACCGAGAGCCTGCTGACACGGATACGCAAGTTTCAAATTCCATGTGTGCTTGAGGTCTCCACGCTGGAAGCGATCGTGCCAGGCTTCGATTTTTTTCTGATTCCGATGGTGCTTAACAGCAACGATTCGCAGTGGCTGATAGGGAATCAGGCGCAGGCCGCAGAGATGTATGGTGATTTGATTCCCTGGGACATGCTGATTCCGGAAGGATATATCGTGCTGAATCCCGATTCGACGGTAGCCAGACGAACAGAAGCCAACACCTCATTAACCAGTTCTGAAGCGGCTGCATATGCGCAAATTGCTGATAGGATGTTTCATTTACCGATCGTTTATATAGAGTACAGTGGAACCTTTGGTGATTTGGAACTGGTTGTGACGGTGCGTCGCAGGTTAGAGCATTCCCGTCTTTTCTACGGCGGTGGAATTGTGGATGGAGAGACGGCTCGCAAGGCCGCATCTGCCTGTGACACGATTGTTGTAGGCAATATTATCTACAGTGACTTGGACAAGGCATTGGAGACCGTAGCTGTGATCAATAAATAGCAGCATCTATAGGTGTTGAACTAAATTCATCCGATTTATTCAACATGAACAGACAGATTGAACTAGATTTACGTTATAGCTATTGGAAAGGAGCATGATCTATCTATGCAACCTGTTAACATACAAGAGGCGGTAGCCCGCCTGAATCCCGAGCAGCGCAGAGCTGTGGAGACGACGGAGGGACCGCTGCTTATTATGGCCGGTGCAGGCAGTGGTAAGACGCGCGTGCTGACGCACCGTATCGCTTATTTGATAGCGACTCGTAAGGCTGCGCCGTGGTCCATTCTAGCGATTACATTCACCAACAAGGCCGCCCGTGAAATGCAGGAGCGTGTCTCCCATCTCGTTGGAGGAACGGAAGGGCGCGATATTTGGGTCTCAACCTTCCACTCCATGTGCGTGCGTATTTTGCGGCGGGATATTGAGCGGATCGGCTTTACCTCGAATTTTTCGATTCTGGATTCAACCGACCAACTCTCGGTCATTCGTAACTGCATGAAGGAGCAGAACCTCGATACGAAGAAATTCGAACCGAAGGCGGTTCTGTCCATGATCAGCACGGCGAAGAATGAACTGATTACACCGCAGCAGTATGAGCAGAAGATCGGCGATTACTTTGAGGGGATTGTTGCCAAGGTCTATACGATGTACCAAAAAAGATTGCGCAGCAACAATTCGCTGGATTTCGACGACTTGATTATGAAGACGATTGAATTGTTCAAGGAATCGCCTGAGGTACTTGATTTCTATCAGAACAAGTTCAAATATATCCATGTCGATGAGTATCAGGATACGAACCGGGCGCAGTATATGCTATGCCAGATGCTGGCGGACAAGCACCACCGGATCTGCGTCGTCGGCGATAGCGATCAGTCGATTTACCGTTGGCGCGGGGCTGACATCAGCAACATCCTCAACTTCGAACAAGATTATCCAGAAGCGAAGACGATTCTGTTGGAGCAGAATTACCGATCGACTTCGAATATTCTGAATGCGGCTAACGGTGTCATTGCTAACAATGCGGGACGCAAACCGAAGAAGCTGTGGACCGATAAAGGCGAAGGCGACAAGATCAAGGTGTATCGTGCCGATTCTGAGCATGATGAAGGATATTTCGTAACTTCGGAAATTCAGAAAAATATTAAAGCCGACAAAGCGTATCGCGATCATGCGATTTTGTATCGTACCAACGCTCAATCCCGGGTAATAGAGGAAGTGCTGATCAAGTCGGATATTCCGTACCAGATCGTGGGCGGCATCAAGTTCTATGATCGTAAAGAGATTAAGGATATGCTCGGCTATTTGCGTCTCTTGTCCAATCCGGACGACGATATCAGCCTGACGAGGGTGATCAATGTACCGAAGCGAGGCATTGGTGATACGACTGTTGCCAAGCTTGCAGCAGCTGCGGCTGAACGGGGCACATCGATCTACCGGGTGCTTGAGACTGTGGATGATCTGGGCTTCGCTGGACGGACGCGGAATGCACTCGTTGAGTTTTTCGATATGATCGACGGCCTACATCGGATGCTGGAATATCTATCTGTCACGGAATTGACGGAGAAAATGCTTGAGCTCACCCAGTACCGCATGGAGTTGCAGACTGAGAATACGATCGAATCACGTTCGCGTCTGGAAAATATCGATGAATTCCTGTCCGTAACGATGGAATTTGAGAAGAACAGCGAGGATAAGACGCTGGTTTCGTTCTTGACGGATCTGGCGCTAATCGCGGATATCGATTCGATGAATGATAGCGATGAGGAGCGTCCGCTGGACGATGCGGTCGTGCTGATGACGATGCACAGCGCTAAGGGTCTGGAGTTCCCTGTCGTGTTCATCGTCGGGATGGAGGAAGGGGTGTTCCCGCATAGCCGGGCATTCCAGGATGATATAGAGCTGGAAGAGGAGCGCCGTCTTGCCTATGTAGGTATTACGCGGGCCGAGCAGAAGCTGTTCCTCTCCTGTGCACAGATGCGCACCCTATATGGGCGGACGACTTCAAATCCGCCATCACGCTTCCTCGAGGAGATTCCGGAGGAGCTGAAGGAAGACACCGTCGTCGCTCGCGACCGATACCGCCGTGGGGCAGGTAACGGGGGTGCTTACAGCGGCCGCGGCTTCAGCAGCAGCGGCGGAAGCAACTTCGGCCACCGTGGTGGGGCCGAGAGCAGAAGCGCTGCGGCTCCTAGCGGCGGCCGCAGCGGAGTGACCGTCAGCGTGCCAGGGGCCGCTGGCGGAACGCGCCCTGCACCGGGCGGAGCCGGTGCGGCGGGCCCTGCTGCGGGGGCGGCTGGCGCAGCCCCCGGCAGTTACAGTGCCGGTGACAAGGTATCGCACGGCAAATGGGGCATCGGCACCGTTGTGTCGATTAAGGGCTCCGGTAATGACACGGAGCTACAGATCGCCTTTCCGGCGCCGGTCGGCGTGAAACGCCTGCTCGCTGGCTTCGCTCCAATCACCAAGGTGACTGAGTAAGCAAGATGTAAAAGAATCATATATCCCTTTAATCGAGATCATGAACCCCAGCAGGCGATTGGTCTCGATTAATCTATATAGGTTGAACTAACGGACATAGCTGCTGACTAATTAATAAAAATGTCCATTTTAGCTGTTTTCGCAGCATTTAGGCGCCCGTGGCGTCCGTTAAAATTTTTAATGGCTGTTTTTAGCTTATAAGCGTCGCTGGTGTCCGTTACAAGTGGAAGAAGTGATTCAGCTCTCCTTTTGCCTCTGTCCTGCTATTCTTCTATTAAGTATGGGGAATATCGGTTTTGTATAGAATGCTATATAAGAGCTTGATAGATGAATCTATATGCGAATCAATGTGTTAATGATATATAAGCGATGTATTCAAATACATATACTTTTTATACATCGTTACGATAATCGACAGGATACTGACTTTCTTAGTGATGTAGTATTAGGATGGTAAAGTGGAAATGTCCCTATGACGCGAACAAATTCATGATATGTCCACCTAAAAGTGGACACAGGGGCAATTATCGTCGAATAGGATTTTTATCAATATATAGATATGATATCAAGTTTGGACACTGTATGCAGTGTTTTCGATCAATGAACGAAGGTTTCGTCTCTCTGGAATAGTGTCCACTCTTTAAAAGACATTTTGCTCAAATGTTCACACTGAGAAGACCATTGTATTAATCGGTCTACTAATGTAAACCAACATTGCTTTGATTCAGAACAATATTACTCGCGAACTATTCATAAGCCGGACTAAAGCCGCTAGAATTAAGCATGATAACTGCTGTTATCCGAATGAAGTTAATCATAATCTTTTATATATATAAGGAGGGTTGTCCCTGAATGGACGCTAGGCAAAGAATGGAACAGCTCGTGGAGCAATTGAATCACTATAGTTATCAGTATTACACGTTGGATGAGCCGATGATCAGTGACAAAGAGTACGACGCGCTATATGATGAGTTAACTGCGCTTGAGGCGGAGACAGGAGTAACCTTACCGGATTCCCCGACGCTTCGCGTCGGCGGCGAATTGCTCGAGGGCTTTAAACCGCATCGTCATTTGGCGTCACTATGGAGCTTGGACAAGGCGCAGAACGAGGAGCAACTACTCAACTGGCATGGACGGGCGCTGCGATTGATTGCCGACTATAATACGAAGAACCCGGACAATCCGCTCCCTGATCCGACTTATGTCGTTGAGTTGAAGTTCGATGGACTTACCCTCAATTTGACCTATAGTGATGGGAAGCTGGTGCAGGCGTCCACACGGGGCAACGGCGTTGTCGGCGAAGGCATTCTGGCACAGGTGAAGACGATCAAGTCGGTGCCACTAACGATTCCGTATCGTGACGGTACGATCGAAGTACAGGGCGAAGGCATTATGAATCTGTCTGTATTGAGCAAATACAATGAGACAGCGGCTGAGCCGTTGAAGAATGCCCGTAATGCAGCAGCAGGTGCTTTGCGAAACCTGAATCCGAAGACGACCGCGGAGCGGAAGTTAAGCGCGTTCTTCTATAATGTTGGGTATTCAGACGATGTTCAGTTTACAGATCATCGTGAAATGATGGCTTTTCTCAAGGAAAATCGCTTCAAGGTGAATCCTTACATCACTTACCATACTGACTTCTCTAAGGTGATGGAAGAGTTACACCAAATCGTAGAGCAGCGACCAACGCTGGATTATCTTATTGACGGAGCGGTCATCAAGATTACCGATATGCGTACACGTGAGGTGCTCGGCTATACAGATAAATTTCCACGCTGGGCGGTGGCCTTCAAGTTTGAGGCAGAGGAGACAACCACGATTCTTGAATCGGTCAGCTGGAATGTTGGACGGACCGGCAAGGTCACTCCAATTGCCAAAGTTGAGGCAGTTGAGTTAGCCGGGGTTACTGTGCAGAACTGCACACTCAACAATGTCGGTGATATTGAACGTAAGAACTTGAAATTCGCGCTCGGTACCCGAGTATTTATTCGCCGCTCCAATGATGTTATCCCGGAAATTCTCGGCAAAGTGACGGACGAGCAAGATGGTGAAGAGATTCTATTCCCGACCGAGTGTCCCGCTTGCGGCTCTACGTTGGAGCAGCGCGGCGCCCATCTATTCTGTAACAACCGACTGGATTGCAAACCGCAAATTGTAAGCCGGATTACGCATTTTGCTTCGCGTGATGCAATGGACATCGAGACCTTTAGTGAGAAGACGGCTGAACAGTTGTATGAAGAAGTGCATATTCATGGGCCAGCCGATCTCTATACATTATCTTTTGAGGACCTGATCAAGCTAGAGCGATTCGGCGAGAAGAAAGCGAACAACCTGCTGGAGGCTATTGAGCAGAGTAAGGGACGTGACCTTGCTGCCTTCTTGTTTGCACTAGGGATTCCGAATACCGGAAAATCGACCACCAAGGTGTTGGCTGATCACTTCCGCAGTCTACAAGCGGTGATGAATGCTACGGTTG
This sequence comes from Paenibacillus sp., assembly GCA_036498705.1. GTDB lineage: Bacteria > Bacillota > Bacilli > Paenibacillales > Paenibacillaceae > Fontibacillus. The sequence continues at coordinate 6,812 of DASYFA010000355.1, forward strand.
AGGAATTAACGGCATTGCCGGATATTGGCGGCATTGTAGCAGAGAGCATCGTTTCATACTTTGCAGATCCGATCAGCCGGGATGGCATTGATAAAATGCTGGAGCTTGGTGTTAAGGCGACACCTCCAGAAGAGCAGGCTGCTCCTCCGGTTGACTCTTTCTTTAACGGTAAGACCGTTGTTCTTACAGGTACGCTGCATAAGCTGACCCGTGATGAGGCAGGTGCTCGTCTTGAGGCGCTCGGCGCGAAAATAACGGGCAGCGTATCGAAGAAGACCGATATAGTCATAGCGGGTGAGAAAGCTGGCAGCAAGCTGGCCAAAGCCCAGGCACTAGGAATTATGGTTATCGAGGATGAAGACGAGTTCATCCGCCTGTTAGAAGGGTAGTTCAATAAGTCCACTTTTGATAAGACGCATCCCCAAGCAGCACTTCCTTACTAAGGAGGGCTGCCTGGGGATTTTTTTGTGCGGAATCTTCATGACTTAGTAACTTTCCGACTTGACCAAACGTAATCTCATTAATTGATATCCATTATTTAGGAGGTATTGATGAGAATAAAGATCTGGTTCAAGCTGCTTTTTGTGTTTCTGATTTGCTCTTTGGTAGTAGGGTGCCTAGGTAATTCGGTGCCTTTAGCAAAGAAACAACCGCTGAGAATCAAATTACTGTATTCTGATGAGGACTATTTTTATCGGTTGTATGGAAATTTGTTCGTGATGAAGAACGAGGATGTTGATTTTGAGGTTGTACGTACACGAGACTTAAATGCGATCATGGGCGATAAAACCTATGAAGAGGCTTATGACGAATTAATAGAACGGGAAAGACCAGATATTCTCATGCTGAATCCGCAAAGATTTCAAAGATACGTGGCTGATGGGAAATTGGCGGAGCTTGATCCTTTCATGGTTAGAGATAAATATGACATCGACGGATTTCTACCCGGTATGGTTGATGAGCTAAGACAAATTGGCGGCGACAAGCTATATGGACTTGCCCCTCAATTCTACGGAACTGCCGTGTATTATAACAAGGATCTGTTCACGAAATATGGAGTAGAGCTACCGCATAATGGCATGACATGGGAAGAGATTGTTGATCTGGCTCAGCACTTTCCCTCTGATGGGGGTGAACAGTCAAGGATCTACGGTTTAGCTTCATACTATCCTCCCGAAGTTGAGTGGCAAGCACTGGTATACTCCACTTCTGCCGGCTTAACGACCGTCAACCCGGACACGATGCAAGTTACGATTAATACGGAATCATGGAAGAAGGTGTACGAATTAGCGCTTGAGACGATAAAGTCTAAGGCTATTTACACTCCTGGGGAGGGCGGGCCTACTAAGAGCAATGAGGATGAGTATTATAAGTCCCAACCCTTTATTATGGGACATGCAGCAATGACAGTAGCAACGGGGTCGCTTTTGCCGGAACTAAAAAAGGCTAAGACGGTAGTAAAAGGTTATACCCCTTTTGAAATAGGTTTGGCAGCTGGTCCAGCTGATCCAGCTGATCCGGGGACGATTAGGGAGAATACCCTAGGTGAGATTTTCGCGATTAATGCGAATGCATCAAATAAAGACGCAGCCTGGGAGTTTATTAAATTTGTAAATAGTAACGAGTTTGCACGAATCCACTATTCTAACCCAAGCAGCTTGAAGACACGGACTGGGGCAGGAATGAAATACGATGGAATAGACTTGAGTGCCTTCTATACTTTGAAAATCAAATTAAATAACAACAGCAATTCCAAACAAAGCAAAATTCCGGATGCGTTCCATTCAGAATTCCGAAAAATTCAAGATCGCGAAATCCAATCGGTTCTGGACGGTAATAAATCTTTGAACAAAGCATTGGAAGCGATGCAATCGAAAGGGCAGGAGGTGCTAGATCTAGCGTTACGCAGGTAATAAACAGCAATCTTCGACTATCAATATTAGTCAAATCTCCTATTTTTCCTGATTATGGTAGATTAATTGGTGTTCCTATGTAATAATATTTGGGTATAAGAGATCCAGAATATAACTTTTTTGGGGCTTATGTTGTCATATGATTGTAGGATTGAAATCATTGGGAGGTTATGATGAGAAACAAATGGATTCAAAAGATTGTACTTCTGGCGATGGTAGGTTTGTTATTGGCAGGTTGCACGAATGGAGCAGGCAAGAAAGTAGAACAGACAAAGACAACGTTGAAGGTACTATTCTATGATGAGAGCTGGTTCTATCAGCAGTATGGCGATTTGTTCTCGATGAAGAACGGGGAGAATGTCGAGTTCGAAATTATCTCTACGCAGAATCTGTACAACAATGAGGAAGGTAAGTCCTACCAGGAAGCATACGATGAGTTGATCGATAAAGAGAAGCCGGATGTGCTAATGTTGGACACTAATAATTTCGAGAAGTATGTTGGCGACGGCAAACTCGTAGAGCTGGACACGTATATTGAGAAGGATAAATACAATCTTGAGGGTATTTATCCAGGTCTTCTCGAATTGTTGAAGGAAATTGGTGGTAGTAAATTATACGGTCTTTCTCCAACTTTCTATGGAAGTGCTGTGTTCTACAACAAAGATCTGTTCAACAAATATGGAGTAGATTTGCCGCATGACGGAATGTCCTGGCAGGATATACTTGATCTGGCCCGGCGTTTCCCGACAGATGGTGATGAGAAGACTCGTGTATACGGGTATGGCGACAGCTATCCTATCTCGATAGATAACCTGATAAGTATGATCTCCAGTGCGGAAGGCTTGATGAATGTGAACCCGGATACGATGAAGGTAACGGTGGATACCGATTCGTGGAAAAGGGTATTCCAACTGGCCATCGATGCCGAGAAATCCGGGGTCGTCTATAATCCGGAAGGTGATAGATTCATGGGTGGTTCGATGGAAGAGTACTATCAGAGCCAGCCGTTCTTGATGGGAAGATCGGCGATGACACTGGGCTCTCCATATATGCTCCAAAATATGAAGGACGCTAAGGAAAGATTAAAGGATTATAAGCCGTTTGAACTCGGTATCGTCTCCGGTCCGGTCGATCCTTCAGATCCTACATCGACTTATAACGCGAACCTGAGTGAGGTTTTTGCGATTAACGCGGCTTCACCCAACAAAGATGTGGCCTGGGATTTCATTAAATTCGTTAACGGCGAGGATTATGCTCGTGTTAAGTCCAGATCAGGTAATGATATGATGTCTAGAATGGGATTCAAGAAAGATTTCGAAGGTCAAAGCCTGGATCCGTTCTACGCCTTGAAGCCGAAAGCTAATAAGAACTATCGTAGCTGGGATAAGATGCCTGAAAATTTCTATGGTGATTACAATATGGTAATGACGAAGGAACTCGACTTAGTAAAAAACAATAAAAAAACCTTGGACGAGGCGCTCAAGACGATCCAATCGGAAGCCCAGACAGCGCTTGACAAAGGTTTGAAGGATAAGGAAGCTAATAAAGGTAAAGAAGGTGCCGGAACCGGTACTGCGAGCGCTGGTGGAAGCGTTGTTGTTACAGAGGAGGGCAATTCAGGAGAGTAACTCAAGTGGCTTCCAATGGTAATTACTTTTTTAAATAATGATGAATTATATCCTTTGTTTCTCTTGGTGTAGAGTGTCGGGTTGCACTTTATTTCTTAGAGAGAGCGAAGGATTCTTTTTTTTGCATGAATTTCAGAGAATCTTTGTAATTGCAGTAAATATGTAACCTTACATCCAAGGAATACGTATTAATCATGATTGGATTAAAAAAATTTCATGAACTATAGGAGGATAAGATGCGGGGGAAAATGTGGAAAAAGATCGCCTTGCTCGCTGTAAGCTGTATGCTTGTAGCCGGTTGTACAGCTGGGCCAGGTAAGAAAACGGAAAATACTAAATCGACTTTGAAAGTGCTCTATAATGATGAGAGCTGGTTCTATCAACAATATGGCGATTTGTTCACCATGAAGAATGGGGAGAACATCGAGTTCCAAGTTGTCTCTACGCAAGGTCTATACAACAATGCGGAAGGCAAGTCATATCAGGAAGCGCTTAATGAACTGATTGATAAGGAGAAGCCAGACGTTCTGATGCTGGATACTAGCAACTTTGAGAAGTATGTTGCTGACGGCAAGCTCGTAGAGCTGGACACGTATATTGAGAAGGATAAATTCAAACTTGAGGGGATTTATCCCGGTCTTATTGATTTGTTGAAGGAAATCGGCGGTAATAAATTATACGGCCTAACTCCATCTTTTTATGGAAATGCAGTGTTCTATAATAAGGATCTGTTCAACAAGTATGGGGTAGATTTGCCGCATGACGGAATGTCCTGGCAGGATATTATTGACTTGGCTCGCCGTTTCCCAACCGAGGGTGATGAGAAGACTCGTGTATTTGGGTATGGCGATAACTACCCTACTTCGATGGATTCTCTGATTAGTATGATCTCGAGCTCAGAGGGCCTGATGTATGTGAAGCCGGATACGATGAAGGTAACGGTAGATACCGATTCGTGGAAAAGAGTATTCCAGTTGGCCATCGATGCCGAGAAATCCGGAGTTATCTATAATTCAGACGGTGATGGATTCACGGGCGGTACGATGGAAGACTACTTTCAGAGCCAGCCATTCCTAATGGGAAGAGCTGCGATGACGGTTGGCTATCCTTATATGCTCCAAAGTTTGAAGGATGCTAAGGAAAGATTGAAGGATTATAAGCCGTTTGAAATCGGTATTGTGTCCGGTCCGGTCGATCCTTCGGATCCTACATCATCTTATAACGCATATTTGAATGAAATTTTCGCGATTAATGCGGCTTCCCCTAATAAAGATGCGGCTTGGGAGTTCATTAAGTTCGTTAACGGCGAGGACTATGCTCGTGTTAAAGCCAGATCTGTTGGGAATCTGATGACCAGAATGGGATTTACGAAGGAATATGAGGGACAAAGCATGGATCCGTTCTATGCATTGAAGCCGAAAATGAACAAGACCTATGATAATATGGATAAGCTCCCTGATAATTTCTACGGTGAGTACAATTCTATCCTGACTAGAGAACTTGGACTGGTGAAGGATAATAAGAAAACCTTGGATGAAGCTCTCAAGACGGTTCAAGCTGAGGCACAAACTGCCCTTGATAAAGGCTTGAAGGATAAAGAAGCGAATAAAGGCAAAGAGGGAACTAGCAACGATAGTGCGAGTTCAGACGACGAGATTTCAATTTCAGTTAATAAAGATGCAAAATAGGTAGTTCTTTCTAATAAGAGACATTCCTTGTAACTCTCCGTGTCAGTGCTTGGTTGCATATGGTTCACACGGAGAGTCAAGGGAGTCTCTTTGTCATTTCGTGGGGTTCATTGTCGTTACTAAATCGAGGAGTTATTCCGAGATTATACTGTAGTCTAGCTTTTTTTTAAAAAAGTGTTGCATTATTATCGCGAACGTGATACATTATTTCTTGCCGCTTTTGAAGGGTGGTTGTCGAAGCGAAGACAACAATGACGAAAAAAGTTGTTGACACAGCACGGACGACCTGATATAATATATAAACGTTCGATAAAAACTTACAAGTTTGAAACGGACAATAAGTTCTTTGAAAACTGAACAAATGGAACGCGTCAATTTATCAACGATTATTATAATCGTCAGATTCAAAATGAGCTAATCGCTCTTTTCAATGAGTAACAACTTTATTGGAGAGTTTGATCCTGGCTCAGGACGAACGCTGGCGGCGTGCCTAATACATGCAAGTCGAGCGGACTTGATGGAGAGCTTGCTCTCCTGATGGTTAGCGGCGGACGGGTGAGTAACACGTAGGTAACCTACCTGTAAGACTGGGATAACTAGCGGAAACGTTAGCTAATACCGGATAATTTATTTTCTCGCATGGGGAAATAATGAAAGACGGAGCAATCTGTCACTTATAGATGGACCTGCGGCGCATTAGCTAGTTGGTGGGGTAACGG
>DASYFA010000356.1:0-5085 GCA_036498705.1 Paenibacillus sp.
ATCTCTCTTATGATGTCCATATCAATTTTCGGCTTGCGGTCCTCGGTCAACAGCCCGTTCACTTCCTGCTGAACGTCCGACACTTGCGTATAGCAATAGCCGCATACATAGTCGAGATCCTTGATCGCCTCCGTAATCGAACGGAACCGCTGAATAAATGCATCATCGGAATCCACTTGATTGCCGTAGCCCCATCCTTCCTCGCTCTTAAAAGCAATACCGCCGAATTCACTGATGAGAATTGGTTGGCCGCGATACTCGTAGCCCTGCGCCATAGCATATTTCCAATTGGAGAACGCTATTTTATTGTTGATGACGGCTTCCTTATCCGCATAGCGGCGGCTTAACGCTTCGCCCGATTCCTCATAATCATGCAAGGTGATAATGTCAGATATCGTATGCTCCCAGCCGTCATTCACAACAACTGGCCGATGTGGGTCAATCGACTTCGTTAAATAGTAGATCGCTTCAGTGAACTTCTGCTGCTTGGTATCCGTAAATACGTTGGCAATTCCCCATGATTCATTGAATGGTACCCAAGTTACGATACAAGGATGATTGTAGTGCTGTTGCACAATATCAAGCCATTCGCGCGTGAAACGTTCCACCGCCTCATCATTAAATTCATAAGTCGCGGCTGCCTCCGACCAGACGAGTAGCCCTTTCACATCGCACCAATACAGGAACCGATCATCCTCAATCTTCTGGTGCTTACGTACGCCGTTATAGCCCATCGCCATAATTTTATCGATATCGTCGAGAAGTGCCGCCTCCGATGGTGGGGTCAAATGGCTGTCCTGCCAATAGCCTTGGTCCAGGATCAGACGCTGATAGATTGGACGATTATTGAGCAGTACCTTGCCATCCTCAATCGATATTTTGCGTAGTCCAAAGTAAGAATGTACGCGGTCCAGGGTCTCTCCGTCTTCCTGAAGCACAAATTCTACCTCGTACAGCTTTGGGTTATCCGGACTCCAGCGTTCAAGCTGCCACTCCAGCTTATCACTCTTGAGATTAACCGTAGCAGCCAGACTATCGCGATCCACGGCAAGTGTCCCTTGCTTAATCACCTCATCGTCCATCGTAACAATCGTCGTCAACTGCAGCTGACGTGCCGACAACTCACTCCCGTAGGTAGCGCCACCGAGTTTATACTCGAAACTTACTGAATTATCATCATAGTTAGGTGTTATTTTTACATGATTCAGATAAGTAGGATTTAAATATTCCAGCCATACCGACTGCCAGATGCCTGTCGTCTGTACGTACCAGCAACCGAAGTTATCCTTTCTCCAGCGCTGCTTCCCGCGTGGTTGTGTACAGCTATCGCTGTCCTCCGCCTTGACCACGATCAAATTGTCATTACCTGCATGTAAATAAGGAGTGATATCGAAGGAAAACGCAGAATATCCACCTTCATGTCTGCCTGCAAAATGGCCGTTAACCCATACCTTGGCAACATAATCGACTGCTTGAAAGCGCAGCTCCACCCGCCGGGCTAATTGCTCATCGTCCGCTTCAATCTTCCTTTGATACCATACATATGGATGAAAAGACTCCTCTGCGATCCCACTGGCCTTCGTCTCGTACACAAAGGGTACTTGAATTGTGTGCGTAGGCGTGAACCCCTTCGTCCATCCTTGCACCTCTCCCTCATTCACATCGTCAAATGCAAAATCCCATGCTCCATTCAAATCCTGCCAATCCTTACGTACGAATTGAGGACGCGGATATTCCTTGCGATAGTGATCTTTTAGTGCCATTATGTTCACCTATCCTTATGTTCTATAGTTTTTAAGATTGAAGTTATAGAAGTCGATCTCTTCTTCGTGATAATCCAAATTGCGAATCCGGCAATCATTAACAGCACAACCGTCATGATCAGACTTGCCAATAAACCAAGCATGAGTGCATCATGTGTACTGCTTAGTGCAAAGATCAGGATATTACTCATGACTAGGAACCACAGTACATTACGCCCCATTGCGGCGAAGGGGAAGGACAATACAGCATATCGCTCCATCCCTCTAGCCGCCAAATAGTAAACGTACAACAGCAGTGCCGGTCCGATGATCCACCATACCGAGGGAGGGAACCGCTCCGGCAAAGCGTCCATGGATAGCCACTTCCATACGAACATGGCGGTAGCAATGCCGGCAGCGGTCAACACCTTCCAATTCCAGACGACGCGATACTTTGCGAATAGCATTCCGACCAGGTAATACGGGAAATATTGCAATATTGGAAAAGAAGCAAAGTCCCTTGTACCCAGCAGCGGTGCCAATTGCGATATATGGATAGCCCCATAGGGCAGCCACGTTGTGGCGAGCAGCACAGCGGCGACGGCAATTGCAACCCATTTTCGCTCTACTAGCCAACGGAGAGGGACGAACAACAGCATCCCTACCATAGTCAGATAGCTAAAGGAGATGAGAAACTCCGACCAGCCTGGCATATCCTGCAGCAGTAAAATGGGTCTAATCGTAGCAAAGCCTATCTCCCGTCCATCAACAAACAACCGGTACGCCAATCCCGAAATATAGAAAGCGATCAATGTCTTTAGCGCTGTCAACGCCATACGCGGTGCCGCCCTCTTAAATGGCTTACTATAATAAGCAAGCTCAGATACATAACCGAAGCTGAATACAAAACCTGAGAACGTCAGCAAGTTAATGGTCTCAATCCAATATGAGCCGTTCGGATACACCAGCGGATCGCTGAAAAACTGCAGGCAATGGCAGTAGACCATACCGAGCACCAGCAAACCTTTGAATATGTCGATGGCCTGCTCGCGCTGTCCGCTCATCCTTTAATCCCCGACAAGCTGATGCCTTTTATAATCTGCCGTTCAAATATCAGGAACACGACGACGATCGGTAGCGAAGCGACCGTATTGATAACCATCGGCTTGACATAGTCCTCTGTGAACTGATCCATCAAGGTCGGTATTCCCATCGGCAGGGTGAACAGATTGTCATCGGTTACCGATAAGAACGGCCAGAGGAAATTATTCCAAGAACCGATAAAGGTCAGAATCGCCATGGAAGCCAGCGCCGGCCGGGTTAGCGGCAGCATAATGCGCCGGAAAATCGTGAACGTGCCGCCTCCGTCCATCTGCACGCTCTCCAGCAAATCATTAGGTACCCCGTCGAAAAAGCTTTTTAATACAATAATCGCAATCGGAGAAGCTAACGCCGGAAGAATAAGTCCGAAATAAGAGTTCAGAATACCCATTTCCTTCGCCAATTGATAGAGCGGAATCAGAATCGCTTCCCCAGGGATAAGCAGCCCGGACAGGACGAACAAGAAGATGAACGTCTTATAGCGAAAAGGAATCTTCGATAGCACGAACCCAGCCATGGCAGCAATGATAACCGTAAACAGAGTGACCAGCGCCGCCACGAATAGACTATTCCAGGACCAGAGCACCAGCTTCGTATCCGTGATAACCTCGTTGTATACCGCTAATGAATAGGGCGGTGTGAACCAATCGACCACCGAAGTGATCTTCATGCCTTCCTTCTTGACAGAGACCACAAGCATCCATATCAGCGGAATCAGGAAAAAGGCGGCGAAGGCGAGCGAGATGATGCGGTATAGCCATTTCATGGGTTAATTCGCCTCCTTCCGATTGTTCATCCAATACTGTACTGCCGACATCGCTAGCAGAATGAAGAACAGTACATACGACATCGCCGCTGCGTAACCCAGGTCATTATGCCGGAACCCTGTCTGCCAAATGTATTGAATGACAGGCCGTGTCTTATCCAGCGGTCCGCCGCCGGTCATGATATAAATCTGCATAAAGACCTTAAAGGAAGCGATAATCTGCAGCATAATGATCGTGCGGGTAATCGGTCCGAGCAGCGGCAGGGTAATGCGCCAGAAAACCTGATTGTCATTGGCTCCGTCAAGCCGGGCCGCCTCGTAGATATCATCTGAGATATCCTGTAGAGCAGATAGATACAAGATGAAATTGAACCCCACCGTCCACCACAGCGTCAGGACCGAGATCGCCACCCAAGATAAATTCAGCTCGTTCAACCAGAATATCTCCTTGCCTTCCGGTAGCAGTCGCACCAAATGGAGGACGGAATTCAGAAATCCGGTATAGGGCTGAAAAATAAACAGTCCCAGATAAGAAGCAACCGCTACAGACAATACACTCGGCAGGAAAAAGGCACTGCGGTACAGCCGTTGTAGCCTGGAATTGCGATTGGCAATCAAGGCCAGGATAATCGCCAGTACGATCATCGTCGGTGTCGTAAAAATAACGAACTGGAAGGCGTGCCATACCGAAGCCCAGAAGTCTTGATCATGCCACAGCTTCTCGTAGTTGCCGAAGCCGAGATACTCCATCTTTCTGATCAGCGTCCATTTGTAGAAGCTCATTCCTACGCCCTTGATCATCGGCCAGATCGTAAACAGAAAGTAAACGATGAGGAAGGGGAGCAAGAATAGAAGCGCCTGTACGTCCGCCTTCATTTTGCTCATTTTCATTGCGTTTACCCCTCTGCTCTATTTATCAAGTACTTTCTGAATCTCCGTCTGCATTTGAGCGATGGCATCCTCCGCCGACATTTTGTTAGCCCAAATTTCATTCAAATATTTGAACATCGCCATATCACGGATCTGCCAGTTCTTCGTGGAAGGCTTGTTGAATTTAACGGTATCGGCCACAGCTGCATAATCGCTACGATAAGGCATTTCCTTGTATTCAGGCTTATCAAGAACCGATGGCTTAGATGGAATATGCCCCGCTTTGGCCCAGATTTGACCATTATCAGCGATCCAGTTGGCAAAGGTAATCGCCGCCTCACGCTTCGCCTTATCCTCTTTCTTCGCGACCGGCAGAATGATCGTATGGGAATCTCCCCACGTAGCCGGCTTATCGAACAACTGCGGAATCGGCATAGCTCCGAACTCCAGCCCTTCTGTCGCCTCCCATGTACCTGTAGCCCATACGCCAGTCATCATAATAGCCGCGGTACCGCTCTGGAAGTTTTTATAGAAGTCAGGGTCATTCTCCTTAATATATTTTTTGAGATAGAGATCTTGAATGTATTTCGCAGCTTGAACTGCTTT
>DASYFA010000357.1:0-11001 GCA_036498705.1 Paenibacillus sp.
AATTTGATAAAAGCACAGAATTTGGTGAAATTATTCTCATATGATGCAATTGAAATGTGAGTTACAATTTGGCAAATAATGTCGCGTTCCCGTATTATTAAGGGAGAGAGATTAGCAGACATAAAATTGTGGAAAGCGAGATGAAATAACATGGAAAAAAATTTTAGAATTACTGATGAGGATGGAATTCATGCACGCCCGGCTACCGCTTTGGTAAATACGGCGAATAAATTTAAAGATTCTGAGGCCTTTGCTGAGGCAAATGGTAAGAAGGTAACTTTGAAGTCGATTCTTGGTGTCTTGTCCCTTGGGTTGGAGAAGGGGGATGCCCTGAAATTAATCGTTGAGGGTGATCAAGCGGAAGAGGCTATTCAGGCGCTTGCGGAAGTGATGGTTAACGAAGGGTTAGGCGAAGTCCATGCTTGAGATTAAAGGAATTGCCGCATCTTCGGGAGTGGCGATCGCAACAGCATTCCAGCTGGAGCATCCTGACTATACAGTGCATCAAGAGAATGCCGCTGATTCCGATTCGGAACTGAAGCGTCTGGATGATGCTCTGGCTATATCGCAGAAGGAGCTCGAAGGGATCAAGCAGCGGACTGAGGAACAGTTAGGCGCCAAAAAAGCAGAGATCTTCGAATCGCACTTGTTGATTCTGAATGATCCAGAGCTGCTTGACGCTGTTCGCGATAAGATAACATCCGAGAAGGTGACGGCTCAATACGCGCTGGATGAAGTAGCTAAGCAGTTCATCTCGATGTTCGAGAATATGAAGAGTGCTTACTTAAGAGAACGTGCTGCAGATATGAGAGATGTAACCAAGCGGGTACTAACTCATCTGCTAGGATTGAATTATACCAATCCGGCCGACATTAGCGAGGAAGTTATCGTAATCGCTGAGGACTTGACTCCATCCGATACAGCGCAGTTGAACCGGCAATATGTTAAAGGGTTTACGACGAACATCGGAGGAAGGACTTCTCATTCGGCGATTATGGCCCGTTCTCTGGAGATTCCAGCTGTTGTCGGCACCCAAGAGGTTATGGCCCAAATTCATAGCGGAGATACAGTCATCGTTGACGGTCTGGACGGCAAAGTTATTGTCAATCCGTCTGCAGAGGTACTACAGCAGTACCAGCTTAAACGTGACCAATATCTCCGTCAGATTGAGGAATGGAAGAAGCTTAAAGAGATTCCTACTCAGTCCAAGGATGGTGTTCATGTAGAACTTGCTGCCAATATAGGTACTCCGAATGATGTTACAGGTGTGCTTGAGAACGGTGGGGAAGCCGTTGGTTTGTATCGTACAGAGTTTCTCTATATGGGACGCTCTGAGCTTCCGTCGGAAGACGTCCAGTTCAATGCCTACAAGACCGTTCTTGAGCGTATGGAAGGCAAGCCGGTAGTCGTCAGAACGCTGGATATCGGTGGAGACAAGGAACTGCCTTATCTTGATCTACCGAAGGAGATGAATCCTTTCCTTGGATTCCGTGCAGTTAGACTATGCCTGGAGCGTCAAGATATATTCCGCACACAATTGCGCGCGTTACTACGGGCAAGCGTGTATGGCAATTTGAGAATTATGTTCCCAATGATCGCTACGCTTGATGAGTTCCGTCAGGCCAAAGCTTTACTCCTGGAGGAGAAGCAGAAGCTCACTTCTGAAGGAATTCAGGTTTCGGATTCGATTCAGCTAGGGATTATGGTAGAGATTCCATCTACAGCAGTACTGGCTGATCAATTTGCCAAAGAAGTCGATTTCTTCAGCATTGGAACCAATGATCTGATTCAATATACGATGGCCGCAGACCGGATGAATGAACGCGTATCCTACTTGTATCAGCCATACAATCCGGCGATTCTGCGTCTGGTGAAGATGGTTATCGATGCAGCGCATCAAGAAGGACGCTGGGTTGGCATGTGCGGCGAGATGGCCGGTGATGCGACGGCGATTCCGCTCTTGCTCGGACTTGGGCTTGATGAGTTCAGTATGAGCGCGACATCCATTCTTCCCGCTCGTTCACAGATTTCTCGCCTGTCTAAGGTGGAGATGGAGCAGCTTGCAGCCAAGGCAATTGGTCTGCAGACAGCGCAGCAGGTGGTAGAACTCGTTCGCTCGATCGGCGAATAATGGGATAGTATGAACTGATTTATATAGAATGAATGATGGCGACCGATAGGGTCGCCATTTTTTTATGAATGATTATGGATAGGATGTAATTGCTTGACGAAAGAAGCTTTTGTAACTAGAATGGTTGCAGGATTATTAGCATTTAAGATATTCTAATATAAACTAATAAAATTTGGTAGAAAGAAGGGGATAGAATGCCACCCAAAAAACAAAAGAGCGCAATGGCACAGCGCAATGCCGCTGCAGAGCAAGCGAAAAAGAAGCAACGGACAAGGCGGATTGTCTGGTTCTCGACCGTCGGTATTTTGCTAATTCTGATTGTGGTTGTGCTATCAATAAAACCTAAAGCGTCGGCAGCATCTTTTGACTATGAGAATCTCCCAAGGTTAGGACAAGCCGATGCTCCAATTAAAATAGTCGAATTCGGCGATTTCAAGTGTCCAGCATGTAAAACGGCTAATGATGTCATTAAACCGCATTTGATCAGCGATTATATAAATTCCGGGAAGGTGGCCTTTTATTTCATGAACCTGCCCTTCATCTCTCCGGATTCAACAACAGCCGCATTAGCTGCACAGTCAGTATTCCATCAGAGCAAGGATGATTACTGGACTTATTTTGATGCCTTATATCACAATCAACCGGATGAGAAGCTCGCATGGGCGACTCCCGATTATTTGGTTGATTTGGCGAAGCAAGCGAATCTCTCTATCGATTTTGACTTGCTGCGGAAAGATATCGAGAATCAGACCTATATCAAAGAAGTGAACGAACATCAGAGTAAAGCAAGTAAGCTAGGTGTCTCAGGAACACCAACCTATTATATTAATGGTGTAGAGTACCTTGGTCGTTATGATGATTATGCTGAGTTCGAGCAACAGGTTAAGGCGGCACTCGGGGAATAGTACTGTATCCGTTAATTAAGGGAGGAGCGAGAATAGTGCGTTCTTTGTTCAGAAATTATGGTATTTATTTTGCCTGGATCGTATCTATGGTTGCTACAGCAGGAAGTTTGTATTTAAGTGAAGTACTACATTTTGAACCGTGCAGGCTGTGCTGGTTCCAGCGTATATTCATGTACCCGCAAGTGATACTGCTCGGAATTGCTGCGTACCGTAATGATCGGAATGTGATCCCGTATATCCTCCCACTTAGTATCATCGGTGGATCCATCTCGGTATATCATTATGCAGAGCAGAAGATTCCAGCCTTAGCTAAAGCACTGCCATGCAAGGTAGGCATACCGTGCGACTTCGACTATCTGAACTGGTTCGGTTTTCTAACAATTCCGCTGATGTGTCTGATCGCATTTATTTTGATCATTGTTTTTTTGCTTGCAGTCCGTAAGTCAGACAAGAAGGTGCAAGCATCGACGGATATACAAGAGGCGCAGCAAGTATAATTTCATAGATTACAGATAAGTGAGCCGGTGCCAATTATCAAGTTCGTAGGGGGAGAGTCGTTACTCTCCCCCTTTGCGTATATACAAATATGATAAAATATACCAAATAACGAACCGTAAATAGTTAAAATCAAAAGGAAATTTGTGGTGGGATATAGAAATATATAGAACGAATCAAATGAGAAGCAATAAGGAGGAAGTATGAGGGAATTCAAAGACCGATTGAATATGCTTCGAGATCAACAGAACATGATTGCCCAAGAGTATGAGGCGATTCTTAAAGAATACGAAGGAAGCGATCTTGTACAAGAGAATGAAGTGCTTAAGCGCAATTATGAGGAGTATAAGCAGCAGGTTACGGCTTTAGAGAGCAGGTTGCAGCAGTTAGAGAAGGAGAACGGAGGACTCCGCACAGCTCTGGCCGAGCAGATTCTAGACGAGAAGCTCACCTTCATCAGAGTATCTCAGGAGAAGCTGAATACTTATTTCACCTCTGCGTCCCATCAACATATGAACCGGCTTCAAGCACTTGAATATTCCAGTAGGCAGAAAATTCAGAAATTGTATGAACAGGCGGAACATTATTTAAAGGGCGATCAACAGATGATATCCGCGAAGCTAGCCGATATCCAAGGAGAGGTTACTCAACGTATCCAAAGCCACCGGCAGTACTTATATGCGGAAGAACGGCGAATTCATGAAGAAGCTCTGAATGGTTATCAGAGCCTGGAGGCCGAAGGAGTAGACGAATATACGATTCAACGTCGCATGAAGCAGAATCAACTGGAGATGAAGATCGGCTTGAATTGGATTAACAAGCTGGGTATTCTGCTGCTGATTATTGGAGTGGGTGCGGCATTCAAATATACATATGGCAATTGGTTTAATGCTTATACCAAAGGAGCTATCTTCTTTGTACTAGGCTTACTGATGCTAGCCGGCGGGGAATGGCTGTTCCGGAGAAATAAGCAGATTTTCGCCCTAGGACTGTTGGGAGGCGGGATTTCGGTATTATATGGCTCTGTCTTCTATAGCTATTTCTTGCTAGAGATTATCAATCTACCCCTAGGACTGGCACTTTCAGTATTAATAACCGCAGTTGCTTCGCTAATGTCACTACGATATCAATCTAAGACGATTTGTTCATTCTCACTCGTAGGAGGATATCTCCCATTCTTTTCCTATCTAGGGGTATACGGGTTGGCTGGTAGTGCTGTTTATGTAGCGATGGGATATTTATTCCTACTCAATGCACTGATGCTGCTTATTTCCTTCCGGAAACGTTGGCCAATCGTTCATTACATAAGCTTTGGATTAAACACTCTCTCGATGCTAATCCTAGTCAATCTTGCAGATCTAACCGTGATCGCTATCAGCTATGCACTGATTACATTCTTAATGTATCTCAGCATTACGCTGTGGGTACCGTTCCGTTATCAATCGAAGCTGAATTGGCTTGACTTCTCATTGCTAGCACTAAATACGATTATCAGCTGTAGCATAATGTACAGCCTGTTCGATAAGGCGGACTGGAATCAGTTGCGCGGCTTGCTCGTACTTATTTTCTGTGTCGTCTATTACGGGCTCGGACGTTTCAATCGCAAGTATCTGGACAAAGAAATCGAGACGCGGCTGTTGTTCTACGGCACATCTCTTACCTTCTCCCTACTCGTTATCCCTTTCCAGTTCGGAATTAACTACATGTCGCTAGGCTGGTTAATTGAAGGAATCGTCTTCTCCGTGCTGGGACATTTGCAGCGCTCGAAGTTTGTGGAGAGGATTGGCTGGGGGATTCTGGCGCTGACGATGGGAGCCTTTGTCCTGGTCGATTTGGTGGGAGGCTTGTTCAGTAATCCTGAAGTTGATTTCGCCTGGAAATACAGCTTTATCTCGATTGGTCTGCTCGGTCTGGTTTGCTTCTATGGTTACCGTCTCCTGGATGAACAGGAGATCAAGCGCTATAAGCAGTCAGATCATTCGCTGCTGGCGGTCTTAAAGTATATATCATCTATCAATATATGGTTCTACCTGCTGTACGAAATCAACCGGATCTACAAGACGTTGATGCCTTCGGACGCCATTTTATATAGCTTCTATCAATGGCTGCTCTTTGCTGCGATTACGTTCGGTCTGGCCTATGGTTTGAACAAGGCGAAGATATTGTATGACAGTGTAATTAAATATTATAGCCGCATTCTGTATCTCATCGGGTATGTGCTGTCCTTGGGAGTTACGCTGGGGATGCCTGCACTGAATACGAACGGGGAATACAATTCGTTTGAGAATTATTTGGCGCTGGTTATTTTGATCATGTACAACGTGTTTGTCTTTTTCAGCGGACGGGATTTACTGCTTCGAGTCATTGGTCGCCAAGCCTGGGGGCTGGAATGGATTCCGGTATGCCTCGGAGTTTATATATTTGCCATTTCTACCGCTTTTTTGGGTATTCAATTTAGATTAGGGGATGTGAGCTGGCTGTTCAGCTTGACCTACCTTCTGCTTGCGATTGCTTATATTGCATACGGGTTCCACAGGAGATACGTCTTTATCCGCCGAATGGGACTCGGGTTGACGTTGCTGTCTACGGGAAAAATGCTGCTCTTTGATCTGTCTTTGATGACAACCGGTAGCAAGATCATCGCGTACTTCAGCTTTGGTCTGCTACTATTGGGTATTTCATATCTCTATCAGAGAGTGTCGAATATACTGAACGCGATGCACAAGCCGACAGAATCGAATTCTCAAGGTGAAAATTTATAGTTAACAAAGAACCCTGCTCCATTTGGAGCAGGGTTCTTTGTTACGCTTAAGGAATTAAAAAATCGATTGAGAAGCTGGATAAGTCGCGGAGTTGCTGTGACAGGTGCCTAACTGTCCGCATATGATGCCTAAGGAGATTTATCTTTTGGCAAAGGGGAGGACGGATCTGAAAAAGCGAACGAAAACCGCGAAAAACGGCAGGTCGAAGAACTCGTTATACTTCGTGGATAATCCGGATAAGAATGAACTGAAGCTGCTAAGTTCTGTCAAGACCAAGGACCAGCAGGAAGACCAGGAAGTTACACTGCACCAGTCTCTTGCTTTGGCTGAGGTTGAAGACTACAAAGTGGAAGAGGAGAATGAACAGGGCTTACATTCTAATGAGATGTCTGAGCAGCCCGATCGGCATGATCAGATGGTTAAGGAAGCTTTGCAGGAAAAAAGAGCATCACAACTTGAAAAAGGAATTATTTATACCGATGATCTGTCGAGTTCATCTGTAACTGGTGATAAGATTGCACCGTTTGCGATCGACTCGACCAAGATTAAGCATGGAGCAATCGGCACGGCTTGGATAGCTGATTATGCGGTAAGCAGTATTAAGATAGCTGAATCGGCTGTAAATGCCTCCAAGATTGCCCCTGGATCTATCACAGCCGATCATTTGGTAGACGGAGCTATTGAAGGGCGTAAAATCCGTGAGCGCTCGATTAGTGGAAGTAAGTTGGAGGAAGGCAGTATTACAGCCGATAAGCTTGGCGATGGTGTGATTGGTGGAGAGAAGCTTGCTGACGGGTCCATCGAGAGTCGTCACTTGCGGGAATGGATTGTTACGACGGATCTGATTCAGGATCAAGCGGTATCAGCAGAGAAGCTGCGCAGTGGAAGTATCCATTCCTACCATATCGCCAATGGAGCGATTGATGCTTCTAAATTGGGTGATGGGGCGGTGACGTCCACGAAGCTTCGAGATGGGTCCGTAACGGGAATCAAGTTGCAAGACGGTGTAATCGAAAGCCGACATCTGGCTGGGAATGCAATCACCGTTTCTCATCTTGTGCCCGGGTTGATCGCTAAAGTGCATCTGGCTCATTCTAGCGTAGGAACTGAGCAGCTCGAGAAGGGAAGCGTGGCTGCTCATCATCTTGGTGAGCAAATTGTAGAGGCTATGCACATTGCTCCAACAGCTATTGAGAGTACTCATTTGCAAGCTGGAAGCGTTAGAGATGAACAGATTGGAAGCGGTGAGATCAAGGCGAGGCATTTGGCGGATCGTAGTGTCACCTCTACTAAGCTGGCCGATCAGTCTGTCGGGACGTCACAGATCGTTGAGCAGGCGATTACTTCTTCGAAGATCGCTGACCAGAGTATCCTGCCTCATAAGCTAGCTGATGAATCCGTACTGACAAGACATATGGCTAAAGGGGCCGTGCAGGGGCCGCAAATCGCTGCTAACACGATTAATGCTTCACATATTCAACAAGGGGGAGTACATCGCGATCATATCTCCCCAGGCGTGATTCAGGAATGGCATATAGCCGGCTCCGCAGTTACTGGTGACAAGATCGACTTCGAAGCGATCTCTGGCGAGCATATTGTAGAGGAAGCAATCGCAGGGAGACATTTACAGCCCGGAAGCATTACATCAGAGAAGTTGGCCGAAAGCAGTGTAACGGAGAGTAAAATCTTACGGGGAGCAATCTCCAGTAAGGTAATCGGTGACGATCAAGTACTATCGCGCCATATTGCCTCCGGTTCAATTGAGCAACAGCATCTGGCAGGTAACAGTGTGAGCAGTGATAAGCTGCAGAAAGACTCGATTCATGAGGAGCATTTGAGCAAGGGATCCGTCTTCTCGTATCATTTACAGGATCATGTGGTTACGGCCTTGAAGCTGTCTCCAGAGAGCGTGAGCAGCGATAAAATTACAGATCTATCGATTACTAGCAATAAATTGGCCGAAGGTAGCGTTGTCTCTTCGAAAATCGCCCTGGAGACGATTCAATCCTGGCATTTGGCACAAGGGGCCGTGTTGTCTGACGGTCTGGCTGTAGGTGCCGTTCAGTCCCTCCATTTAGCGAAAGGTGCGATTGATTCCAGTCATCTGCAGGCTAATGTACTCAAGGAAACTCACTTTACAGATAAATCCGTGTCCGGGCAAGCGCTGCAAGATCAAGCGGTCACTTCCACCAAGATAGCAGATCTCTCCGTTCAGTCGAGTCATCTGGCAGATGCTAGTGTTACTGGCGTCCATATTGGGGAAGGAGTGCTCGAATCGCATCATCTTACTCCCAAGGCGGTAAGGTTAGAGCATCTGTCCGTTGAATTGCAGGAAGGAGGATTGCTGCCGGAAGCTGGAGTCAGCGGAATGGACATTCAGCCTTCTTCAATCCGCCGCGCTCATTTGCAAAAGGGGTCGGTCGATGGAGAGGTTCTGCAGCTGGGCTCGGTTGGCATAGGCCATCTGCAGGCACATAGCGTCCAAAGCCAGCATATCGTTGCTTCTTCTGTACAAAGTGAGCATCTGGCTAGTGGGGCTATACAGCCTCGACATATCGCCCCAGAGGCTATAGATAGTGGATTACTTGCGAAGCAGTCGATTACGGCAGAACACATTCAACTGGGTGCGATATCAAAGGATTTGATGGATGAGGAGATCGTCCGGGAAGGTATATTGCCCGAAGGGGGCATTGGTGGATCAAGCTTACAACCCGGCTCGATCAGTCGCATTCACTTGCAAAAGGGATCAATAGATGATGAAGCGCTACAGAATGAGTCGGTCGGTTCGCTGCATCTGCAGCTGAAATCGGTACAAAGTTATCATCTAGCGGATGAAGCTGTGCAGATTCAGCATTTGGCCCCGAGGATTATTGGAGCACAGCATTTGACCGAAGGTAGCGTGGATGAATCCCATATCCATGAAGGGGCAGTTGATTCAAGGCATCTTCGTTGCGGCGTCGTAAACCGTGATCATCTGTCTTCCGAGCTTCAGCAGGAAGGTTTGCTTCCGAAGGAAGGACTCAGAGGCAAGGATCTGCAGCCTGGCTCGATTAGTCGGGTCCATCTGGAACAAAACTCCGTAGACGCGGATGTGCTGAGGAGTCACTCTGTTGGAGCCATACATTTACAGGCCAATTCAATTTTTAGTCTGCATCTAACGGATGAAGCGGTACAGGCGAAGCATCTGGCAGCAGAAGTAGTAGAATCCGGGCATTTATCCGAGGGCAGCATTGAGGCGCGGCATATCGGGGAAGCGGTGATCGGCTCTTATCACCTTCAGCCCGAGGCTGTATCTCTCCAGCATCTCTCCCCAGAGCTTCAGCAGGAGGGCATTTTACCTCAGGAGGGCATTCAGGGTGAGCATATATTGCATAATTCAATCACCAGGAAGCATCTTCAGAAGCAATCTGTCGATTCCGAGGTTCTTCGTAACCAGTCGGTGGGCTCGGTTCATATTCAACCGGATTCTATTTACAGTGTTCATTTGACAGCTGATTCAGTGATGCCACAGCATCTAGCGGAGAAGTCGGTCAGCTCGCGTCATTTAACAGAGAATTGCATTGATGGGGCGCATATTGGACAGAAGGTGATCACTTCGCATCATATTCTTCCAAATGCAATCGGCAGCGAGCATTTGGCTAAGGAGCTTAAAGAACAGGGTCTGCTGCCTGAGGGCGGAATCAGAGGAGAAGATATCCAGGCGGGCTCGGTATCCCGAGAACACCTGCTGGATAACTCAGTTGATTCCGACGTGCTGAGTCAGCAATCGGTGGGCTCGGATCATATTCAGCCGGATTCTATCTACGGCTTCCATTTGACCGCTGAGTCGGTGATGCCGCAGCATCTAGCGGAGAAGTCAATCAGCTCGCGTCATTTAACAGAGAATTGTATTGATGGGACGCATATTGGACAGAGGGTAATCACTTCGCATCATATTCTTCCTAATGCGATCAGCAGCGAGCATTTGGTTAAGGAGCTTAAAGAACAAGGTCTGCTGCCTGAGGGCGGAATCAGAGGAGAAGATATCCAGGCGGGCTCGGTATCCCGAGAGCACCTGCTGGATAACTCAGTTGATTCCGACGTGCTAAGTCAGCAATCGGTGGGCTCCGAGCATATTCAGGAGGGCTCAGTGTTTGGGTATCATCTAATTGATGATTCCGTGCAGTCCCGTCACCTGACTGATGAAGCAGTACAATCCAAACATCTGTCGAAGCAATCGGTGGGCTCGGATCATATTCAAGAAGGTTCCGTATTCGGACATCATTTAGTCGATGAATCTGTGCGATCACATCATCTTACCGATGATGCAGTAGAATCCAATCATCTGTCGAAGCAGTCGGTAAGGTCGGAACATATTCAGGAAGGCTCGGTGCTTGGGTATCATCTGGTTGATGATTCCGTGCAGTCTCGCCACGTGGCTGAAGGATCAATATCATCCAAACATCTGTCACCTCATTCTGTCGGCTCTGAGCATTTAAGAATCAATCCAATCCAGGCGGTCAGCGGTCAACAGGCTTTACAGCAGTTTGGTATGTCGGCATTCCTGCTGCAAGGATATGAGAAGTCAACCGAAATTACGATTCCATTCGATGAACCTTTTGATCATGTGGATTATGTGCTTGTAGCTATGACCAATCATCCAGCGTACTATGTTACTTTGAAGGATCGGTCTCTGGATATGGCTACTGTAGAGATATCAAGACTGAAG
>DASYFA010000358.1:0-2998 GCA_036498705.1 Paenibacillus sp.
GTATCGCCTCGAAGCGTTATATTGAAATAACTTTGGTCAGAGCTCCCGCTGCTGCCCGCTCTTTTGAGACGGGAAGGTACAACCAATTGATAAGTAACCAGATAGTCTCGCTCCGCGAATCCATTACCTTCTTCTGCAGCACCTTGTTCTTGTTCATCAGGAATGTCAATCCCGACCCCCACAACAAATCCTCGTTCATCAATTTCAACTCGATCCCAACACCCCGTTGTACAAAACAAGGTACAACCCATCACCAGACTGACGACCACCCTCCTAATCACTTGATTGTACTCCCCGGATTGCTGCCACAATCAGTAGGCTGGTGGGAATAATTGCTGCAAATGCTATCCCCATGATGCTAATGATTGTCCCCAAGTAGACATATTCCACTTGATCCTTCGGAAACATACTAATCAGAAAAATAATCGGACTAAGGATGAGTAGACATGTTCTTTTATCCAATTTCTTTATTACTGAGGTTAGACAGTGAACGGATACATCCATAACAATACTCGATGTATTATAGAGCGTCATAATCCAGATGATAAAAAGTACGGATTCAAACCGTTCAAAAAATTCGCCAGGTATTTCGATCTCTTTTGCAATTTCAATCGCAGGATACATGATGTTAATCGTTCCTTCGCGTGTAAATATGCCAATCGCAATTATGAAAATAATTAAATATAGAAGAATCGGAATCGAAATGCCGATGATGATGGCTTTCGTTGATTCTTTTGGCTTGCGCATAAGTATGCTATAAAACATCACGATCTCATAGCCCAGCATAGAATATATCACTTGCCTTGCTCCGCTATAAATGTGCTTGCCATCTGTGATGAACATGGGCTTCAAATTCTCCCACTCAAATAATTCCACACTAAAGGCGAGCATGACGATAACAAAAAACAGGACGATCGGCAGAAATAAAACGCACAAACGAATAATACCCACCCGCGAGCCTGAAACTGCAACGATGACAACCAAGAGAAATGTGAGCGCAATGACTTCGATGGGCGTTCGGTCGAACAAATATTGCTTCGATATACTTGCAACAGCTCTCATCTCATACGCACAAAACATTAAAAAGTATACGGCCTGCAGCAAAGTCAGGACATAGGCGACCGGCTTGGTGACTATCAACGAAGTGTATTCATAAAACGTCATCCGTTTGAACCTTCCACACAATTTCGAGACGATCCAACCAAAGAACAGAGCAATTCCTCCGGCAACAAGGATGGATATCCAACCATCCGAGGACATTGTCTCACTAGCGACGAGCCGGGGTAGGGTTAGCACGCCCAGCCCAATAATCATAGAGGCTACCGTCATGGTTATTTCCCGTTGGCCAATTTCTTCATCCGCATAGTTGAAAATCCCCATGGTTCACCTCTTTCTGTTATGATTCTGCTGGTGCTCTCCCGATTTCAGCATTTCAGGCTCCATCTCCAGATGCGATACGGGCGTACGAATTGCAGTATTTGTAATATCCTTGAAGAACGTAGGAGCAAATGGCGTAGAGTAAGGAAGCCCAAAGCTTCTGAGATTCACCATATGGATCATGATCGTAATAAACGCAAGCACAATCCCATATAAACCAAAGACCGCGGCAGCAATCATGATGCCAAAACGAAGCAATCGCAGCGAAATCGCCGTACTATACGATGGCAATGCAAAGGAGGATATAGCAGTAATCGCCACGATAATGACCATGATCGGACTTACGATCCCGGCGGATACCGCCGCTTCTCCGATAACGAGTCCTCCGACAATTCCTATCGTCTGACCTATTGGTTTAGGCAGCCGTATTCCCGCTTCGCGCAATAATTCCAGTGTTATCTCCATTATGAATGCCTCCACCACAGCGGGAAACGGAACTCCCTCTCTAGCACCAGCAATGGAAAATGCAAGCATGGAAGGGAGCATGCCATGATGGAATTCCGTTAACGCTATATATATCGCTGGCAGAAAGGTAGCCATAAAGGCTGCTCCGATTCGCAAGAGACGGATTACGCTAGATATCATCCAATTCTGGTAATTATCCTCGGGAGAGTGTAGTGACGTCGCAAAAGTAATCGGCATGATCAATTGAAAAGGTGTACCGTCTACAAGGATGGCTACCCTCCCTTGCAGAAGCGCGGCGGCAACCTTGTCTGGACGTTCCGTACTTAAAATTTGGGGAAATGGAGATAAATAGTTATCTGATATCCACTGCTCAATAAGACCCGACCCATCCACATCATCCTTATGAAGGGTGACAAGCCTTCTCTTTACTTCCTGAACCAGCTTCGGGTTCGCTAGGTCGTCAATGTATGCTACGATCACATCTTTTTTCATCCGGTTACCTATCTTATAGGTATCAAATCGAAGATGCGGGTCTTGCACCTTTCTACGAACCAGTGCAGTTGTCGTACCCAAATCCTCGGTGAATCCATCTCGGGGACCGCGGATCAGGCCTTCGGTCTGCGGTTCTTCAATCCCCCGGCTCTTCCAGCCTTTCGTGCTTAGCATGAGCACCTTGTCCGCTCCCTCTACGAACAATGCTGTATCTCCGGCCAGGATGCATCGAATAGCTTCATCGAAATCCGACAGGACATCAATGGCTTGCAGGGGCAAAACCTCGGACTGTACGAATAAAAGCAGCTCCTCACCCGATACTGGAATATTCTTGTTAGAATCTGTGAGCGAAATCATTAGGCTTCGCAGAACCTGATCCTGAATGATATCTTTATTCGTGAGTCCTTCAATACCTACAACCCCGCAAGGGTGTGCATTTCCAAGTGTGAGCTCCTTTACCTGAAGATCGTTTGGGCTCCCTAAGACGCATCGAAAGTTATTAATATTGTCCTTCACTGATGTTGACAGTACAGGCGTATTCGGTTGGTTAGACATCCTTCTGCACCGCCTTCACGAAATAAGAATCCAGAGATTATTATTTCCTGAAAAAACCTAAAATATGAAAAAATTTCTGAAAGTGAATTACATCCAACGCAGCAACAGT
>DASYFA010000359.1:0-5575 GCA_036498705.1 Paenibacillus sp.
AGGAAATATTACTCGGAAGAGGCTGCCGCTTCTTTCATCGCCAGTGCGATATCCGATGAGTTCCCCATTCGACTGGTACCCTCGAATATGCTTCCTTCTTCGATGGCAAGCGAGGCGGCAGCGATGTTACCGTATAGCTTGCCCTTAGACGTTATCGTGAGTTTGTTACTTGCCTGTACATTACCATTGACTTGACCGGCTATCGTAACGTTCCTGGCGTTAATGATGCTGGACTCAACGACGCCCTTCTCTCCGATGGTCACGTCGCCTCCGCATTCAATATCACCGATCATTTGTCCTTCAATACGCACACTGGCGCTTGATTTGAGCTTTCCTTCGAATATACTACCTTCCCCGATCAGTGTATCTGTTGAATTAGGGTCTATTTTGGTGACTTTATTCCGCAACATTAATTTCTATCATCCTCTCCAGGGATTTTTAAGTAGAGCAGTGGGTCGACGGCAGCCCCATTCTTCATCACTTGAAAATGAAGATGCGGCCCAGTGCTTCGGCCCGTGTTGCCTAGTTCACCAATTACATCGCCTTGCTTCACAGCATCGCCCTTGTCTTTGAGTGATCTCTTCAGATGCATATAAATAGATTCTACACCTGACGGATGAGACAGGGTTACGTAATACCCACGCGCTGGGCTGTAGCCAGTATCAGTCACCTCGCCGTCCGCAGCCGCGTAGATCGGATCCCCAACATCTCCTCCGATATCCAACCCATTATGTAAGGTCATCTTGCCATTAAAAGGGTCAATTCTTTTGCCAAAGTCCGATGTCGTTCGTACGGAGATCGTTGGCCAATAAGTCGGCAAAATCTTCAGCAACTGCTTGTACTTCTGAAGGTTGATCTTGGTCTGATCCAGCTTGGCTTGCAGATTTGGCATCTTATCAAGGGTGGCTGATAGGTTGTCCTTCGCTTCTGCGGCTAATGATACGATCTCGTCCTCGGACAGCGGGATGTCTTCACCGCCGATACCTCCATCGGACAGGGGCATCAAGGCTGTCAGGTCTGAAGATAGTCCGGAAATACCGTTCAGGGACTTCAACTCGGACTCTATCTTCTCCAGTTCGTTGATCTTACTCTCGATATCTTTGGATTTCTCCGACAATTCAAGCAATTCCGATAGCAGCTTATCGACAGTCTGTTCTTTATTGTCTATCGTGTTTTGAAGCTGATCGTTAGATATGGTGAGCTCTGCTTGCAAAGAGGCGATCTGACTGGAGTGATAATGGTTCACGACGAACAGAACGAGGAGCAATACAGCCATGGTTCCAACTGCTATGGCCATGGACAGCAGAAGGGAAAATTTTAATTTGAAGCGGAATACCGGACTGGTACCTTCCGGCACGATCAGAACGGTAAATCGCTTGTTGGTCGGTTTGAATCTGAATTTCATGAAATCCTCCTGAACGAAATCATTCTATGGGACTTAAGTTTCTTGACGACAAGCTAATAGTTATGATTCGTCAAAACTTTCCAAATCCCTGCTCTGTACGAAAATTGTCAGATGTTTGCCGTTATGATTTGTTCGTTCTCGCCATATTATTCATAATGTCTGAGGCAGGGCTTATTTTGTCAGTTATTTTGTGATGTAATAGGAGAGTAGAATACGACTATATAAGTTGAACTATTCAACTTATATAGTATAGAAAAGAGGTTAGTACATATGGAAGAAATAAAGGGGAGCTTAATCACGGTTGAGACGCTGAAATCGGATTTTATCCGTCTAGGAGTTCGTCCGGGAATGACGGTAATTATGCATTCGTCTTATAAAGCGATAGGTCAATTTGTAGTCGGAGGGCCGCCTGCGGTAATTCTTGCCCTGGAAGCGGTGGTTGGTCCAGAGGGGAATGTGGTGATGCCTACGCATTCCGGGGATTTGAGCGATCCTGCCGGATGGGAAAATCCACCGGTTCCGAAGGAATGGTGGGAGACGATCCGTGAACAGATGCCTGCCTATGATCCAGATTTAGCGCCGCTATGGGGGATGGGGATTATACCGGATATGTTCCGTAAGCAGGATTCTGTCATCCGTAGTAGCCACCCGCAGCTATCCTTTGGCGCATGGGGGCCTAAAGCCGAGTTTATTGCAGGAAATCATGCACTGGAATACAGTTTGGGAGAGCAATCTCCTCTGGGGCGGATTTATGAGCTGGAAGGATATGTTCTGCTGCTTGGTGTGGGGAATGGCAGCAATACTTCGCTGCATTTATCGGAGATTCGGGCAGAGTATGAGACCAAGCGAGAGATTATGAATCAGGCACCGATCAAGATCGATGGGATCAGACACTGGGCACAGTTTAAGGACATTGAATATGATTCATCTGATTTTGCGGCTATTGGCGACGATTTCGAACGGGAGACCGGCTTGGTTCAGCGTGGCAAGATCGGCGGTGCAGAGGCGATGCTGATTCCACAGAAGGAGCTTGTCGATTACGGGACATCGTGGTTGCCGGCACATCGCAAGAAGTCATGAAGTCATGAAGCTATATGTTCAAGACCTCGCATTTGGCGAGGTCTTGAGACTTTAGCAGTTCATTTTTTTTTTATTATTTTCGCTCAAGTAGAGCTGGATTGAATTCCTGTATAATGTTCTCCGGTCCTTCCGCAATGTCATAGCACCATTCCAGCATTCCACCACTATAGTTATGGACTTTGTCAAAGCCGTTATGCTTGAAGTACCGGGCTACTTGATAGCTTCTTCCCCCACTCCGGCATACGAATACATACTCTCTGTCCATATCGAAGTCTCCGAGATAATACGGAATATCATTCATCGGAATGAGTGGGATGCCAGGAATATGCCCCGCTATGTATTCCTCTGGTTCACGAACATCGATAACTAAAGTTTTATTATTTGAATTTTGAAGTATATGCTGTAATTCATCGCAATCGATATGCGAAATGCCACCGATGATTTCACTCACTTGATTTTCCTCATTTCTGATTTATATTTTTGCAACCTCATTATTTCGTGGGATACTGCATTCAATTTTCTATCATATCTATATAGAGCTACAAATTCAATTCCCAGTATGCTCAGCATATGATAAATTGAAATAAACATCGTCGGTGATCATGTTACGTCATTCAACCATGTTTCTTACATAATAGCTTAATTAGTGAAAATTATCACAAAGTTTATATTTGAAGGGATGATGTATGTGAAAACTGCACCACGGCGTTCTTTTGCTAACTGGCTGTTGATCGGGCTTCATTTATTTTTGGGGATAGGTGCAGTATTCGGCGGTGTAGCACTGGTCATCGATCCGAGTGGGGATATGCTTGGTATGCCCTCCGACATTATGCAAATTGAGCTATTTCCTAATTATCTTATTCCCGGAATCATTCTCTTAGTGTTTATGGGGATCTGTCCGTTAATCGTCGCCTGGGGATTGTTAACGAAGCGGGAATGCAAATGGGCGGAACGTTTAAATGTATTCAAGAAATCGCATTGGTCCTGGGCGTACTCGTTGTATATTTCCATCATTCTAATAATTTGGATCTCGGTCGAGACTTATATTCTGAATGCAGTTGCTATAGTTCATCTTTTCTATATCGCGCTTGGGCTCGCTATTCAGATTGTAACGGTGCTTCCGATTGTTAATGAAGCGTATCTAAAGGAGACAGAAGAGGATGCAATAGAGACCAGGGAGAATATACGGGAGTAATATGCAGGATGTATGTGAAGCGGTGCCTACGTCTATTGGCAGGTACTGCCGATATAAAGGGAAGCATGTCCTCGGGTCTGATGTCAAGATGTGGACAAAGGGTGCGTTAGTTGGGGGACTTTTGTAATGAAAATCGCGAGAAGTCTTATGCCTCAACGGTTTGGATTTAATTGTTGGAAGTAGGATAATTTTTTCAGAAAAAATGTGGATAATGTGCATAACTTAGTGGATAATTTGGGAAATCGCGAATAAAGCCTATTATAAGCCGAAAAAAAACGACCTAAGCGGTCGTTTTTTTACAAATATTATCAATTGATTTGTGGATAAAGCTATGACCAACATTTTTTTACGATTTTATGAAAATCTTATCTTAATTCTCCATCAGTTGCTCCCATTCATCATAGATGGCCGACAATTGCTCCTTATGCTCATCAATCGAAGTTTGCCGTTCTTGGACCGCCGTATAATCCTGGTATACTTCCGGAAGGGTAAGCTCGTGCTCGAGCGAGGCGATGTCCTCTTCCAGCTTAGAAATGAGTTCCTCCAACTGTTCAAGACGACGCTGACGGTTGCGTTCCTCGCGCTTCGCTTGTTTGTCCGCCTCATAGGAGGAGGCACCAGATTTTCCTTTAGCGGCGCTGTCATCCTCTTGTATGTTCGAACGCTCCGCAGGCTTTTGCTTGGCGGCTTCTTGAGCAGCCTTCTCTGCAGCCATCTCTTCCAGCTCCAGCTTCTTGTCCAGATAGTCATCATAATTACCCAGGAAATGTCCGGCGCCGTTCGGGTGTAGCTCGACGATTCGCTCAGCCATCTTATTCAAGAAATAGCGGTCATGGGAAATGAATAGCAGTGTGCCGTCATAATCGAGCAGGGCGGATTCCAGCACCTCTTTGCTAAATAGATCCAAATGGTTCGTCGGCTCGTCAAGAATAAGAACATTAGCCTTCTCCAACATCAGTTTGGCCAAGGCGACGCGGGCTTTCTCTCCACCACTTAAAGCCGCGACTTTCTTCAGAACGTCCTCTCCACTGAACAGGAAGTTCCCAAGCACACTGCGGATACGAGCTTCCTCAATATGAGGGAATGCACTCCATACCTCTTCCAGCACAGTGTTGTCTCGATTAAGGTGCGTCTGCTCCTGATCATAGTAGCCGATCCTTACTTTGGCGCCCCAGGTTAACGAGCCAGAACGGGGCTTGAAGTCGCCAGTTAATATTTTCAGCAAGGTCGATTTGCCGATACCATTCGGCCCGATTAGAGCTACCGTCTCACCGCGCTTCAGATCAAAAGATACACTCTGAAATAGCGGAGCTTTGGAGTCATCATAACCATAGGACAAATGATCCACATGCAGGACGTCCTTGCCTGTCTGAATCTCTGCTTCGAAGGAGAAGCTGGCTCGTTTCAAATCGCCGAGTGGACGGTCAATTCGCTCCATCTTCTCCAGTGCTTTGCGACGGCTTTGTGCCCGTTTGGTCGTTGAAGCGCGGACAAGATTTTTCTGGATAAAATCCTCCATCCGGGCTATTTCGTCCTGCTGCTTCTCATACTGTTTCATACGGCTCTCGTATTCGGCCGCTTTAAGCTCGATATAACGGCTGTAATTGCCGGTATATCGGGTTGACTGATGCCGTTCGATTTCGACAATGGTCGTAACGAGGCGGTCCAGGAAATAACGGTCGTGTGAGACGACCAGTAATGCCCCGGAATAGTTGCGAAGGTAATCCTCGAGCCAGGTTAAGGTCTGAATGTCCAGATGGTTCGTCGGTTCGTCCAGCATAAGCAGGTCCGGAGCCTGAAGTAGGATCCTTGCCAGTGCAAGCCGGGTCTTCTGTCCACCACTCAAGGTTGAGACAACCGTATCGGACGGGAAATTACCGAAGCCCATTCCATAC
>DASYFA010000360.1:0-6387 GCA_036498705.1 Paenibacillus sp.
CAGAGAGAGTCGAACTCACTTACGAGAGTGAAGCTTATCGTCATAATGGCCGGGAAATCCCCGCCGTATCGGCTTCAGCTTCTGTGGATCAGGAAGGTGCTATCCATATAAGTCTGTGTAATCTGAATCATGCGGATGACAGTGTACTGACTATTGATCTGCGCGGCTTAGATGAAGGGAGCAAGGCGCTCGCCGTATCTGGTACGATATTAGTCGCTACCGAGATCGATGCGCACAATACGTTTGAGCAGCCGGATCAAGTTGTTCCACAGCCTTTTTATGCCTTTGTACTAGAGGGCAGTAAGCTGACCGTTCAATTACCGCCTATGTCGGTGACGGTGCTGGAGATCAAGTAGCAAGGAGTATAGGCATAGGATGAAGACGGGAAATAGCGAATGTAAAGGCTGCCGGGAGGAGTATAAGGTGACAGAGGAGAGCATCCGGCGTATGTTGGCCTCTCCAATGTTCACCTCCGATCAAGGTGTAGACGATGAGGTTTATAATGAGCGGCTGCGAATTTGTAATAGCTGCGTCAAGCTGCAGGAGGGGATAAACTGTACCGTTTGCGGTTGCATTATTCCAGTTGCCGCCAAGCTGAAGCAGAAGAGCTGTCCGTTGCCGGGTGGCGCGCTGTGGTAACTGCGGTACATAACCTAAGAAGCGCCTTCGCTTTACGCAGCACAGGTGGCGGCGCGCTCACGTATAATAAAGTTCTGATATAAGATGCTCGTTATAATTGCCGAAGCCTTTGCCAAACAGCGTGAGGCCGCCAATATGACGGGCATCTTCTTCTACAGAGAGCCTGAAGGTCCATTGCTTTCCGCGAATATTCACGTCATTTAGCGTGATGTCTGAAATTTGCAGGCTATCGATAAAAGTGCCTTCTCCTGTTACACGAAGCTGCTTGAGCAGACCGTACTGATTGATATGGTTAGCCCACCAGTTCGGTGTATATTTTCCGCGCCGATCACCGAAATCTCCGGGGCTTGTCCAGGAGCCGAGTCTGACTCCATTCAGGGTAAATGTAATATCCGAAGGCCAATCATTGTTCGTCTCCGGGGCTTCTGAAGCAATTTCCATCGAGATGACAAGCTCTTCCGGGCTCTGACTCACCAGCAGAAAGTTAGGAATTTTATATTCGATATAGCCTTTTCCGAACCAGAGGATACCGGCATTCATGCGCTCATGATCCCAGAAGAAGCGGGGGTCATCGAAGCCGCCAATCATATGCTCGGTCGTAGCTAGGCCGCAGGTCGGCTCGATCTGAAAGTCGGAATAATGGCCTACCGGAATTTCCGTACGGTAGCTTTTTCGTTCGGATTGCTTCTTATTTGGAAAAATAATCTCAATGCCGTCTGCGGACAGGGTGCATATTTTCTGCAGACCGCTTCGTCCAGGGGCCATATGACTGCTGATGAGATCAGCGTTCTCCAGCTTGCGGACATGCATCGTCATAATCGCGCTGCTTAAATTTAGTGCTTCTGCGAGTTCCTTGATATTCATCCGTTTCTCGGCCAGCAGAGTCATAATCTTCAGACGAACGGAGCTGGCCAGCGCTTCATAAACAGGCAATGACCGTTCAGTAAGATCTAGTTTCATGTCAAGCCTCCAGATTTGATTAATATATATGTTAATGATAAATGATTATATTTGTTATGTTCGTTTTTTTCAATGTGGTGAAGACCTGGCGAAGACGGAAATTCTCCCCAAATAACGACTCGTAGTTTCGTAAGCCAGAAATAACTATGGATATAAGGCTCAAAATGGAGTATTGTGGATTTATGAACGTAAATGAACCCCTTTTGGGTTCGAAAGTAACAGCCGAGAAGGAGAAACTCATTATCGGAAAGTTTGTTTTTTGAGAGAGATATGTTTTTTCCTTTAGGCATCTATCAAAATTACACAACAGATACATGAGGGTGAGGAGAAACGATTATGAAGAAAATTCAGCTTATTCAGAAGATTGTTCAGGAAGGTGTCGTTGCCGTACTTCGTGGCGAGACAGCAGAAGAAGTAGTCGCTATGGCCGAGGAAGCTATCGCTGGCGGAATTAAAGTGATTGAGATTACGATGACGGTTCCTTTTGCGTTGAAAGCGATTGAGGAATTGTCCCGCAAATATAGATCGAATTCAACGGATGAATCCACATATGCGATTATCGGTGTAGGGACGGTATTGGATGCGGAGACAGCACGTGCGGCAATTCTTAGTGGCGCGGAATTCGTAGTGTCACCGTTCCTGAGCCCTGAGACGGTTACATTGTGCAACAGATACCGTGTTCCGGTAATGCCAGGAACGATGACTGTTAAGGAGATTAACGAGGCGCTCGAGCTTGGAGCTGATATCGTGAAGTTGTTCCCGGGCAACCTGTACGAGCCATCTGTAATCAAAGCGATCAAAGGTCCGTTGCCGCAGGCCAATATTATGCCAACCGGTGGAGTATCGCTGGATAATCTGGGCGAGTGGATCAAAGCCGGTGCTGTAGCTGTAGGAATCGGCTCCGATCTGACGAACGAAGCCGTGAAGAACAAGGACTT
Source organism: Paenibacillus sp. (assembly GCA_036498705.1). Lineage (GTDB taxonomy): Bacteria > Bacillota > Bacilli > Paenibacillales > Paenibacillaceae > Fontibacillus. Next base: position 2,538 of record DASYFA010000360.1, read on the forward strand.
CTCATTGATCCGCAAGAAGGCTGCAGCTTATGTAGATGCTTACCGCAAGGCTAAGGGCCTTTAATTAAGAAGTTAGATCAATACGAAAGAGCGAGTCTCAAGGCCATTTTGGCCGAGAGCCTCGCTCTTTTTTTCAGAAGGACAGGGAATAGGCAAAAGGGTACGATATTCAAAAGAAGAAACGTTTTGAATATCGTACCTAGGTGAAATGATTCTGGAGAAGCGGAGCGCTCGCCTTTGTGAACAGATTTCTTCCTTGTTAGATTCTATATAATCAAGAAATCTGTGAGCAACAGCGATCGGAAGAACATTTCACCCGGCTGCCTTCATCCGTACAATCTTTAGTTCAACATTTATAGCAATGTGCTATTACGTTAATCTATAGTGTAGGCTGAAGCTCCAGTGGAAGTGGCTCCGGTCGTGAGCAGCTGCTCTGCATTTGATAATACCGACCTGAGTCCGAGGAATCATGAAAGCCCCACATCGCTTCAAGCACATGGTAAGCCATCTCTCCATTAGCACGGTGCGGGCGACCGGATTGCAAGGAGTAGGCCATGTCGGCAACGCCTATCCCGCGAGTATTCTCGCTATATCCTGGCAGTAGCGGTGCCTCAGTCCATTCGGTCTCCCCGAGCTTGCGATACTTGACCGGACCGCCGAATGTGTTCGGATCGGGAACGAGCATGGTCCCGGCCGTCCCGTGAATTTCTATTGGTGGCAGACTACTGCCGCCGAAGATATCAAAGCTCATGATCATCGTTGCAATCGCTCCGCTGTGGAATTCAAGGGTGCCAGCAACATGGGTTGGTATTTCTACGGGAATCTTCTTACCTTGCTTCTTCTCGCTTGAGATCGTCCGTTCCTGAAGAGCCATCCCGGTAATTCCAGCAATGCTAGAGATCGGGCCGAGCAATTGAACCAGAGCTGTTAAGTAATAAGGTCCCATATCAAACATCGGGCCTCCGCCATGAGCATAGTAGAATTCAGGGTCGGGATGCCAGTGCTCATGTCCTCGGCTCATCATGAAGGCTGTCGCCGATACTGGACGCCCAATAGTTCCGTCTTCGATCAGCTTCAGCGCCGTCTGAATGCCCGCGCCAAGGAAAGTCTCCGGCGCACTGCCTACGAGTAGCCCTTTCTCCGCTGCGGCCTGTAATATCCGCTGTCCTTCTTCACGTGTAACTGCCAGTGGCTTCTCTACATATACGTGCTTGCCTGCTTCAAGTGCTCGAAGGCATATTTCCGCATGAACCGCCGGAATGGTCAGATTTATAATAATTGAAATATCCGGGTCGCTTAGCAGTTCCTCGGTAGTACACACACGGGGAATGTTATATTTTGCAGCTTGTGTCTTGGCTCGTTCCAAATCGAGGTCAGCGCAGGCGCTAAGCTCAAGTATGTCGAACTTGGCGCAATTCTCCATATATATGTCGCTGATTTTACCGCATCCAATAATGCCAACTTTCACGCTGTTCATATGAATGTCCCCTTCATTATACGTTGTTGTACTGATTGTCACCCATTCCTGTGTATGCATTACCGCTTAAGACTACTCCATCCCTCAGCAATTGCTGTTTGCCTTCAGCGGCCCATAGCAATCCGCGGGTCATCAGTTCTTTGACCGGAGGGAGGTCGACGATGTCGGCATGGTGTCCAAGGGAGTTATAATACACCCTTCCCAGGCCCCAGCGCTTCGTCCACACGACAGGCATATCCACCGCTTTGTTCAGGCGATGTGGACCATCGATGACAGGGAAACGAGTCGTAGCTAGTACTTCAACAGCGGGATCGACATGTAAATAATATTGCTCAGTACTTACCATAAAATCGGATATCCCTTCAACGAGTGGGCTAGAGGAGGATTTAATCTCTACCTTGTATTCCACACCATCGTTGCCTGGATGGGCAACCCATTGCCCACCGGTCATAAATTGCCAATCCACATTATTGCGGAAGGAATCGCACATACCACCATGGCATCCAGCCAGTCCGGTTCCGGCTTGAACCGCTGCCGATACATTGTTAACGAGCTCCTGGGAGATTTCGTCCATCGTCCATATAGGTACGATTAGATCAAGTCCGAGCAATTTCTGAGCGTCAGCATAAGCATCGAGGGTATCTGCAACCTCGACCTCAAATTGATGATCTAACAGTATGTTCTTACAGATCGTTGCAACCTGTTCCGGTTCATGTCCATCCCAGCCGCCCCAAACGATTAATGCTTTTTTCATATTATCTATCTCCTTGTAGAGGTTGTTTAAAAAGTCCCCATTTCTGCGATTTCTACCCAGCGCCGCTGCTCGATCGAGCGCTCAACAGCTTCAAGAACAGCCTGGCATTTTACACCGTCCCGGAAATTCGGAGCTGGTTGTCTGCCTTCGCGGATCGCATTCGTAAGCTCTAGTACTTCGTGAATGAACGTATGCTCGAAACCAATCGTGTGGCCTGGTGGCCACCAAGCTTCTGAATAGGCATGGGCCGGATCGGTAGCGAGAACACGCCTTACGCCTTGTACATCCTCATCGTCCGACGTGAAATAGACTTCCAGCTCATTCATTCGCTCAAAATCGAATTTGACGCTGCCCAGACTGCCGTTGATCTCAAAAGAATTGGTAGAACGATGGCCTGCGGCAAATCGCGTTGCCTCGAAGCTGCCCAGTGCACCGTTAGCAAATCTGGCCATGAAGAGGGTAGCATCGTCTACCGTCACCTGGCCTCTAGGCGCATTTGGATCGGCACTGCCTGTAGCACTAAGCCCGGTCATTTCTTCGGCAAGCGGACGTTCCTTAATAAAGGTCTCACTCATTCCGATGACTTCATTGATATCTCCGACAAGATAATGCGATAAGTCGATTAAGTGGGCACCCAGATCGCCGAGCGAACCGGAACCGGCAATATCCTTCTGCAGCCTCCACACCAGCGGGAACTCAGGGTCCATGACCCAATCCTGCAGGAACCAGGCCCGGAAATGATAGATATTGCCAAGCCGACCACTTTCCACTAGCTTCTTAGCGAGCTGAACCGCAGGGGAGAAGCGGTAATTAAAGCCAATCATATGAGTAATTCCGGCCGCTTCCGCTGCTTGTAGCATCTCTCTAGAATCCTCTAATGAAAGCGCTAACGGTTTCTCGCAGAAAATATGTTTGCCTGCCTTCGCAGCGGCGAGGGCGATTTCTTTATGAGCATTGCTTGGCGCATTAATGTCAATTAAATCGATATCATCCCGGGCAACAAGCTGCCTCCAGTCGGTCGCAATCTCCGACCATCCCAATCGGGTAGCCGCCTCTGTGACTGCTTGTTCATTTCTGCCGCACAGTACAGCCATTTCCGGCTTGAGTGCATCCGGAAAGAACATAGGCAGAGCACGATAAGCATTACTATGGGCCTTGCCCATAAATTTGTAGCCGATCATTCCGACACGAAGCTGGTTCATATCATCCCTCCATGAATCAATAATTGGTGCTGCTTATGAACATTATAGAAAAAAGCTCTCCTTCGCACTCGCCAGTTTATGCAGTAATATAGTCAAAAAATGCGCTTTCATAAAAATAGAGATGTCTGTCCCATTGTCATCAGAAGATGACCAGGGGCAGCTCTGTTTGCCTTCGCTTATAGCTCTTCGTAACTGTTGCGCTCATTGACGAGCAGACTGGTGAAAATGAGGGATAACAGAATAATGAGCCCAGAGGCGGTCATTTGGATCGGGAGTTCATAGGGCTTCGGGATATCTATAAATTGAAAGATTACATCAGATAACAGGTAGAATAGAATTTTAAACAATCCCCAGAATACAAGGAGGAAAATGATCCATTTTCTAATAGACTTCTTATAAAGAGAGCGACGCGTATAG
>DASYFA010000361.1:0-3261 GCA_036498705.1 Paenibacillus sp.
ATATAGAGTTGCTTTGCTTAATTCTGTCTCACCGGAGATCCGGCTCTCGAACTGTACCAATCTCTCAATCTTATCGAGGAACCACCAGTCTATGTTTGTCAGGTCCTGAATCTCTTGCAGCTCATAGCCGCGGCGGAACGCTTCAGCGACCAGGAACAGCCGCTCGTCATCAGCCTTGGTAAGACGCTTGTTCAATGTATCTCTATCCAGTTCTTCCGTTCCTTTTAGATACAAGCGATGAGTTCCAATCTCCAGGGAACGAACTGCCTTTTGGATCGATTCCTCAAACGTCCTGCCGATCGCCATTACTTCTCCAGTCGCTTTCATTTGCGTACCGAGTTTGCGATTAGCATGCACAAATTTATCGAACGGCCAGCGCGGAATTTTGCTGACGATATAATCCAGTGTTGGCTCGAAGCAGGCATAAGTCTGACCCGTCACGGGATTGACAATTTCATCAAGCGTATAACCGAGAGCGATCTTGGCTGCCATCTTGGCAATCGGATACCCAGTCGCTTTGGAGGCCAGTGCCGAAGAGCGGCTAACCCGTGGATTTACTTCAATGACATAGTATTGATAGCTTTGTGGATCAAGTGCGAACTGTACGTTACAGCCACCCTCAATCTCTAATGCGCGGATAATCTTCAGCGAAGCCGTACGGAGCATTTGATACTCACGATCGGACAGCGTCTGGCTTGGCGCAACGACGATACTATCACCGGTGTGAACGCCAACCGGGTCGAAGTTCTCCATGTTACAGACAACGATACAGTTGTCATTAGCATCGCGCATGACTTCATATTCGATTTCCTTCATTCCAGCAATCGATTTTTCAATCAGACATTGACCGATCGGGCTATAGCGGATACCCGAGGCAACGATTTCTTTCAATTCTTCTATGTCCATACAGATCCCGCCGCCGGTACCGCCCAGTGTATAAGCCGGACGGACGATCACCGGATAACCAATTTCGTCTGCGAAGCCCAGCGCTTCTTCCACTGTCGTAATAATGGTGCTCTCCGGTACTGGCTGCTCCAATTCACGCATCAATTCGCGGAACAAATCGCGGTCCTCCGCTTTTTCGATCGAGGTTAGCTGCGTTCCTAGCAGCTTCACATTCTCGCGCTCTAGTACTCCCGCGCGGGCTAATTCTACCGCCATGTTCAGGCCGGTCTGTCCGCCAAGCGTCGGTAGTAATCCATCAGGGCGCTCCTGGCGAATAATCTGCGTTACAAAATCAAGTGTAATCGGCTCGATATATACTTTGTCGGCCATATTCGTATCTGTCATAATCGTGGCCGGGTTACTATTAATGAGGACAACCTCTACGCCTTCTTCTCTCAATGCTTGACAAGCCTGGGTTCCGGCGTAATCGAACTCAGCGGCCTGCCCGATGACGATCGGGCCGGAACCGATGACAAGAATCTTCTTCATCTCTTTATTAATCGGCATAGTTATTATTCCCCTTTCGTAGCAGCCATCAGTTCAATCTGACGCGGTTTTCTCGGATGCTGTTTTTTATGCTCGCGAATCATTTCAATAAAGCGGTCAAACAAATAGCTGTTGTCAAGTGGCCCTGGAGATGCCTCCGGATGGTATTGCACAGAGAAAGCAGGATACTTCTTATGTCTAACGCCTTCAACCGTCTTATCATTATTGTTGATATGGGTTACTTCCAGGTCTGTGCCAGCAATAGAAGCTTCATTAACTGTATAACCATGATTCTGCGAAGTTATATGGCAGCGGCCTGTAGCCAATTCTTTAACCGGATGGTTACCACCACGGTGGCCGAATTTCAATTTCTCGGTATCAGCACCACAAGCCAGCGACAACAGCTGATGACCCAAGCATATTCCGAAGATCGGATATTCACCGAGAAGCTCAGAGATCATTTTAGCCGCATAAGGTACATCTTTAGGGTCACCAGGTCCGTTGGACAGTTGAATTCCATCCGGGTTGAGACGGCGGATTTCCTCAGCCGTCGTATCATGCGGCACGATAACGACATCGCAGTCCCGCTGGTTCAGCTCGCGCAGAATACCGCTCTTGGCGCCGAAGTCAACGAGAACGATACGTTCCTTAGAGCCTGGGCTGGTATAGACATACTGTGTTGAGGTCCGTGCTACTTGATTGCGTAGCTCATCGATATTAGCAGCCGCTACCATCTCTTGTAGTTCTTCGACCGATTTCGAGGAAGTCGTAAGAATCCCCTTCATTGTTCCATGATGACGAATAATCCGAGTCAACATCCGTGTATCAATATCTGTAATGCCAGGAATGCCATACTCCTTAAGTAGATCGCCCAGACTGCATTCCGCTCTCCAGTTGCTTGGTCTTGGCTCATATCGGCGTACTATGAAGCCGTGAATCGAAGGCGCGATTGATTCGAAATCATCGCGAGAAATTCCATAGTTGCCAATCAGCGGGTGCGTCATCGTTACGATCTGACCACAGTAGGAAGGATCAGACAACACCTCTTGATATCCCGTAATCCCTGTATTAAAAACGACTTCGCCAGTCTTTTCCACTTCCGCTCCGAACGATTTGCCCGTGAACAGCGTGCCGTCTTCCAATAACAATCTTGCCTGCATCCTCTTTACACTCCTTTTTCTACACTTCTATATTTTCAAGATCATCCTTCATCTCCAAGGCAACCTGCCCGATAATTCCTTACTTATTTCCTTTTACAAAGTCTCACTCCATACCAGCTTCCCACTAACAATCGTATCTGTCGGCCAACCCTTCAACTTCCAGCCAGTAAATGGTGTGTTGCGGCCCTTAGAGGCGAACGTCTGTGGATCAACACTGCGTTCTTGCTCTAGATCGATGATGGTCAGATCGGCAGTAGCACCAGGCTCAAGCTTTCCGGCAGACAGTCCGAATACCCGAGCTGGGTCAGATGTCATCCGTTTGACAAGCATCTCAAGGCTCCAGCGACCAGTTGCAACGAACTTCGTATATAGCAGTGGGAAGGCCGTCTCGAATCCGACGATCCCAAATGGTGCTTGGAGCATGCCCTTGGCCTTCTCCTCTTCACTATGCGGAGCATGATCTGTGACGATGATGTCAATCGTGCCATCCTCGAGTGCTGCAATGCATGCTTCAACATCCCGCTTGGATCTTAGCGGCGGATTCATCTTCCAATTAGCGTCCAGTCCGGGAATGTCCTCTTCGGACAGGATCAAGTGATGTGGACAGATCTCCGTAGTCACGTTAATGCCGATCTCCTTCGCTTGGCGGATAAGGCGGATCGACTGCTCT
>DASYFA010000362.1:0-6444 GCA_036498705.1 Paenibacillus sp.
AATTCCAAGATCTCCAAGCTGCTCGAAAAATTCATCCATCTGCTCAGGATCCTGATCGAAGGGAGATAACTTCTCCATAATTTCTTTGTAGGTCAGAGAAGACTTCTTCTTTCCTTGTTCAATCAAGCGCTCTTTCACTTGATCTAACGTCAAATCCGTTTCTAGTTCAGTATGTTGATCATTCGCCATATCGGGCTCCCTCCTCCCTAGAAACATCCAAAGATCAAACCTCTTACTGTCTCTCTAGGGCAATAATCTCACTTGCAATTTGTGCCGCGCGTAAAAAGTCACCGGCTCGTTCGGACGAGACCATTTCTTCTTTTTTGCGCTTAATTTGTTCCATCAAAGGATAACGCTTGATTTCCCGAATGCAATCGTCCAATTCCAGAAAGCTCCATTCTCTCGGAATGTCCATCATAGCGATCGCTACTACGGTCTTCTCAAGACGATCATCCTCAAGCGAAGATACAAACCGGCTTGCATCCGGTTCTTTCCCCTGCGCATAGTAGGCGTATAGATAAGCAGCAATTGCCGCATAATCATCGATGTTAAAATCATCTCCAAGATGCTTGCTCACATACTGGGCAACCTCTTCATCTTGAAGCATATAGAAAAGCAATCTTCGCTCTGCGACCTGATAAGCAGGCAGCAACGTCGGCATTGACGCCTGCCCCGTTTTATGCCTACCATTATTCCACCTTTTGTCCTTATTATCCCCTACAGAGGCCTTTTTTTGCATAGCCTGCCGCAATTCATTGCATTCCTGCTTCAGACTGTCAAATGATACCTGCAGATCAGCAGATAAATCCTTCAAATAGATCTCGCGTTCTGTGGGTGAAGGCAAAGGAGCTATAATTTCCAGAGCATCTTTGATATAAGCAATCTTTCCGTCTTCCTCTAGCAGTATATGGTTTTTTTTCAGATATATAAGCTTAAATTTGACGGATGTAACAGCTCCATCCAACACTTGCGATTTGAAACGCTCGGCTCCATATTTCTGAATAAACTCATCTGGATCGAGCCCATCGCTAAGCAGGGCAATTTTCGTATTGAAGCCGACTCCTTCAAGAATCGGTATACTCTTCAGGGCAGCGGCCTGTCCGGCATTATCGCCGTCATAACAGACGATCACCTCATCCGCCAGACTTTTCATAATATTAGCATGACTCTCGGTTAACGCAGTACCCATCGTGGCAACGCCATTATGAACCCCTGCATCCCATGCACTGATTACATCGCCATATCCTTCGAAGAGGACAAATTGCCTTGTTTTACGAATATCAGTCTTGGCCTGATGCAGGTTATACAACGTCCGACTCTTGCTAAATAATCTACTCTCTGATGAATTCAAGTACTTCGGCTGTCCTTCACCAAGAATTCTGCCAGCAAAAGCAATGACCTTCCCTGTCCGATTATGGAGGGGAAAGATAACTCGATCACGGAAGCGATCCACAAAACCAGTTCCATCCTGCTTGGAGGAGATCAAACCGCCCTTCTCCATCACATTTAAATCGAACGAGCGCTTGTCCAAAAACTGGACGAGTGTATCCCATCTCGCAGGTGCATAACCGATTTGAAAAGTATCGATCGCTTTGTCATTGAAGCCTCTTGACCTCAAATATTCCAAGGCCGGTTTGCCATGCTCCGTATTCTTCAATAAATAATGATACAGCTTGGAGGTCCATTCATGAGCTTGCAGCAACTGCTCAAGTTCTTGATCCCGCGGTGATCCGCCCTGGCCTCCCATTCCGTCTTCAAACGGAATATGTGCCTCTTCCGCCATGACTTTTACGGCCTCGGGGAAAGTTAATCCTTCGATTTCCATCCTGAATTTGATGGCATTTCCGCCTTTACCACAGCCATAACAATGGAAGATCTGCCGTTCGGGTGTGACCGTAAAAGAGGGTGTCTTCTCTGAATGGAATGGACATAGCCCTTTCATATACTTACCCTGTTTCGTCAGATGAACGTGTTTGCCAACCGTGTCGACGATATCATGTTGCCGCAAGACTGCCTCGATGACTTCCTCCGGAATTCCTCTTCCGGTACTCATCTAAACCACCTTCATCTTTCAATAGGTCGTTCAAAAATTGAACTTTTTGAACCCACACCTAAAGTTAGAATATTTTACAGCCGAACTACGGCCGCTAAATGACTTCTAACACGTAATAAATTCGCTAAAATTAGTTATTCTCCTGCAAATCTTGCAAAAGTTTTGACAATATATATTGGAAGTGCTCACGGTCTGCATCGGTAAAAGGTTTAGGGCCCTTGGCATAACGCCCACCGCGCCGTGCTTTGGCATGATAATGCCTGCGTTCAAGCAAATAATCAATATTCCCCGGGTGAAATAATTCGCCCCGGGGAGACAATGTTCTACAATGTTTGGCTATCGTCAGAGCAGCGAGTCCATAATCCTGGGTCACCACGATATCATCTTTGACGATATGATTGGCAATATACATATCTGCACTCTGAGAGCTCCGGTCGACATGGATAATTTGCACTCCCTGTTCTGCCCGAAGCTCGTGATCATAAGAAGAAACCATCAGCACATGCGCATCAAAAGCATGGGCTGTCTCAACAATTTCCCGTTTTACCGGGCAGGAATCCGCATCCACGACAATTCGAGCCATTTGCCGAGTTCCTCCATCATTTTTATGCCCAGACCAGTTTGCCGAAATCAGCAAACACTTTAAGGTCTTCGTCGATAGCAGCCAGCAGCGCCAAACGGTTGGTACGGATCTCTTCGTCATCCGCCATAACCATGACTTTTTCGAAGAAATTTGTAATAGCCGCTTGTAATCCACCAAGCAGATTCAAAGCTTCCGCTTCGTGTCTTTCCGCCAACTTACTGCGATAATCTTCCGTCATCGACCGCCATGCGTCATAGAGTTGTTGCTCGGCAGGATCGCTGAGCAGATCAAAGCGAACCTTCATCGCTGATGCTTTGGCAGCCAAGTTGCTTACACGACCGAACGATTCAACCGTCACTTTGAAGTCTGTCTGATTCGTTACCGCATCCATCAAAGCAGCGCCGCGCTGTACAACAGAGACGACATCATCATATCCAGCTGCGATAACCGCATCGACAACATCATATCGTAAGCTATCGGAGAGTGTCTTTTTCACACGCAGACCGAAGAATTCCAACAAGTCGCGCATAATTTCTTCCTCAGTACGCTTCAAGCCACGGAAGCTCGCATGGGTCTCCAGCGAAATTTTGAAAATATCGTTCAGGCTAACAGACAATTTATGTTCCAAAATAATCTGTACAATACCTGCCGCTTGACGGCGTAATCCATACGGGTCCTGTGATCCTGTTGGAATAATACCGATCGAGAAACAGCCAGTAATAGTATCTATTTTATCCGCAATGCTGACAATTGAACCAATCTCCGATGCCGGAACTTGATCCCCGGAAAAACGAGGCTGATAATGTTCGAATACAGCTCGAGCCACCGCTTCTGGCTCTCCAGCTTTGCGGGAATAATCCTCACCCATAACGCCTTGCAGCTCAGGGAATTCACCCACCATTTGCGTCACCAGGTCGAATTTGCAAATTTCTGCTGTACGGCTGATCATTTCAGCTGCACCGGATTCAACGTTAAGCAGATGTGAGAGCTTCTCAGCGTTGCGACGGATGCGACGTACTTTATCCCCTACTGTTCCGAGTTCTTCATGGAAAACGATGCTCTCCAGCTTGGACAATGCGTCCTTGATCGGCAGCTTCTGATCTTCTTCATAGAAGAACTTGGCATCGGACAGACGTGCGCGCAGCACCTTCTCATTACCACGGGAGATGATGTCGAGATTCTCGGCATTTCCGTTACGTACCGTAACAAAATAAGGAAGCAGGCCTCCTTCGTTGTTCAATACCGGGAAGTAGCGCTGATGCTCACGCATGGAAGTGATGAGTACTTCCTTAGGAATATTCAAGAAAGACTCCTCGAACTTACCATATAGAGCGGTAGGTGTCTCGACCAGGAACAAGACTTCTTCCAGCAAATCATCTTTAACTGCAATATTCCAATCTTTCTCGGAAGCCAGTGCAGCGATTTGTTCCTCAATTAGCTTCTGACGTTCATTGACATCAACAATTACATGTTGTGCGCGCAATGCTTCTACGTAATTGGCTGGTTCTGAGATGATCGTATCCTGACCAAGGAAACGATGTCCTCTTGTCACGTTCCCGGATTTAACACCGGCGATTTCCAGATCAATTACTTCCTGTCCATACAGAGCAAGGATCCAGCGGATCGGACGCACGAATTTGAAATCGTGGTTGCCCCAGCGCATATTTTTTGGGAAATTCATTGCGTGAATAATGCCCATCAGACCTTCGGCTACGATAGAAGCTGTCTCCACTCCTGTGCTACTCTTGCTGACATATACATATTCGGTTCCTCCCAGATCCTTGAAGGTGAATTGATCTGGTGTAGCTCCTTGGCTACGAGCAAATCCAAGTGCGGCTTTGCTCCACTCGCCATTCTCGTCCAAAGCGATTTTCCGGGAAGGTCCTTTGACCTCTTCATGAACATCTTCCTGCTTCTCAGCTACATCCTTAACAAGTACAGCCAAACGACGAGGTGAAGCGTAACTCTCAATAGCACCATGGGTAACCACTGAATCATCCAGCCATTTGCTCATCCGTTCCGACAACTGCTCCATCGCCGCACGTATAAAACGGGCTGGCATTTCCTCCAAACCGATCTCAAACAATAAATCTTTAGACATGTGCAGCGCCCCCTTTCTCAAGCATCGGGAATCCAAGTTTCTCGCGTTCCTCCAAATATGTCGCTGCTACTTGACGGGCAAGATTACGAATCCGGGTAATATAGCCGGTACGCTCCGTAACACTGATCGCCCCTCTAGCATCGAGTAAGTTGAATGCATGCGAGCATTTCAGCACATAATCATAAGCTGGAAATACAAGATGCTGGTCCATCGCTTTATTGGCTTCCTGCTCATACATGTTGAACAAGGTAAACAGCATTTTTACGTCCGACAATTCAAACGTATATTTCGAATGCTCAAATTCTGCTTGGTGGAACACATCGCCATAGCTTGTTCCCTCAACCCATTCCAGATCGAACACATTCTCTTTATCCTGAATGTAAGAAGCAAGACGCTCCATACCATAAGTGATCTCTACTGCAACAGGATTTGCCTCGATGCCGCCTACCTGCTGGAAGTAAGTAAATTGTGTAATTTCCATGCCGTCGAGCCAAACTTCCCAACCAAGACCCCAAGCGCCAAGACCCGGATGCTCCCAGTTATCCTCTACGAAGCGAATATCATGCTCCAACGGATTGATTCCAAGACGCTTCAGACTCTCCAAATAAATCTCCTGAATATTGTCAGGGGAAGGCTTGATGATGACTTGGAACTGGTGATGCTGATACAGTCGGTTAGGATTCTCGCCGTAACGTCCGTCTGCAGGACGACGGGAAGGCTCCACATAAGCAACTCTCCATGGCTCTGGTCCAATCGAGCGGAGGAAAGTCATCGGATTAAGTGTTCCTGCTCCCTTCTCCACATCATACGGTTGCACGATAATACAATTTTGCTCCGACCAGAATTGCTGCAGGGTCAGAATCATTTGTTGGAAATTCATGAACCACAACTCCTTTGTTTATTTATGCGAAAATATAGGCTGAACAGAAATAATTCAGCTTAACTTCCGGCGTCCGGAAGAGTACGCAAAAAAGCTCCCTTCCTCCACGCCTGTAAACAGACGTAGGGACGAGAGCTGTAGCTTTCCCGCGGTTCCACCCTACTTGATTTGCTAATCCTTCTAAGGAAGTTCAAAAAGTCGCTTTTGATCACGAAGCAGCACTGAAAGTTCATTCGACATCGAATCTTGAATTCACCCGGGCCTTCCGGTGCTCACGTACAAACTACGTACGCTCCACTCCTCAGTCCCTAGCTTCATTCAACCTTCTCGGTGCTGAAAACCGACCTTTTGAACATCATTTAAAAAATTTAGCAAATCCGCTTTTCACGAACAATTCTTCATGCTCCCGGGCTGCCATTTCATGGGCCAATCCGACCGGGCTTGCACCTTCCCCGGCTCGCTTCTTACGGATCGTTAACTCCATTACTTGTCCCGCTCAACACATGAATCTCCTTAAAAGGAGAAATTCTTATAAATTATAAATAATTATAAGTAGTTTGTCAAATATTATACTTGTTCAGTTGATCCAGCACCTGAAGCGATTTCAGCTTAAGCCCCAGTTGAATATCCATAAAAGAACGCATCAATTCCTTCAGTTCTTGTCTGGTACTATCCTTCACAGTAATATTACCTAGCCTTCTCATATCCATCTTCTCAAACAGCGTCAACAATTTATAAGTTCCCGCCGTAATTTCAAGCGCCGCCGGATCATGGTGCCGGCATCTACGGCATAATTTGCCCCCTAGCCGAGGGCTCATGAATGTGGA
>DASYFA010000363.1:0-6545 GCA_036498705.1 Paenibacillus sp.
TGTTGAGATTGACCCAGAACTGAACAAGGTCCGTTCCGGTGATCCTCGCCGTATTTCTACACCGAATTCCAAGGTGGAAGTATTGGTTATCCCAACCAATGAGGAATTGATGATTGCGCGTGATACGTACCGCATCGTTCAGGAAAATAACTAGTTTACTTAAAAAGTAAGTGTTCAACCTATTAAGAGGAGAGATATGGGCATGGCGAACAAAAGCGTTATTCGTCAAGTGGGCGAGCATGTTGGCGAGACTGTTGTCATTGGCAGCTGGCTCAACAATAAGCGCTCCAGCGGCAAAATTCAATTCTTGCAGCTTCGCGACGGTACCGGATATATCCAAGGCGTTGTCGTAAAGAGCGAAGTTAGCGAAGAGGTATGGGATAAGGCGAAGAGTCTGACCCAGGAATCCTCAATGTATGTGACCGGTGTGATCCGCGAGGAGCCGCGTAGCCAATCCGGCTATGAGATGACGGTTACGGACGTTGAAATCATTCATCTGACAGAAGATTACCCGATTACGCCGAAGGAGCATGGGGTAGACTTCCTGATGGATCATCGTCATTTGTGGCTACGCAGTCCGAAGCAACGGGCGGTTATGGTTGTCCGTGCTGAGATTATCCGTGCGATTCAGGAGTTCTTCAATACGAACGGATTTACAAAAATGGACCCGCCAATTTTGACTCCAACCTCGGCGGAAGGAACAACTAATCTGTTCCATACGAAATATTTCGATGAGGATGCTTATCTGACACAGAGTGGTCAGCTCTATATGGAAGCCGCAGCGATGGCGCTCGGCAAGGTATATTCCTTCGGACCGACATTCCGGGCTGAGAAATCGAAAACTCGTCGCCACTTGATTGAGTTCTGGATGATTGAACCAGAGATGGCGTTCACGGATCATGAAGAGAGTCTCGTCGTGCAAGAGAACTTCGTTACCCATGTTGTACAGTCCGTATTAAAGAACTGCCGGGCTGAACTGGAGACGCTGGGCCGTGACATCTCTAAGCTGGAGAATATTAAGGCACCTTTCCCTCGTATTTCATATGATGATGCGATCGAATACTTGCATACGCAAGGCTTTGATATTCCATGGGGCGAGGATTTCGGAGCGCCACACGAGACCTCAATCGCGGAACGCTATGACAAACCGGTGTTCATTACGAACTATCCGGCAGGCATCAAAGCGTTCTATATGAAGCCTGATCCTAACCGGCCTGAAGTAGTATTGTGTGCTGACATGATCGCACCTGAAGGCTATGGCGAGATTATCGGTGGATCGCAGCGGATCGATGATCCTGAATTGATGGAAGAACGCTTTAAGGAGCATAATCTGTCTCAGGAAACTTATCAATGGTATTTGGATTTGCGTAAATATGGTTCTGTACCGCATTCCGGCTTCGGCCTTGGCTTGGAACGTACGGTTTCTTGGATTTGCGGACTCGAGCATGTCCGTGAGACGATTCCATTCCCGCGGATGCTGTACCGCTTATATCCATAAGCAGGGTGGTTAAGATGACGATGAACGATAGCTGGAAAGTATGGTCCAAAGGGATTTCCTTCGGACTTGAGGCGGCAATGGTGAATATTCCTCATGTTCTGTTCGTCCATTACCGGCAGCTGCATTTAGATGAAATGGAAGTGATGCTGCTTGTTCAGCTGCTTTCATTCAAGCAGGTGGAGCAAAATGATTTTCCTTCTATCGATCAACTGGAGCTACGGATGGGCACGGCGCCCGGAGGGCTCTCACCTGTCATCAGACGGCTGATGAAGGAAGGCTGGCTTAGTATCGATGACTTCATGGACGAAGCTACCGGGATTCAATCGGAGTGTTACAATCTATCGGGGATGTATGAGAAGTTAGGGAAGTGTCTTGCAGAGCAACGTGCCGCTGGGCGGCAGGCTGAAGCGCAGGTCTCGGCTCCCGCACCGAAAGAGGAAGAGCAGAGGAACTTATTCGTTATCTTTGAGAAGGAATTTGCTCGTCCACTGTCGCCGATGGAATGTGAGACGATCTCCGGTTGGGTGGATCAGGATGGCTATCCGGAGGATTTGATCCTACTGGCTCTGAAGGAAGCTGTATTCGCCGGCAAGGTGCATTTTCGCTACATCGACCGGATTCTGCTGGAATGGAGCCGTAATCGCGTCAAGACGGTAGAGGATGCGAAGGCTCATATTCAGAAGTTCCGCACGGGGTCGCGTTAAGATGAACCGGAAGTACTGAATTGAATAGACATAAGAAGAGCCAGACCTCCATAAGGAGTCTGGCTCTTTGTTATATAGTCGTCATTGATTAGGCGCGGGTCCAATCAGTTTCCACGGTCCATATTGCCCAGTCGTACCTGGCTCTTGGTTCTGTGTCCACCAGAGAGCTTCCCACAACTGTCCGTTGTGCACGACGATTTCGCCCTCCGTGTATACTCGGATGTTATTCCAAACGAGGTATTCGCCGAAACGGTTTGGATCTCCAGGGAAGCCGGGCGCCGGATTTGTAGGTGCCGACGGATTAATGGACAGGTTGACATCAATGACTTGATAGAACGCATTAACTGTATCGGCAATATCCCATACGGCTACGATGACATAATATCCTTCACGGTCGTTAGGTATAAAGCAGTCATTGTATACGTCATTTGGCGGGATTGCGCCGTCATCCACATATCTGCAGAACAGCTCCAGATCCGACCGTTTCAACGGCGAATTCGGATCCCAGCCTTTTTTTGTAATATAGTAATCCCAGGTATTTGTGCTATGATTAGCGACGATTTTCCAATGGAAAGTATGCTCCCCACCGGTCATGTTCACTTTTGTCCAGCGAGTTGATGACTGTGCATCAAGCTCAAAGAATTTGTTACCGCTAGCAATTTTTCCATCAGGCACACCAATCTCTGGGAAGTCACCACGTCCCTCAACACTCCATGGCTCATACTGTACGGCTCCGCAGTTCGTGTTCTGTCCTGTATAACATAAATTAGCGCGGCTATTTACCTCATAGCCATGCGCAGATGCGCTATTCGCAAAGATCAGAGAGCATGCCAATATTAGAAACAAGGTACCTGCTGTAACGTAGAGCATCTTCAGTCTAGTGAAATGATTGCCAAAAAAGGCTTGAACCGTCATAATAACTCCTCCTTCGTTTAAATAAAATAAAATCCACTTTATTCTAGTTAATACAAAGTTAGCGCTTACATATGACTGAATTCTTGGGTCATGTAGATCTCAGAAGTACATTCGCAGCAGTGAACCGCTCTCCTCCTTTCGCAAATAGCAATTATGATCAAATCCCGAAGCCAAGGCCGTATACCTAAATCTAAACCTTGAATGAAGCCGAGATTCTTCAGGAATGATGCTGATCCTGTAGAAGCATCCAATAGAACTGAGACAATAAATTTTATATTTCAAAGCGTTGGATATTAAAAAAAATTAATTGTTAAATTTGTTATATATTATTCCAAAATACTAGAAATGTCAATTATTTTACAGAAAAAGATATATTTTTCTTTATATGCTATTTGGTAGCGCGTTTATAGCTGCATAATTCAACAAATGGTTCTTTTTCTATGAAATTCTGATCAGAGATGCTAACTAAGTTGCTCTTTATCCGTTACATAGTACAGGGAACAAACTCTCAGAGGAAATCTAGTCCACAAATTAAAAGAAAAATAATTCTCAAATGATGCAGGGGTTGCCCAGGTTGCCGACGTCTATTATATGGAAGGAGGGGAGAAAGATTGGCGAAAAGGATGAGTTGCGCTTTATTCAGAAGCTCAGGCAAGGGGACCGGGAGGCGTTCCGTGAGCTTGTGCAGACTTACCGGAATCATGTCTATCGTATAGCTTACTCAGTGCTGCATGATGAACAGGAAGCCGAGGACACCGCGCAGGAAACTTTTCTGCAAATCTATAACTCTCTCTCCGAGTACCGTGAGCAAGGCTTCAAGACCTGGTTAACCCGAATAGCCCTACATAAAGCGATTGATATGAAGCGCAAGCGAGAGCGCCGCAGAGAACAGCAAGGGGATGTTATTGAGTTGGCTTCACGTATGCCAGTCCAATCGGAGCATATATTGCAAGGTCTACTTGCAGAGGAGCAGAGGGATGAGCTAAGGCAGAAAATCAGGCAGCTTCCGGATGGACATCAGACGATTATTACAGCCTTCTATTTGGAAGGCAAAAGCTATGGTCAGATTGCCGCTGAGCTTGAAGTCACCGAGAAGACGGTAGAATCGAAGCTGTACCGCGCACGAATATGGATGAGAGAGCATTGGAAGGAGGAGGAATGGCAATGAGAGCAGATGATCAAGCTTCCCTACAGGTCTGGAAGGCATATATTCAGGGAGAACTGACTCGGGAAGAAGAACAGCAGTTGGAGAATAGGCTGCTTGAAGATGAGGAAGCGGTGCTTCTCTATTCCGAAGCTCTCTCATGCTTGGAGAGTGCACTGCCGGAAATGAGAGAGGAAGAGCAGTGGCTTGAAGGACTGATGGACTCATTGCCGGTGGCCTCAGACCCTGCAAAGGAGCAAGGTTCAATCGGCAGATGGTTCAATCAAGCTTGGCTGCAATACGTGATTGCTGCGTCGATTACTTTACTGCTGATGACAGGAGGGTTCTTCGATCATTTATTTTCAAGGGCTAATGAAGTGATCCACCATCCACAGCAGGATATCTCGGTTAGCGATAGGCTTATGAAGGCAACCACCGGTTGGTTCGATAAATGGAATAAGTAGCTAAGATAGCTTGTTGAATACAAGATACAGAAAGGAAGGAATGACATTGACAAATTATCGCAATCGTTTGCTTGCGCTCATATTAAACCTGATTCCCGGCCTAGGTCATCTATATTGGGGGAAGAAGGTAAGAGGGGTGCTATACCCGGTATTTTTCTTCGGGGGGATCTTGTTCGGAATTCTATTAGGAGTAGCTTCAAGGAAGGATGATTTCATCATTCTAGCGCTTGTTGCGGCCTTCATCTTGTGGTGCATCTCGATGCTCGATCTTATTATCGTACTGCTACGGGAGCCTGCTGCCGTTCAGCAACCTGTAGTAGCGGATCCGCTTGATCCGCTGGGGATTATTCCACCACCGATGAGTCAAAAAGATAAGGACACCGAGCGCTTCTTCATTATTTTACTCTCGTTCGTGCCCGGCCTCGGACATTTCCAATTGGGACTGATGCAGAGAGGGCTGTCCTTCCTGATCTCGTTCTGTGGATTGTTCACGATGTTACTGTTCGTAACGGGAATTACACATGAGTCGGTGTTTCTTCTGTTCCTTGGACTACTGCCGGTCATCTGGCTCTATTCCATGTTCGATGCAGTCAGTCTCGTTCATCGCAAGCAGGCTGGGGAGATTATTCAAGACCGCAACTTGTTCGATGAATGGGAATCCGGTCGGATCGATGGAAGACGCAGCAAGATTCTTGCAACGCTGTTATCGGCATTTCCGGGTGCGGGTCAAATGTATCTCGGTCTTCAGAAGCGAGGTCTGCAGTTAATGGTACTGTTCCTCGGCAGCTTCTATATAATCGATGTATTGCGTTTAAAAGTATTTCTGTTCGTGATTCCGATTATTTGGTTCTTCAGTCTATTCGACGGTCTGCAGCAAATTAGCCGTTATGGCATTCTGCCGCTAGAAGACCGGCCTTTAATCGATGGCAAGAGAAATTATCAGAACTGGCTCGGCATCGTTCTGATTCTACTAGGCGCTTATTATGTATCTATGGATCTATTGGTGCCAGCGATCGAGAAGTATTTCCCAGAGCTAAAAATTAGTTATTTTGTTCGTGAATATCTACGTCCGGTGTTGATTGCCAGTCTACTAATCGGCGGCGGTGTGAAGCTAGTGTCAGTCGGCACGAGGAATAAATCAGTGCGATAGAACTAAATAAGTAGGTTTAACCCCCGTCGGATCATCCGTCGGGGCTTTGTGTATTAGTAGGAATATATTTCGATATTACGAGTATATAACGCATCGTATATACTTAAAATTTTATATATGACGCATATATAAGTGGAAAAATATATATATTACATATTAGTTATTGAATCGACGATAAATATGACGTATTATATTGGTGAATAAGATGCTTGCTACAAACTACAATCAAAGTGCCGAAAACAGGAAGGGAGTACTTCAGCATGAGTTTACTAAGAGTGAATTCGTTCCGGAATGGTGGCAAGGAAAATGTAGATCTTCTAGGCGGCAAGGGGGCCAATCTTGCAGAAATGACTAAAGTGGGGCTTCCGGTTCCGCTTGGCTTCACGATCACAACGGAGGTTTGCAGAGAGTTTTACCGCATTGGATGCCGGCTTCCTGACGGATTAATGGAAGAAGTACTCACTGCTTTGGCTGAATTGGAGGAAGAGCAGAATCGTGGATTCGGCCGGGCAGAGTGCCCGTTGATGGTGTCAGTTCGCTCAGGCGCGGTTACATCCATGCCTGGGATGATGGATACGATTCTGAATCTTGGATTGAATGATAAGACAGTCGTAGGATTGGCTAAACTGACGAATAACAGCCGCTTCGCTTATGATTGTTACCGGCGCTT
>DASYFA010000364.1:0-6416 GCA_036498705.1 Paenibacillus sp.
AAACAAATTCGGGAAACCGAAAATCCAAAGAAATATCGTAGAGATCAGCGCGTTAATCATTGCGATTAGGAATTGAACTTCGATCACTTTACCAAAGGAATGAACGAACTTCTTACCGAAATACTCCAGTTCAACGAAAAGTCCCGATAAGCGGCTCTCTTTGAATTTGGACGTAAAATTCGTCACCTTTTCTTTTTCAAGCAGGAAGAACAAACTTAAAATGATCGCGATGAACAAATTCAAGCTCCATTGACCGATATCTGTAGCGGTCTTAAGTAGGAAATCAAATCCCTGACCAAGATACTTCGTAATGTCGATGTCCTGGATCGATTCCACCAGGAAATTAAGAATAATATTGTCCGGTAGATTAGTTGGAGGGTTGCTGTAAAAAGAGAGCACTTGGTTGACAAGGTCGGTAAGCTCCTCAACAAAAACAGGCAAGTAATAATAAACCGTAGTTGCTAGCCCACCGACCATTAGCACGTAAATTAACAATACGGTTATTTTTCGATTAATCCTGAACAATTTGTCCACATGTTTCGTTATGAACCGATGCAGGCGATTGATCAAATAGGTGAGAATAAATGTAATAAGAATCATGTTCAGCATGCTGCGGGATACATAGAGGATGAAGATCGCGACTATCAGCGCCATTACTCTACGAAATCCGGGGATTTGAAACAACTCTTTAAAGAATGTCATTATAAGCGACCTGCTCCTTCATCAATGGACTAAAGCAAAATATAGATTTATCTTAAGCTAGCGCCTGCTACAAAGCAAGAACCAAGCTCTAAATTTAATATTATGTATATAACAGTATCACACTAAAGCTATAACGCGACACCGTGTGTTCTTGCCATTTTACAATCGCAAGCATATAATTTCGTAAAATAACTTTTGAAAATATTGTTAACCATGACAATGATGGAGAAAAGTAAGTAGATGCGTCCTGACAGGGACGGCGGTGCCGAAGATTGAGAGCACCCCGCGGGAGCCGCGCTGCTGAAGTTCACTCCGGAGTTGGTTCCTGATCGCCATAAGGTGGGTAGGGAATTCCGGCCGCACACCGTTATCTGTGTCTAGAGCTGAGAAACAAGAAGGTTGTCTAACAAGGGTGGTACCGCGGAAAAATCCGTCCCTTGATGGACTACCTTTTTTTGTTTAGAGAAGTACACAAGACAAGTAGTCCTATTTCAAAAATATGATCAAGAGGAGTGTTAGAACAATGAGCAATAATTTAGATGAATTGCGTACCAAGCTGGATACTGTTAACAAGGAACTGCTCCGACTGCTTAACGAACGTGCAGAAGTCGTTCAAGCCATTGGGGAAATCAAGGAGAAGCAAGGCGTGCCTAAATTTGATCCGGTGCGTGAAAGAAAAATGCTGGATGAACTAACCGCCCTCAACCCTGGCCCGTTCAGAGATGCTTCGATCAAGCATATTTTCAAGGAAATATTCAAAGCTTCTCTAGATTTGCAGGAGGATGATCACAAGCGCCAATTGCTTGTCAGCCGCAAGAAGCAGCCAGAGAATACAGTTATCGATGTTAAAGGAAATCTGATCGGCGGCGCAGCTCAAGTGATGATTGCTGGTCCTTGCTCTGTAGAATCCTACGAACAATTACGGACCGTTGCTGCGGCATTAAAAGAAGCTGGCATCAAAGTGATGCGAGGCGGCGCATTCAAACCAAGAACATCGCCATATGACTTCCAAGGCTTAGGCGTTGAAGGCCTGAAGATGTTGAAAGAGGTTGCCAATGAGTTCGGTCTGGCGACAATCAGCGAAATTGTTCATCCTGGACACATCGAGCTCGCTGAACAATACATCGACGTGATTCAGATCGGTGCCCGCAACATGCAGAACTTCGAACTACTGAAGGCAGCTGGAGAAGCTAAAATCCCGGTGCTGCTCAAGAGAGGTATCGCGGCTACGCTGGAAGAATTCGTACATGCAGCCGAGTATATCGTTGTTAAGGGTAACACCCAGGTAATGCTAATCGAGCGTGGTATCCGGACTTACGAGAAATGGACTCGCAACACTCTGGACATCTCCGCCGTACCGTTACTTAAGCAAGAGACTCATCTGCCGGTACTCGTCGATGTGACTCATTCCACGGGACGCAAGGATATCCTGCTCCCATGTGCCAAAGCAGCGCTGGCGGCCGGTGCAGACGGTATCATGGTCGAAGTTCACCCTGATCCACAGACCGCTCTGTCCGATGCCGCTCAGCAGCTTGACATTCCACAATTCCAGCAACTGTGGGAAGGAATCCGGAAGTCCGGTTTATTTACGGAATAAGTTTCATAAAATCCGCTTTTCAGCACCGAAGCTTATGCTTCCGATGTGCATTTTTTCAAAATGCTTCAGTTGGATGAAGCTAGGGCCTAAGCATCCGCTTAGGCCCGGCTGAATTCAAGATTCGATGCCGAGCTACTCCTTGAATTTACTTCGTGATCAAAAGCGGATAGGTTTTACACAGACTGGCTTCGATACTTCTGCCGTATGTCCGGTGAACTTCAGCTTACCGCTGCTTCGATCGATTCTGAACAGTACAAGATTGTTGGAATCACGATTTGCGGCCAGCAAATGCTCACCGTCCGGCGTAATGGCAAAATGACGCGGATGTCCTCCCTCGGAAGAGACGAAATCAACCAGCGATAACTTTCCACTCTCCGGATCAATAGCGAATTGAACGATGCTGTCATGACCACGATTCGAACCATATAAGAAACGACCATCCTCAGAGATCGCCACCTCAGCCGTCGTATTCTCTCCTTGAAAATCGGCTGGTAAGGTCGATAATGTCTCGAGTTCTGTTAAGCTTCCATTCTCCGTATCAAAGGTAAATGCCGTGAGGGAGGATCCTACCTCATTAATCGAATAGAGCCACTTCCCATTCGGATGGAACGCCATATGACGCGGCCCGCTTGCCGGCTGCATTACAGCTTCACTTCGGTATACCAGCTTGTCTTCCTCTTGATCAAGCTCATACACTTTAATTCGATCAAGTCCCAGATCGGCAACCAGTGCGAAGCGGTTATCAGGACTGAATTGAACGGAATGCGGATGCGGGCGATCCTGCCGTTCTGGATCTGCTCCATGACCTGTATGCTGCTGTACATCGGACAACCCGCCCACTGTACCATCAGCCTCTATTTTCACCAGCCCAACATTACCACCATGATAACCTGACACGGCTAAATAGCTGCAGCTATGATCGAGTTGAATATGGGAGCTGGAAGGCTGGATCGTTAGCGCACGATTTAGCTCTGTCAGCTTACCTTGCTGCGGATCAATCGAGTAGGAGACAGCTTCCCCTATTCTCTCTTCCTTCTCATTCTTCGTCTCCGAAATCGCGTAGAGCTTCTTCCCATGCTTGTCCACACTAACAAAGGTCGGATTCTTCATTCCAGACGTACTGTCCAGACATTTCATCTCTCCACTGGCTAAATTCAGTTCATACATATATATACCAGGTTCAGTTGACTCGGCATAAGAACCAACAAATAACAGCAATCTCTCTGTCATTGGATACACTCCTCCTTCAAGCTAAATCTTCACATACGTCTTCTTATTTTTTCTCACTTTGGACAAAAAGTCCAGTCTTATTCCAGCTGTTGAAATTTATTAGTTCTTTGATCTCTGAAGAGCAAAAAAATTCCTGTTCAAAAATTCTAAAATATGATATACTGTAAGCGCTTCCACAACATCTTCTGAAGGGGGTTTTAGATGATGACTGTCGGACTAGAGGAAAGGGATGTATATGAGGACCTTGATCCACATGATACGTATTTCTTCAAAATTGGAGGTCATGGTTTAGTTTGTTTTCATGGCAGAAATTACAGTATAAAAAAGAGACTCTCTGCTGAACAAACCTCAACAATGATCTCGGATACTTCGTTTTATCGGATTAGTACGAACTGCTATGTCAACCTGTTCAAGATCTCTGAAATCCGGGACAACATGCTGTTATTCCGGGATGAGATCCATGGAATCAAGACCATCACCGTTCCCCGCAGAAATTTGGAACAGATCCGCCGCTTGCTTCCACAAAGCCTCGATAGAGACGCCCAGATCGATCAGGTCCATCAGGTTGGATAGCAGCCTGGTTCCAAGAGATGCAGCAAAGCGCGAACACAAAAAAACAGCCGGTTGGCGTCACAAGGACGCTTCGGCTGTTTTTTTGTTATAGAGGAAGTTCAAAAATCCGCTTTTGATCACGAAGTGAATCAAGAAGTAACTCGACATCGAAACTTGAACTTATTTTGTGGCAGCCTTCAAATAGATTCTTGCCGTCTCTTCCCAAATCTCACCTGGAGCAAGACTAAACAGACCGATTTCATCAGCATGAAGATCCATATTTGGTGCATTTACCAGATTAATTTGCGGCTCAGGACAGAAGAACTTTCCGGAGGCCCCATTGTTCCAGATCATCCATTGTTTATAAGAAGCGCCCACATCGTATACCAGAGTAACGCCGAGCTTAGTATCGGTAAGTTCCATCCGGTTTCTTCCGTTTTGCGGCACAGCCGTGTAGTGATTGTCCATGGACACAAAATAAGGGGATACACCGCTGCTTTTCATCTTCTGCTCGCCTTCCGATAGAGCCTGATATTGGCCGGTTGGCAATTGACGTTCATTCAGCTCCCAGCGCTCTCCAATCGTCAGCTTAACATAGCAGTCATCCTCGGTACTGTCCGGCGCAAATGGCGCGTTCACCGCAGTATGGAAAGCAAACAGACAAGGCATCTCCGTCTCGCCATCATTCTTCACGAACAATTGCTGTGACAGCCCTTCCCCACTCAAGGAATATCTCAGTTTCACCGTAAATTTAAACGGTAGATATTGATACATCATATGATGCTCATCGATTGTTGCTTTGACAATAACGTAACTCTCCTCGGAGGTCTGCCCCAGGTCCACGACTTCCCAAGCACTGGTATGTAAATATCCATGCAGATGGTTGCCTGTTGCGGGTTCATTGATCGGAAGTTGGTACATTTCCCCTCTCCAAGGAAACTTGCCGTCCTCATAGCGGTTCGGCGGATAGAGAACAGGAATTCCGTGTACTCCCGGGTTACTCTTGAACGCCTCCATTTCCCCTTCCTCCGGCTCGCGCAAGAAACGGTAACCGCTTTCTAAATCTCGAAAAGCAATTAAGTTGCCGCCAATTTCCGGCAATAAAGCCGCTTCATATTTACCATATTCAAGCCATACTGCTAACTCTCCATGAAATTCCCCTGTAAATGCTTTATTATTCGTCATTCCTATAAATCTCCCTTCCCTGTTAACTTGTTCGACTGGTAAGGATTATACAGAATCGTACAATAAAAGTCACCCTCAATGCGCATAAAAGTCTCTAATAATTACATACTTCAAATGACACAATTTCACTTGCTCCAAGTCGCTCTTCTATAAGTATGTGTTTAAAAAGTCAGACTTTTTAAACAACCTCTAAACAACACATCGAAAGAAATGGAGTGTTATGCAGCAATGAATAGACCTTCAGCTCTAAAGACACTACTCTATACAGCAGTATTTCTTCTGTTAACTGCTAGTATAGCCTGCTCTAGACAGCCCACAGGACCTAAGGTCTCCTCGATACCGGGCAAAGCTGCAAACGAACATCTGATCCAAGCCGATCTAGTCAAGGATACGAATGGACTCAATTGGATCCCGCTGCAACAAGTCACCAAAGAGCTTGGCCTACGCATGAAGGAGAAAGATGGAAAAATCAAACTTGGCTATACTGATGCGATGTATGAGCTGACGCCGGGTCATTCCGAGGCCCTCTCTTACGGAAAAGCAATTACTCTTTCCGATGCCCCTATACACCAGAACGGCAAAATTTTCATCACAGCAAATTCGCTATCCAAGCTGCTCGGAACCAAAGTGCAGACCGACGGACGAGATGGGCGTCACGTCAGGATCGGCGCATTGAGTAGCGGTGCTGTCGGCCCTCGTTCAACAGGCGCAGCAGGGCCACAAATAATAAATCGTTACAATACTTTTAGCATTGCCGGGAACAGAGATGAGCTCATCACCTATGCAAAAAAATTTATGGGTGTTCCTTATGAATTTGGGGCGAAGCCTTATGAACAATCGAAAACATTCGATTGTTCCTCTTTCACTCAACATGTATTTCAGAAGTTCGGTATATCGTTGCCAAGGCTGGCCAGACAGCAGGCCCAGCTTGGCTCTTCTGTCTCACGCAGTGACCTACAAAAGGGTGACCTTCTCTTCTTCAGTGTACCCGGACGGTTTGATAATGATAAAATCGTTGGACATGTAGGCATATATATCGGCAACGGTCAAATGATTCACACATGGGGGGATCCCGGAGTTCAGATCAGTACCATCGATAGTGGTTACTGGAAAGATCATTTGTTATCGATGCGCAGAATTTCCTAGAACA
>DASYFA010000365.1:0-6966 GCA_036498705.1 Paenibacillus sp.
TAACCCGAAGGTCGTAGGTTCAAATCCTGCCCCCGCAATTAGCTTCAATTTTATAGTGTGGAGCCGTGGTGTAGAGGCCTAACATGCCTGCCTGTCACGCAGGAGACCGCGGGTTCGAATCCCGTCGGCTCCGCCATTATTCCAAATAAAACGGAATAAGAGTATTGAAGTCTAGAAAAAATATGTTATAATATTGATTACTGTCATTATTATATGGCTCGGTAGCTCAGTCGGTAGAGCAGAGGACTGAAAATCCTCGTGTCGGCGGTTCGATTCCGTCCCGAGCCACCATTTAGTAAAACAAATGAATACGCCGTTGTAGCTCAACTGGTAGAGCAACTGACTTGTAATCAGTAGGTTGGGGGTTCAAGTCCTCTCGACGGCACCATTCCTGGAGGCTTAGTGAAGTGGCTAAACACGGCAGACTGTAAATCTGCTCTCTACGAGTTCGGTGGTTCGAATCCATCAGCCTCCACCAGTTTTATAGGGGCATAGTTTAAAGGTAGAACAAAGGTCTCCAAAACCTTTGGTGTGGGTTCAATTCCTGCTGCCCCTGCCATTTTTTTTAAAAAAAGTGAATATATATTATTATGGCGGTCGTGGCGAAGGGGTTAACGCACCGGATTGTGGCTCCGGCACTCGTGGGTTCAAGTCCCATCGATCGCCCCATTTATTTTTAAATGAATATTATTGGGGATTAGCCAAGCGGTAAGGCAACGGACTTTGACTCCGTCACTCATAGGTTCGAATCCTATATCCCCAGTATTTAATATGCGGACGTGGCTCAGCGGTAGAGCATCGCCTTGCCAAGGCGAGGGTCGCGGGTTCGATTCCCGTCGTCCGCTCCATCTATATTATGGCGCCATAGCCAAGTGGTAAGGCACAGCTCTGCAAAAGCTTTATCCCCAGTTCAAATCTGGGTGGCGCCTCCATCAAATTTTGCGGGAGTGGCGGAATCGGCAGACGCACAGGACTTAAAATCCTGCGGTAGGTGACTATCGTACCAGTTCAAGTCTGGTCTTCCGCACTGTTTGAACTCATGCGCCCTTAGCTCAGCTGGATAGAGCGTTTGACTACGAATCAAAAGGTCAGGAGTTCGAATCTCTTAGGGCGCGCCATATAATTGAATATGCCGGTGTGGCGGAATTGGCAGACGCGCGCGACTCAAAATCGTGAGGGAAACCGTGGGGGTTCGAGTCCCTTCACCGGCATCAATTGAACAGATTTGTAAAATTACTTTCGGGTAATTTCACAAGTCTGTTTTTATTTTTATATAAAAGGTAGAAGTGAATAAATGTACGTAAAATTCAGGTAATAAATAACAGTAGTAGTGAACCTGTACTTACTTATCTATCCCGATAAGAGAGTACAGGTTCTTATATTTTGTAAATGAACTAACCAGTAAAGGTGAATACACCATAGGTTTGTTGTTTAGAAATGATTAGGCTCGCTGATCCGTCCGATAGGTCTTAACCAGATGGTGGAGTGTAGCTTTCGAATTGTTCAAGAATACCACTTGGTGTAGTGTCTGTAATGACCATGGAGCGGTAGTTGTCGTGCATGAATCTCTCCTCGGTCATATGATCGAATTGAGCGATAAGAGAGTCATAATAGTGATTGATGTTTAGGAGCCCACATGGCTTATGGTGCAATGCTAATTGCCCCCAAGTCAGTACCTCGAAAAATTCTTCCATCGTTCCAGGACCACCTGGCAGTGCGATAAATCCATCCGCGAGTTCAGCCATCTTCGCTTTTCTCTCATGCATGGAGTCCACGATGATTAGCTCTGACAAGGTGGTATGAGCGATCTCTCGATTTTGCAGGAAGCCAGGGAGAACTCCGATAGCATGTCCGCCTCTCTCTAGTACAGAGCTGGCTACTTCGCCCATGAGACCGACGCTTGCACCGCCATAGATCAGTGAGATGCTGCGCTCAGCCAGTTCATAGCCTAATGCCCGTGCTGCCTCTTGATACACTGGGGATGCTCCAATGCTGGAGCCGCAATATACTGCTATACTTTTCATAGTTCGGACTTCACTCCTTCATTAGAGTATCTGCTCTTTAATTTCGCTTGATGGGATAGAAATATGTCTTCCAGAGAGATGTCGTATCTGTTCGCAATAATCATCAAATTCCCGAGCACATCTCCTAATTCTTCAATCAATTCCTGTCTGTTCTCCTCAAATGTGCCTTCGACCTCATCAGGCCGGTCTCTGCCGATCTCGAGTGCTCGTATTGCTCGTGCTACCTCGCCAGTCTCTTCCGCTAGAAAGCCGATGCGTATGAATATGTCCAGATCCGACCAGCCACGGTCCTTGTAGTGCTGCTTTACCCAGTGTTGAAATTCAGTAATATCCAATTTAGAACCTCCAATAATCAGTCTGATATCCGGAACGGACGTTCCCTTATTAGTATATCTTATTGATACTTTAAATTGGAAGCATAAATGATAGGTGAGGGGGTCACTGGATAATACGACGGACATCAAGCAAATATGCCTTACGATTCAGCGGATTAGGCCGGCTTCTGCATTTTTCTGGAGGTGTACCGCTAATGGGATGATACTCTCCAGGCTTGGTAGAGAGGAAGCCTTCCCCCTTCGTGAAGGAATACAACTCCTGCTTCAACGAATCAGTATTGCGTACCGGAATAGTTCCTTGAAGACAATATCCGTCCGATTCAGCTGCGGGGGCCAAAAATGTGGCTTGCTGCTGGATCAGATAAGACAGGGCCTTATTCAAGCTGAATTCTGGAATATGAAGAAAGTAGTCGTGGTAAGGTTCGTAGACCTGAGTCTCCGCCTCATTAAGTGCCTCCATTAGAACTAGAGGTACGAGACTGCGAAAATCGCCAGCGGTTGTAACCGGACTAGAGTATCCTGTGTGTGTTAGGATAACGATTAAGTCTCTTACTTCCCATCCATGTAGCCCTTCACGGAGCGTATCTTCAACAGTCTCCTTAATCGCTTTTTGGAAAGGCAAGGGAAGTGAACCGAGCTCCACTTCCAGACGATATTGCAGCCCTGAGCCTGGGGTACCGGGCTCAATCCGGAAGCCTACTGTTGCAGAGAACGGATTATCTGCTTCGCTGATTAATTCGACTGCGGTCCCGGGATTGATCGGCCTCTCAATGCATATGATTTCAGGATTGGAGAAGTCCGCCGCGAGGTCAAACTCATTTCTTAAAGTTTCTTCAATGACTTCTTTTTGAATATTCCCGAAAATTTTGATGCTCATTTCGCGGGTTGCGGGGTTCTGTGTATATTGAATAAATGGGTCTTCCTCCGTTAACTCCAGCAAGGCTTCATGAAGCCTGTGGATCTCGGCTGGCTGTCGAGAAGCAACCCGAATTCGAATCGGCGGTTCTTGAAAAGCAATGAGCTTCATCTGCTCAGACCTACATCCGAGAATATCGCCAATCTGTAAATCTGAACCGAATAGTATAGCGATGTCCCCACTGTGTACACATTGGGTGGGAAGTCTTCCTCCACGATCTAGTGTTTCGAGCTTCTTGATTTTGAAGCTGGATGTCTCCTCAGAATTCGCATGATGAACCGTGATGTCATTACGTATAGTTAGGCAGCCTTCATATACTCTGATGTACACCATTCTCTCACCAGCGTCGTTCTTTCCTATTTTAAAGACAATAGCTGAAAGAGGAGATTCGTCATGATGAAGATTGATCGGGAAGAACTTCTGCAAATACTCTAATACTCGATCTACACCAATTCCAAGGGCCGCAGATCCCGCAAGAATGGGGTAGAGCTTAGCCGTCTGGGTTTGTATGCATAATTCCGTAAATAGCTCGCTGTTCTGGATCGCAACATTGTTAATATAGTCAGACAATAGACGCTCATTATGCAGGGACAAGCGTTCCACCCAGAGATCCATATCCGGCTGACAATCTGTAACCGCAACGGCCGGACTTCCTTCATTATTGACCTCCGACAGTTCGATAACCGCGTCTGTAAGGAATCGTCTGATCTCCTTCATTATCTTATTGTAATTCGCGCCAACACGGTCGATTTTATTCATGAACAAAATGGTCGGAATTTGAAGCTTGTTTAATGTGTTCATCAGAACTTTGGTTTGCGCTTGTACCCCCTCGACAGCTGATATGACGAGAATTACCCCGTCCAAGACGCTTAGGGAATGCTCTACTTCGGAGATAAAATCGGCATGACCCGGCGTATCAATCAGGTTGATCTTAACGTCGCCGATCCAGAAGGATACCGCAGATGCTTTAATGGTGATTCCCCTTTTCCGTTCTAATTCCAAGGAATCCGTTACCGTATTTCCTTTATCTACGGAGCCAACTGAGCGGATAATTCCAGTCTCAAGAAGGATCCGTTCCGTCAAAGTTGTTTTTCCAGCGTCAACATGGGCAAGTACCCCTATATTTATTGTTTTCATCGTATAACCTCACTATTTTATTCATTAGATGGAATGTTCCTTTCGTCATTTGATTATTGAATTGCCGCATGTACAACGCCTCCATTTATTTAAGATGAACTTAGTGTAGCATTATTTGAATCTTTATAATGATCAGATGTGTAAATATATGTAAATCATGAATGGAAACTTTAGTTATAGTTGTTTTCGGAATGGGGGAACTCTTAGAATAAGGAGAATAGAATCTAGAGGAAGGCAGGTGGACAGATTGATCATTAGCGCCAGCAGAAGGACGGATATTCCCGCTTTTTTTGGAGAATGGTTCATGAAGAGGATTGAGGAAGGCTACTTCTATAGGGTGAATCCGTTCAATACGAAGCAGGTCAGCGGCTTTAGCCTGAAGCCGGAGGATGTGGATATGATTGTATTCTGGACGAAAAATCCACGGCCTTTTTTGAAGCATCTGTCTACATTGGATGCCAAGGGCTATAATTATTATTTTCAATTCACGTTAAATGACTATTCGTCCGAATTCGAACCTAACCTTCCGCCGTTGGACAGCAGAGTGGAGGTCTTCAAGCAGCTAAGTCAGCAAATCGGTTCAAATCGGGTAATATGGCGCTACGATCCAATCATTATTAGCAGCTTGACGCCGGTGGAATATCATTTACAGCGGATCGAAGCTTTGGCACAGCGTCTAAACTCATACACGCATCGACTAGTAATCAGCTTTATGGATTTCTATGGAAAGACGGAGAATAAAATAAAAAAGCAGCCAAGCTTGAATGATGTTTCTTTCACAGATATTACGCAGCCGGAATATAAGGATCAGCTTGAAGCGATGGCGGAGCAGTTAAGTCGTATTGGTCATGCTAACGGAATGCAGGTTGAGACCTGCGCTGAGCCTGTAGAGCTTGCTCATTGCGGCATTCAGCATGGGAGCTGTGTGGATGGGGAATTGATCTCTACGCTGCTTGGCAGAGATATTCATGCCCGTAAGGACAAAAATCAGCGGGGAGCCTGTCAATGTGTCGAATCGGTGGACGTAGGGGTATACAACACTTGCAAGTTCAACTGTATGTATTGCTATGCGGTGCAAAGTGAACAAGCGGTGGACAAGACATTGAAGCATCATGATCCAGATAGTCCATCATTAATCTATCAATATGATCAAGAGATCGAGATAAGGTAATCGTAATTTGTATCTTCTTTATGACCGTTTGTCAAGTGTTCATCATCACCGTACAAATTTTTTCATTGTGTTATACTCTCTGGGCATGTTTGATAACCGTTGGTTTGGCCCTTAGCAGAAGGGTATTCATAAAAATTTGTACGAAGGATGAACTTAATGCTAGTAATTAAACGAGACGGTTCAGAGGTTGCGTTCAATCAGCAGAAAATCATCGATGCGATTTGCGCAGCCATGAACCATACGGAAAAGAAAGTAGATTTGGAGCTTGCTCATAAATTAACGGACAAGGTGACGCACAAGATCTCCAAGCTTGATAAAGTGGATATTGAACATATTCAGGATGAAGTTCAATCTGCACTTATGAATAGTAGAAGAAAAGACGTCGCCGAGGCGTATATCGGCTATCGTGAGGTCAGAACCTTGAAGCGGCGCGAGCGCAGTAGCCTGGATCGCAAGGTGCTCGGATTACTCGAGCTGACGAATGAAGAGGTGCTGAAGGAGAACTCCAATAAAGATGGAGCGACGATTCCGACACAGCGCGATTTGCTAGCCGGAATTATGGCCAAGGATTTCGCCCAGACTTATATGATTCCTAAACATGTGGTCGAGGCTCATAATAGTGGTGATATGCATTTTCATGATCAGGACTACAGTCCATATTTTCCTATCTACAATTGTATGTTGATCGATCTGAAAGGGATGCTCGAGAATGGTTTCAAGCTCGGCAATGCTCAGATTGAGACGCCAAAATCGATTACTACGGCGACAGCCATTACTGCTCAGATTATTGCTCAGGTGGCAAGTCATATTTACGGTGGAAATACGATTAATGAAATCGATAAAATTCTGGCGCCTTATGTTCTGGAATCATTCAAGAAGCATTATCACAGGGGCTTGGAATGGCTCTATATGCTGGATGAGTCCGAGATCAACGAGCTCGATATCGCTTGGGAGAATGGGGAGCTACATGCGAAGTATCCACGCTGTCTTGAATATGCGAAGAAGCTGACGGAGAAGGAAACCTTCGACGCCTTCCAATCTCTTGAATACGAGATTAACACACTCGTTAGCGCTAATGGGCAGACGCCATTTAGCACGTTCGGCTTTGGCCGAGGCTTATCCTGGGCGGAGCGCCAAATTCAGATTTCTATTCTACAGAATCGAATTCGTGGTCTAGGCAGAGATGGAAAGACAGCTATTTTCCCGAAACTGATCTTTGCCATCGAGGATGGCGTCAACCTGAAGCATGGCGATCCGAACTATGATATTAAGCAGTTGGCCTTAAAATGCAGTACGTTGCGCATGTATCCAGACATCATATCTGTGCCTAAGGTGGAGGAGATTACAGGCTCTTTCAAATTCCCAATGGGCTGCCGTTCTTTC